>CAZFOG010000093.1:0-17661 GCA_964520685.1 uncultured Nitrospiraceae bacterium | reverse complement strand
TGGCTTACCGTCATCACCTCGTTGATCATGAGCAGGGTTTCTTTCGGGAAGACACTGTGCGCCTGCTCGAACGCCCACGCCACATACTCGAGTTCCGGGGAGTGGAGGGGATACGCCGGGGGACACACCAGCGACTCGTTGACGACGTCCCAGATGGGGATGATGCTACCGTATCGTTCGGCGATTTCCCCGAACCGTTTGACGTATGCAGCGCGCAACGCTTCCGGCTCCTTTGGCATCCAATCGGGGTTGATCGAGTGCCACAGCAGTGGGTGCCCCTTGGGCGTAATCCCGTTGGCCTTGCACCACGCGACCAGCGCGTCCGGCGGCGGACGCCGCCAGATATGCGGGGCATCTTCAGCGAACCGCAACGCTCCCGGCTCCGGCTCGAGGTCTTTCCAGTAAAACGGCAGGGAACCGAAGTTGAACAACCCTGCAAACGCGCGCTCGTATTTGGCATTCAGTTCGGGCGTTGCGAGCTGGCCCAGGACGAACAGGTTCGCGCCGAACAGGAACGTGTGCGATGTCTGCACTGCCGTAACGTCCGCCCCCGAGACGGGGCGGCCCTCGCTGTCGAGCACCTGCACGAGCATGTCGCCTTTGCGGTGACGCTCGATTCCCGCGTTGATCCGCTGGGTAATCTCGGTGCTGGACCATTGGGCGCGCGTGGCCTCGAGCGGCGTTGCGGCCATGGCATTCATCGTCATCCCCAAGAACACGAACACGGCAACCACTGTCTGATACTTCATTTCCCGACCTTTCCTCGTTGTTCGCGGGCAAGAGACCTCTCTCAATGAACCCATAGTAGAGGAAGAGTTCTCTTTCGTCCAGGAGAACGGCGGTTGCGCCAGGCGCCGCCCCTCCTGTCAAGACCTGGCCGAGCGGTTTCTCGCCGTTCCATTCTGCCAGGGGAATTCGCAAACGCGCATGGACGGGAGGGGCATGGTACACCACGGACGGACGCGGCCCCGGACGTGGCTCCTGTGGACCCGGTTTGGTGTTCGCGCTTCGGAGCGTTACCTCACGACCAGAGCCCCGAGTGCCGGAGGCGCGCAGACTTGGGTTACAAAGAGAGCGCCTGTTTTTTCGCGGCGTTCATTTCATTGACGTGCAGTCCCGAATTCTGTTCAAATGGCCAACAGAGCTGATTCCGGGCCCGGGACTGCGGAACCGCTGCTGGGGACCTCGCGGGCACGTTCGGTGAGAACAATCATGATGACCAGAAGAGAATTCACCGGTGTGGCGTCATTGCTCGCCGCGTCGGCAGCCATGCGTGCAACGTCACCATCGAGGCGGCCGCGCATCCTGCTGCGTTCGTCGTGGCAAACCGAAAACATCGGCGACATCGCGCACACGCCGGGGGTCTTGCGCTTGCTCGAGGAGTATTTGCCCGATGCCGGCGTGCAGTTGTGGGCGATGAACACCGGCGAGGGCGTCAAGGAGATGCTCGAGGCGCGGTTTCCGAACGTCCCCATCCTTCAAGACACTGCCAGCGTAAAACGGGCCTTCGAGGAATGCGATTTCCTGCTCCACGGGTCGGGGCCCAGCCTGGTGGCGAGAAAGAACGTGGCCCAATGGCGAACCGAGACGGGCAAACCCTATGGTGTGTTCGGTATCACGCTGCCCTCGGTTGGTGACGAGGTGCGCGAGCTGCTTACCGGTGCCGAGTTCGTGTTCTTCCGCGATTCCGTATCCCTTCAGCTTGCCCGCGAGAATGGCGTTGAATGCCCGATCATGGAGTTTGGTCCGGATGGGGCATTCGCTGTGGATGTGCGCAATGACACGGCCGCCGAGTCGTTCCTGGCCGCCCACGGTCTTGAACGGAACCGGTTTCTCTGCTGCATTCCCCGATACCGCTACACGCCGTATTGGCTCATCAAAGACCGGCCATTCGACGAGCAGAAACACCAGCGTAACGAGGAAATGAAGGAACACGATACAGCTCCGCTTCGGGAGGCGATTGTCGCGGTGGTGCGCCAGACGGAACTGAAGGTCTTGATCTGCCCCGAGGACAAGACACAGATGGCCCTCGGGAAGGAAATGCTGTTCGACAAGCTTCCCGAAGACGTCAGAGCCCGTGTGCTGTGGCGCGAATCGTACTGGCTAACCGACGAGGCCGTGAGTACCTACGCACGTTCGGCGGGTCTCTTCGGGCTTGAGATGCATTCGCCGATCATGTGCGTCGGGAACGGCGTCCCGGCGATTGTCTGCCGGTTCGATGAGCAGACGAGCAAAGGCTTCATGTGGCGGGACATCGGGCTTGATAGCTGGCTCTTCGACATGGACTCGCCCGAGCAGGTCGCGCAAATCGTGCCGGCCGTACTCGATATGGCGAAGAGCCCCGAGGCCGCCAGGGCGAAGGCCGAAACCGCGCGCGGGGTTGTCCGCGAGCACCAGCAACGCATGGTCGCGCGGCTCGCCGATGCATTGCGCCGCGGCGCGTGACACAAATGGACAGAATGCGTGAACAACAAGGAGTTTTCTATGCCTTCACATGTACGCCACTGGGTATTGACATTCGCGACGGTCTCGACCGTATGTTGCGCAGCCGCCTATGGTGAGGGCGCGATTATAAGCATTTCGGGAGCCTGCGAAGTCGACACCTTTGTCCCCGGGGCAAAGCTCTACACAAACCGCGATTATGTCGTGGCGGAATGTCCCGAGACGCTGCGCGGATTGGCGCTCCTCCGAAGCAGCATCGACTGGGTGGATCTCGAGTGCCTCGAACCGGGGGAGATCACCGTTCTCACGCCGGACCCCGTCCACGAGATCGCCAAGAAATGCAGCCGGTTCCAGGAACTTGAAGCGGCCGGTTTTGCCCGAATCGACGACGGCAACGTGTTCCAGCTTTTCGGCGAGCAACCCTTTGACATCGTGCGCACCTACCGCAAGACGCTCGAGAAGGGAGAACGATTGAGATTGCGCAAGTGGGCGGTTGTCATTGGTTTTTCGAAAGCAAACCCCTACCCCGATGTGGCGGAATCCTGGGCGGAAAACACGGGCGAGTTGCTCTGCAACGGGATTCGCCTCCCCGAACTCTGGCCGCCCAGAACCGTGCGTCCGGACGATACCGAGCCGATGCCCGTGCCGTATCTCGAGCATCCGCCCGCCGTGATTCCCATCGATGTTGGACGGCAACTGTTTGTCGACGACTTTCTCATCGAGAAGACCACTTTGGAACGGACGTTTCACCTTGCGGAAAAATACGAAGGCAACCCGGTACTCGAGCCCGAGACCCCCCTCGAGATCAATCGTCCGCGCAACTCGATTGCGTGCCCCAAAGACGGCGGAGTCTGGTGGGATTCCGAGGAACAGCTCTTCAAGATGTGGTACGAGGCCGGATGGATTCATACGATTTGTTACGCCACCAGCAAAGACGGCCTTCACTGGGACCGCCCGGAGCTCGATATCGAGCCGGGAACCAACCGCGTGCTTCCGCCTGAATACACGTGCGATTCCTGGAACGTGGTGCCGGATTACGATGGCGGCGCGCCCGGCCAGAAATACAAGATCTTCGTAATGCCCGGTGGCTATGGCGAGGCCATGTCGTTTGTCTCCGGCGACGGGGTCCACTGGAGCGAGCCCGTCATGACGGGCCCCACGGGCGATCGCAGCTCGATGTTCTACAACCCCTTCCGTAAAAAGTGGGTCTACAGCCTGCGCTCGAACTGGCGCGGCAGGTCCCGCGACTATTGGGAGCACGACGATTTTCTCGCGGGCGCCAAATGGGAAGCCGGGCAGCCCTGTCTGTGGTGTGGCGCCGACCGGCTTGACCCGCCGGACCCCGAGATTGGCGAAACGCCCCAGCTGTACAATCTCGATGCCGTGGCGTACGAAAGCATCATGCTGGGCATTTTCGAGATACACCTCGGCCCACCCAACAACGAGTGCGACAAAGCCGGCCTGCCCAAGATCACCGAACTCAATCTCGCCTACAGCCGCGACGGATGGCACTGGCACCGCCCCGACCGGCGGCCCTTCATCCGGGCCGAACGCCGCGATGTATGGGACCGCGGGTACGTCCAGCCCGTCGGCGGGATTTGCACAATCCACGGCGACACACTCTGGTTCTACTATTCGGGGTTCCGGGGCAATCCCGAACGCAAGGAGCGCCACTTCCTTGAGACCGGCATGTACGACCAGGGCAGCACCGGCGTGGCGTTTATGCGCCGGGACGGCTTTGTGTCTCTCGATGCGGGCACTACGGGCGGGGACGTCGTGACGCGCCCGCTTACATTCAGTGGGAAGCACCTCTTCGTCAATATCGACAACCCACAAGGCCAATTGCGCGCCGAACTGCTGGATGGGACCGGCAACGCAATTGAACCGTTCACCCTCGACAAATGCCGGGCGCTCTCCAAAAACAGTACCCTCGCGCAGGTGACGTGGGAGGGGGGAGAGGACCTCTCCGCCTTAAGCGGGAAGCCGGTTCGAGTCCGTTTCCATCTGACCAACGGAAAACTCTATGCGTTCTGGGTGAGCCGGGACACGAGCGGCCAAAGTGATGGATACGTGGCGGCCGGCGGACCGGGTTACACGGGTTTCACTGATACGGTGGGAAAACAAGCGCTCATACCCGCGGACCGGGACTGAGCTGGAATCCGTCGAACATCACGAAGAGCCAGCCGGCGCAGCCGGGCATCCCGCCCGTGCCCCGAGTGACTAGGATGTTCTCGCTTTCACCCGCTCGAGGATCTCGAGCGCGACGCTATTGTCCTCGGTCTTGCGATCGTGCCAGTCTGGGTACGTGAGCAGGGTTACCCCGTAGACCTGCCGCATGGTCTCGATCATGATCTTCGTGGTCTCGGGAGAGGCCGATTCCAAGAGTATCGTGTACTGGACCCGGTGCGGCACGAACAGTCTGCGGCGGGTCATGCCGGTATACGCAACAAACCGGCCGCGCTTGTCGCGCGTATAGAGTTCGAGGTCCATTTCACGCAGGACGGCCTTGGTAGATTGCCAGGCTTCTTCGAACGGCGCTTCGATAACCGTCTCATCGTGCATGGCGAATCCGGTGGTATCGCGCGCGGCCCTTGCGCAGCCCGCAACGGCAACCAGCACAACCAACAGACTGAAATAAAGCAAGTTGCGACGCATGTTTACTCTAATCCCCATGTTTGAGAAGCGATTGTAACATACACAAGGTTGCCCCGCAAGGCATTTGCATGGTTTTTTCACCCTCTGTTATCGTACCCGTAATTGGCGGTTCACGCGCGGGCATTCTACCTTGTTCGTACACCAAAGGCCGGTTGGTCCACAATCCACCGCCTCACGGGCAAGGTGCCGGGCAGGAATCCGTACGAGCGCTTAAAAAGGGGTCTATAAATGCCGGAACACACGTCAACCGCGGACGTTCTGCTTGTCGAGCGGGCGCCGGACACCGCGCGCCGGATCATGTCCTACCTCGACGAACAGGGCTACGATGTCGAATGGGTCGACGACGGCGAGAAGGCCTTCAACCGTCTTGATGACCGCCCCTTCGATGTTCTGATAACCGAACTTAACGCCCATAGAATCAACGGTATGCGGCTTCTCGCGCTGGCACTCGAGCGCAGCCCTGAAATGTGCGTGATTCTCATCACCGAGGAACCCGACGTCGAGCTGGCCACGGAGGCCATGCGGCAGGGCGCCTACGATTTCCAGACCAAACCCGTCAATCTGGGCAAACTCGAGGCTGTCATCCAACGGGGCCTGGGCCGTATGCGCCTGATGCTCGAACAACATGAACTCAAACGCCGTCTCGACGAACAATACGGTCTGGGGAGTCTCGTTGGAAAATCGCGCCGGATGGTGAAGGTCTACGACGCGGTTCGTCAGATCGCCCCCTCGAAATCCACCGTCCTGATTCAGGGCGAGACCGGAACCGGCAAAGACCTGGTCGCTCAGGCCATCCACAACAACAGTCCCCGGCGCGACGCGCCCTTTGTAAAACTCAATTGCGCAAGCATCCCGGAGGCTCTTGTCGAAAGCGAGTTGTTCGGGCATGTGCCCGGGGCGTTCACCGGAGCCACCCAGATTCGCAAAGGCCGCTTCGAGCTGGCCGATACCGGGACCCTCTTTCTTGACGAGGTGGGCGAACTGTCCCCCGCGCTGCAATCCAAGCTTCTGCGCGTCCTCGAGCATCAGCAATTCGAGCGCCTTGGCGATTCACGAACCATCACCGTGGACGTGCGCCTCATCGCCGCCACGAACAGGCCCTTGCGCCAGATGGTCGAACAGGGCGATTTCCGCGACGATCTGTACTACCGCCTGCGTGTCGTCGTCATCGAAATCCCTGCCCTCCGCGACCGGCGCGAAGACGTGCCCCTGCTCGTCCATCATTTCATCCGGGAAGCCTGCGAGACCAACGAGAAGCGCATCGAGGGCATTACGCGAGGCGCTATGGACGTGCTCGGGCGCTATGATTGGCCCGGAAACGTGCGCGAACTGCGCAACATCATCGACGGCATGGTCATTATGGCCCGAAACGGACACCGCCTCGACGTAGACGATGTTCCCGAACATATCCGGCGCAATACCGTGCCCGAGGTCAGCGAGATTCGTATTCCGGCGGGGGTAACCATGGAACAGGTCGAACGCATTGTCATTCAGGAAACCATGAAAGTCTGCGGGTTCAATAAGGAAGCCTGCGCCAGGACCCTCGGCATTGGCCTGAGAACCCTGTACCGCAAACTCAAACAGTACGATATCCGTTGACACGGCAGGGTGCATGTCTGTAGTGTCGATACCGAGGGTGGGGGGCGTTACCGTTGTCCAATTCGCCGCAACAACTTCTCGAAAAGCTCGTCCAGGAAACGGACGAAGAGCGCTGCATGGCCATCGCACGCGAACTTGTGACGTGTCGCGAAGATGCGATGGCCCGGCAATTGCTCCATCTAATGAACGAACACACCGGCCCGCCCAGCGTGGCCGCGGCCTTCCTGCTTGCCGAGTGGGCTAACGACGGATTTGTGATGGCCGGCGCCGTTCCTGCGGCGGTTCGCGGCCTTGCCCATCCTTCCGCCGAGGTTCGCCAGTGGTGCGCAACGATTCTCCGGGGAATCGGTGTTGAGGCGCGCGACGCGGTCGTACCGCTGCTCGAAACCCTGAAAGATCCCGATGCAGGCGTCCGGCAGGCGGCGGTAAATGCCCTGGGACACGTTGCCGGCGACGACGAACAGGTGCTCGTCGAATGCGTGAAACTGCTTTGTGACGAGGAGCCTGTGCGCAACGCCGTCGTGCGCATGCTCGCCGGGCCGGCAGGCCCTCGCGATACAGTCTGCCGTGCGGTCGCCCGGCTGTTTCGTGCCAGGGAAGGCCGCTTCCGGGCCGGAGCGGCCGCGGCCGCAGGTGTCTTGCTCGAGAGCAGGCCGGATTTCGTCCCGTATCTCATCAAATCCCTCGAGGACCTGGACGTGAATGTGCGCGCCCTGGCCGCGCGCGCATTGTCGGAACTGCGCGAACCGGGAAGGGCGGTCGTGCTGGCTTTGGGCAAGGCCCTGCGCGACGTGGCGCCCGCGGTACGCCAACAATCCGCACGTGCGCTGGATATCTTTGGACCCGCTGCCGCCCCTGCGGTGCCCTACCTGGTGGCGGTTCTCAAAGATTCCGATGCTACCGTTCGTTTCTACGCCGTCGAGGCGTTGGAAGAACTCGCACCCCGGCAGCCGGTGATGCTGCCGGCGGTGGTACTGGCTCTCAGTAACCGGCTTATAGACGCCGATGCGGCCGTACAGACGCGCGCGCTTTCAGCCTTCAGCAAGCTGGCGCCGCACGCTTTTCCTTTGAACCCCAACCTGAAGGCCGCGATTCACAGTCCCGACCCCGAAATTCGCCTGGCGGCCGTGGAAGCTGTCGCACAGATCCAACACGAGGGACTCGAGATCCGTGAAATCCTGCACAAGGCTCTGCTAGACCGGAGCGGTGCTGTGCGTGTGGCCGCCGCCCTGGCTCTGGCAAAACGGAACGACATCGGCGACGACGTCGTGGCCACGCTGATTGGGGCCGTTCGCGAACCCAGTGCGCGTGTGCAAATCGCTGCCATTCAGGCACTTAGGGAAATTGGGCGGGGTGCCAGAGGCGCGCTGGCCGCCCTCGAAGCCAAGTTGGAAGACAGCAACCCCGATGTTCGCCATCTTGCGGAGTTGGCGATAAAGCAGCTTGCGGGGGACATCCTCGCACAAAGCGGCACATAAAAGCGGCGGCGCACTCACACGAGCTGCCGCCGCAGAAGCTGCCACAAAGGACCCTGACGACTTAACCGTACGCCACTTATTGGTCCTTGTTCTCGGAAGGCTCAGGTTCGTCGTGTTTCTCGGGGGTTTCTTTCACGCTTTGTTTGAAATCGCGAATGGCGGTACCCAGCGAACTGCCGATATCGGTCAGCTTGCCCGTGCCGAATACGACCAACACGATAACGAGGATGATCAGAAGCTCCCACATTCCCGGCGTCCACATAATCGTCCACCTTCAAATAGGTTGAATTCTCACATTTGACTCTTCCGAAAGTATATCGTTTCTCCATCTGCTTTTGCAAGATACCAACGCGCAACGCGCAACCAGCGAGCGCCTAACCAGCGCGAGCAGCCAATGTATGGCAACGCTGGAGCAGGATTCCCGAATCGCCGGGCAAGTTGACCTCAGGCGACTGCCTCGAAAATTCATATCCCTTCCGGAATGTGGGACCGGCGCCCTCGCCGGTCATTGTATTTTCATCGTCTACGGGTGAGCCGAATGGCTCATGGTGCGCTGCCTCGAAGGTTTACCCCGTGTCCCCGTCCGTGCTTGTCCGTGTGGGTCTGTGTGTTCGGGGGGGCAGACTCCGGTTCCCGGGGTTTTTAGCTTCACGCCCTCATTCTCATTGTTTGCGGGTGAGCCGCTGGCTCATGGTGCGAGGTGCCGTTCATTTTGCCTGGCGGCCGCGATTCCCGATTTCCCATCCCCACGTTTATCGTCGCGCCCGACAGTGCCGTAGGCACCTCAAAGCGAAGAAAACGTTGAGTTCGCAGCCTCGCAAATCCCAAGAACCGGGACTGACCCTCCGGTGTGGGACTGGCGCCCCCGCCGGTCATTCTTGCGCTTGCCCGTATGGTCTTGTCGCCCGTTGCCCCTCGATGCACACCTGCAATGCTGCGAGGGCATCCGCATCGTGCCCCGAGTAAACGGGTATGCATCGTGCTTACGCCAACTCTCCGGCGTGCAAAGGCGATTCCAAGTACCCCCCGTGAAACCTCCCTGCAAAGGCTTTCATTGTATGCTCTACCTGCACTGTGGTACGTTTCCGTCCATATCCTGTCAACGGAGAATTGAGACGTGACCGAACAATCGAATACTCCATCCTCAGCGCGGCCGGATGGCCCGGGCATACGACCGCGGCTTGCCATCACCATGGGCGACACCAACGGCGTGGGACCCGAGATTCTTGCCAAAGTGCTCGCGCGGCCCGATATGCTCGAGCTCTGCGAGCCGGTTGTTTTTGGCAGCGCGTCGGCGTTGCGAGACGGCGCCCGCGTCGTGGCGGCCCGGCTGAGCATACGCGAGATGGACGAATTACCTTCCCGGGCGCGCGTCACGGAAGATATCCCCGTGATTGACTGGGGGTTCCCGGCGCCTGCGTGGCATCCCGGCGTGCTCGATCCCGAAGCCAGCCGCTGCGCGGTGGAATGGCTCAAGGCCGCCATTCGGTGCGCACAAACAGGGCTGCTCGACGGCATTGTGACCTGCCCAATCAACAAGGAGGGAATCCAGGCGGCCGGTTACCATTATCTCGGACATACGGAAATCCTGGCTGATCTGACCCACACGCAAGACTATCGCATGTCGCTCTTTGCCGGCGATATCCGGGTGGTACACATTTCCTCTCACTGTTCTTTGCTGCAGGCCATCGCGTGCGTGAAACGCGACCGCATTGCCGAATCCATTCGCATTGCCCACGCCGCCCTCGTGCAGTTGGGCCTCGAACGGCGCCGTATCGGGGTCGCCGGGCTGAACCCCCACGCCGGTGAAGCAGGCGTGCTGGGAAGCGAGGAGGCAACCGAAATCACTCCCGCAATCGCGCTCTGCCGAAGCGAAGGTATTGATTGCCTCGGCCCGTATCCCCCCGATACGGTGTTCAAGCGCATGGTCGAGGGCGAGTTCGACCTCGTCGTGGCCATGTACCACGATCAGGGCCATATCCCGGTCAAACTGATTGCTATGGACCACGGCGTGAATGTCACGCTTGGTATCCCCATAGTGAGGACCTCCGTTGATCACGGCACGGCCTATGACATCGCGGGGACCGGCAAGGCGCGCCCGGACAGCCTGTGCGCGGCCATCCGGCTCGCCGCGAAGCTGGTTGCCTCCAGGGAGCATGCCCATGGGTAATACAGCCAGATGCGCGTGGGTTTTCACGCTGTCGTCGCTGCTCTGCGCTTCGGTGGCCGTGGCGGCGGAAGGTTTCGGGCAGCACCGCGTCTGGTTTCCCGTCGGTCCCAATCCATCCGCGGTTGCTGCCGCGGACCTCAACGGCGACGGCCTTCCCGAGATTATCTCCGCGGACGCCGGCGTTCTGACGGACCCCCGAAGCGAGCGCCCGGCCAACAACGAACTCTCGGTACTGGCGGCTGCAAAGCCCCTCGAATACATGAAACAGGTCCCGTTGATTACCGGATTCGGGCCCTATTGCATCGTCATTGCCAACATTGACGCCCTGCCCGCTCCCGATGTGGTGGTGGGCAGCTTCCACACCGTCGAGCGCCGCAGCGAGTCGCGCGACCTTACCCTGTTCCGTAATATCGGCGACCTCCTCTTTGAACCGGTCGAGTTTTCAGTGCCGGTGGACCGGCTGCGCTATTTCCGCAATCGCGACGCTGATGACCAGCCCATTTTCACAAAACCGGGCATCACATCGCTCGTCGTACATGATTTTAACCGCGACGACTATCGCGATGTTATCGCCACGGGATGGTCTTCCGACGTGCTGGTCGTCTTTCCCGGGCATTCAACGGCGTATTTCGAAGAGCCGCGGTTCATCACGGCTCTTGGCGGGCCACGCGACATTCAGGCTGCCGATCTCGATGGCGACGGCGTTATGGACCTCGTGACGGTCATGTACGCCTCGGGCGAGATCGCTCTCTGGAAAGGCGATGCCACGGGCAACTTTGAAGAGGCCGATCGCTTCTTGAGCCGCGGCGACCTGCCACACAAAGTGCGCGTGGCGGACGTCAACAAGGACGGCCAGCCCGACCTCGTGGTGTCGCACTGCCACACCTACGACTCGGTCGCCATCTATTACGGGTCCGGCGGCTTTCGTTTCGATGTCTGCCAGGAGATCACCCTTGGGGTCTCGCGCAGTGTTCTCGAACACGAAATCCGTGACATCCTCGTCGAGGATCTCACTGGTGACGGACGTGTCGACTTGGCGCTCGCGTGCTTTGCTTCCGGGCGTGTCTGCGTGCTCACAAACACCTCCCCGGATAGTGCCTTGCCCCAGTCGTTCTCGAAAGCTATGTATGCCTTCGAGTCCGGCGGAAAGACCGGCAAACCCCGCGCCTTGTGCGCTCACGACTTTAACGGCGACGGGCGCCGGGACATGGCCGTCGCATTATGGGGCGCCAATGCTGTTGCTCTCTTGCTCGGGCGGTAGAGGAGGAGAACGCAAGGGGGATGCGTTCTCAGCGTGCAACCCGGCTCGGCCGGATGAGCCTCAGTGCTTGTTTGAGTTGTGAACGCTCGAGAGGCCGGTTTCCGAAACGGGCCTCGTTATACATGCGGATAGCTTCGGCCACCTCTTCAGCCTCCGCCAGTTCTGCGCTGCGCGCTGCCGCCAGCAATTCTCCCGCGGTGCGGCGTTCGCAATCGATCCCGCGCCGTTTCAACACCCTGCGCACCCGGTCCAGCAGAACGATGGCTCTGCGTTGCGCTTCGGTAAGCTTCTGAGGAGTCTTTCGCGATCTCCCCCTGAACCGGAGATAAACGGCAAACAGGGCCAGACTTGCCAGGAGCCCCGGTAACGCCAGCCACGAAAGAATGCCGTCTCTGCGAGGGCCCGGGGAAGTGCCATTCAACCGGTTGGTGAAGGGGGAGATGGTCCACGCGATGAGTCCCTGGCCAGCACCCTTCAGGCGTTCGAGTGTAAACCCGCCCTCGTATCCGATGATCCGGCGGTACCAGAATATCCGCAGACGCCATTGCGAACGCGAGAGCATCAATTGCGCGCGCTCGAGTGCCGACAAAACATCCTCCTGGGCGCGTGGTGACGGGTCAAACGTGACCCATCCATAGTCCAGGAAATACACCTCCACCCATAGATGGGCCATGTCGCGGCTCACCGTATACGAGCGGTCAGCCGGGTTCCATTCCCCCCCCCGGTATCCCGAAACCACACGCGTAGGGATACCCAGCGTTCGCAGCATGAGGGCGAGTGCGCTGGCATACAACTCGCAATGGCCGCGGCGCGCTTCGAATAGAAACGCGTCAATGGGTGAATGGCGCGGAAGGGCAGGCTCATCAAGCGTATAGGCAAACACATCCGAGCCTAACCACGCTTCCAGGGCACGGGCCTTGTCGTACAGGGTATCGTGTTCCTCCGTAAGCTCCTGCACAAGACGAACCGTCTCATCCTGCAGGGTGTGGCGCGTCAGAAGGAAATAATCCTGCCGGGACATCGAGGATGCGTACTCGGCGCGGGCATTGCGCAGTTGCCGCGGGGGCGGAGTTATAACCTCGGACACCACGTCATAGCTGATGCTTGGCGACTTTAACCGGTCGACCTGTACGAAGAAACCGTCTTCCAGCGGGTTCCAGCTCACCGTGGCTCCTTGGCACGAGAGCCGCACGGGAGATGCAAGACAGGGCAGTCCGGTCCGGGGTACCTGATCGAGATAGATCACCTGGCGTACCAGACGGCCCTGACCGGCAGGTTCGCGCGCCACGGCTGCCCGGTCGCCGGTATCTACTGGAGCGGGCCGGGGCCGGCTGTCGCGGATGGCATAGGGGCCCCCGAGCCTGTCCCACACTCCTGCGCTGAAGGTGTCCATCGTGCTGCTGGGCCAGTACAGCTCCCCCGAGTACCGGCCTCCGGGCGCGTCGGGAAATTCCACGCGCATGATAGGACTGTGGTCCACTTCGATGCGGCCGCCCTGGCCAACCTCCACCGTATCGCTGAGGCCGGTGCTTCGCCGGGTTTCCGCGGGCGTAAGAATGTTGCTGCGTCCGAGTATCCCTGCTTCCATGCGGGGCGTGCCGAAGAAGAGTGCTGCCGTGAGCAGCGCCGCTGCGATGCAGACCATCCCGACTGCGCGGAGCATACCCCAATCCATCAGGCTGGGCGAGGGCGATGTCGGCTCGGGTTCGCGCTCTGACAGGGGGAGGATGTCGGCCAGACCGCTCGGACCCACCTGGTTGACCTCGGTCCGAATCTGCAGGCCCATTATGGCCCACACAGAGCTGATCAGGAAGCAGAGCATGGCAATACCGACCGTCGCGTCGGGCCCCAGCCCGCATGCGGCAATCAACAACAGAAAGCACATGAGGAACAGCTGATAGAAATCCTTGCGCTCTTTGCGATGCGCGAGTTTGTGCGCCTGGATGTACATAATCAGGGCTATCACCGCCGGCAACAGGCCCAGCTGGCTTGCCCAGAGCGGCAATGTCGCGGCGAACAGCGCCGCGATGCTGTTGGTCGCGAAGTGGTACCACGGGAGCCGCCGCTCCAGGTACTCGCTTAGGGGCCATACCGCCAACTGCAGAAAGGCTACGGCGAAAATACCCACCCCAACCGTCGGGGCAGAGGCTAATGCCAGAAAGCTCGACAGGAGCAACGCAGTGGTGCTGATAATCAGGAGCCTGTCGATGCTCTTACGCATGCACAGCCTCCTCGGGGCGCAGCACGTGTGCCGTTCCGATTCGGCTGCCCCATTGCTCAGGATCGGGGGAGATGTACAGGTGTATCACCCGGCGCGACTCCTCGAGCAGTGCAACCCGCGAGAAGGGATCCAGCAAGGTCGCGGGTTCCGGCTCCAGCCGCGCCAGCATTTCGAGTAGCCGCTTCGCCTGCGCCTTGCCCTCTTCCTCCGGGAGATGCTCGCCGGCCGTGAGCAGCCCCACCCGGTACTGGCGGTTCAGCAGCGTTGCCCCTAGCGATGCCACCAACTCGATGGCTTCCTCGAAGCGGTCCTCGAAATCCGGCAACGCATACCGCTCCCGTGCATCGAAGACGAACAGCACGTACCGTGAGGTCTCGTGCGCCATTTCTTTGACTACGAGTTCGCCCATGCGCGCGCTGATTCGCCAGGCGACGTGGCGCAGGTCGTCGCCCGCCACATACTCGCGCAAGCCGAAAAACTCATCGCCCAATCCCCGAACCAGGCGCGGCACATCGCCCGAGCCACGGGCCGCATCCAACGCGGCCGGACGCACCGCGCGCACGCGGGGGTACACCACCACCTCCGCGGAATCGTGCACCCGGAGGCGCGTCTCAATCAGTCCGAAGGGAAAAGTCGTCACAAGGTCAACGGGCGGGGGAGGGAACACGCCCCGTTTCGGAAACAGTGCATTGATACGAACGACGCCCGCCTTCCGCGCGGGCAGCTTCACAAGATACCCCACGGAATGGCCTGGGCTTTCGGCCAGTTCGATATGGAGCGAAATCGTGGGAAGTACCGGCTTGTGATTTTCAACGCGCACCATCACCGCAACGTTTTCTCCACGGTGTACCGCGGACGGCGCCTCGCAGTTCACCTCGAGCCCCCGCAGGTTTCGCGCCGAGAAAAAGATGGAAAGCAGCAGGAAACTGATAAGCCCCCCTGCCAGCAGATAGAGCAGGTTCATCCCGCTGTTCCATGCCGCGAGGAGCATGACCAGGGTCATAATGAGGAACCCCTGGCCCGCGCGGGGCAATCGCCATGTTATGCCGCGTAACCGCAGGCTCATGGCGCGTTACCGCGGGATCGGGGTGGTTTTGACCACGTCGAATACCGCACGTGCGCGGGCCCGCGCGGCCGCGGCCAGGTTGCCTTCCCGTGAGCGGACCAGAACCCGGTGCGACAGGGCCGGCACCGCCATCTGTTTGACGTCGTCGGGCGTCACGTAGTCGCGCCCTTCCACGAGCGCATGGGCTTGGCAGGCCTCGTAAAAGGCTTGCGCAGCCCGGGGGCTGGCCCCCAGTTGGATATGTTCGTGCTGCCGCGTGCCATGAACGATCGCCAGAATATAATGGGCGACGCTGTCATCCACGTGGATATCGCCCACCTGCTCCTGAAGCGCCACGATCTCTTCCGCCGACAACACCGGCTCGAGGCGCGCCATCTCGGCCCGGGGATCCCGCCGCCGCATGATATGCAACTCGTCTTCGCCACCCGGATAGCCCATCTCGACGCGCAACATGAAGCGGTCCAGTTGCGACTCCGGCAGGGTATACGTGCCCTCGTATTCAATGGGATTCTGGGTGGCCAGCACGATAAACGGCTGCGGAAGCTGACGGGTTACGCCGTCCACCGAAACCTGAAACTCGCTCATGGCCTCCAGCAGCGCACTCTGGTTCTTCGGCGGCGTCCGGTTGATTTCGTCCGCGAGCACCACCCCGGCAAATATGGGCCCCGGCCGGAACTCGAATTCCCGCGTTCTGGGATTCAATACCGAAACGCCCAGAATGTCGGAGGGTAACATGTCGCTCGTGAACTGGATCCGGCTGAATTTGCAGTCGATGGAGCGCGCCAACCCCTGAGCCAGTGTGGTCTTGCCGATCCCGGGAACGTCCTCGATCAGAATGTGACCCCGCGCCAGAAGCCCCGTCACGCACAGTTTCACCGATTCGCGCTTTCCGAAGATGACGCGCTCGACACCGCTGACCAGTGCCGCTATGCGCGCCGAGACCTGGGGGTCCAGGTTTGAGGTGTTTTCGGTTCTCATCGTACGCCCGGACTCATTTGGAATGGCTCGCACTTGCGTCATATTTGGTTCTCCGTACCCAAGCGAACACCCCCGGTCCTGTTTTTCGAAAATAAGTCCTGAACACGCCGTGGTGCACAATGTGCCGCCATTCGATTGAGTACAACCTGCCTGCGATTCCACCGTTTCCCCGTGTTCCGGGCACCACTGCTACTGCACTCCTGCTTCTAATGCCTAACCGTAGCACGAACGATCAAGCGCTCCCGCAAATTCCCGAAAATGTGCCCGCAAAGGCTCTATCGTAGTAGTGGGCGCTTGTCAAAACGGTGTCCGATGCGTGCACCAGGCAGCCACCGAACATATCCATTCCAAGCGGGACTGGGACCCCAATCCGTCTACAGCCAGCGCTCGAACCATTCATCCGCCGCATCGAGCGTTTCGACGGTAATGGTCCGACCGTTCGAGTGGGTCCAGTTTTCCAGGGCGTTCTCGGCGCCGAGCATGCGGTACACATTCTTCGCAGCGCCCACGGCTTTCTGGCAGCTTTTCGTATTGGCCAATCTGTCGTCATTGAGTGCCGTAATCACCAGCGTTGGCGTCGGGGCGGCCAAGGCCAGCACATGCTCCCAGTCAAAGGGGAATGATTTGGACGCAATTGCCTCTTCGAGGTTGGGAAGCAGCGCGCAATCGCCATTCTGCACCCACCTGCCCGGCTGTTTGTCGTCCTGAAACCGCGTGAAAGCGCAACTGGCCACGCAGACCTGCACGCGTTCATCAAAAGCCGCTACCAGCAGCGCACTCGTGCCGCCCAGACCATGCCCGATGATCCCCATGCGCGCCCCATCCACACCAGGCACATCCCCCAGTGCCTCCAGTGCGCAGGTATAATCCCACATCATCTTTCCCAGCAGTGACCCCTTGGGCCAGTCTTTGTAGAAGTTCGTCGTGTCGTATGCGTCCTTGCCGGGTGAAATACGTTCACCCGCCGTGGCGCTGTCGGGCGCGATGGTCGCATATCCCTGCTCCGCGTAATGCTGCGCGAGAGCCATCAGCCGGTTTCCCGTAAGGCCGGCCGTTTCGGCCTTCCCGTCGGGGTGCTCGCTGTGGCAACACACGACCGCAGGAACCTGGTCTTTCCGGTCCGGCAAAAAAAGCCACGCCGAAATGCGTTCCCACTCGCTCACGAAGTAATTCACACGCCGTCGCGTGTAGCCCGCGAACGACTCTTCGTCAATCACCTTAAGCTGCAGATCCGCCCGCTCTTTGGGGAGTTTCCCCATCGTTTTCATTACGGCCGATTCGATTTCTTTGCGCGCCTGTATCCAGTCCAGGGGATTCTTCAGTTTGCTGAGGTCGATCATTGGCAATACCTTCTAAGCTGCCCCGGCGCGCCCGCTCCGTACTTCCGAATTGTGCGCCTCCTGCATGGTAGTGACACTACCGCCCCGGAATCAAATCCACCAGGACAGAGCGGACGGACCCAATAGACCCGGAGGACCGGATGGACGGAGTGAACGGAGTGGACCCAGAGCAGGTCTGCAGGGTGCAGCGAAGCTGCGGCGG
This sequence comes from uncultured Nitrospiraceae bacterium, assembly GCA_964520685.1. GTDB lineage: Bacteria > Hydrogenedentota > Hydrogenedentia > Hydrogenedentales > SLHB01 > UBA2224. The sequence goes on along the minus strand of CAZFOG010000093.1, from coordinate 249 downwards.
CGAAACACCGCCTTGCGAAGACACAACCGATCAGCCCTGGGTCTTCGCGAAGCACAGTCTTCAGCCTGCTTGCTAAGCTGTAGGTGGGCTCTTCAGGCACTCAGTGTGATTGTGGCTCTCTTGCGATAGGCCTCCGCCCGTCCTCCCGCTTCATTCCGTCCACAAGCTCCGCCTGTGTCCACCCCGTCCACTATGTCCACTCAGTCTACTCAGTCCACCCAGTCCACTCAGTCCACTGAGTCCACCCGG
>CAZFOG010000092.1:0-17739 GCA_964520685.1 uncultured Nitrospiraceae bacterium | reverse complement strand
TTCACATAATCACACATCCAGTCGATGATGATTTCGATATCGCATATATGATATTAATGTTTATGGAAGGTAATGAGATTATTGGAGTGGCTAAAGTTGAGTTAAAGAAGAACTTCATGCCATTTGATAATATCTATACAAGTTTTTACGCCTGTTCATCAAATTAAACTTTAATCCAGAGAAGCATGAAAGGAAATAAGCATTACAGGGAATCGCTAACCAAAATAAAAAACATTCACTTATATGACATAGTGTATGTTCTTTGCGGAATATCCCATAAAATGGGAGTTTTAGAAGGAATTGAAATTCAGAACGGAAAAATAACATTCACTATTAATGGTAAACCAATAAAACTGAAATAAAATGAGCGCAAAATTTTCAAATACTACGGCGGATTTTCTGGAATGGGGTCAAGCAATGAACCTGATACGAAATTTGTATAATGATAAAAAATACAAGATGTCCCTTCTGGTTTCATTCGGATGTTTTTTCGGGTTAAGGATATCGGACATTCTTAATCTTAAATGGGAAACCATTTATGATAAAGACGAATTCGAACTTATTGAAAAGAAAACCAAGAAAAAGAGGGAGATTAAAATAAATGGTCAACTTAAAAAGCATATTTATGATTGCTATCAGCAAATCAAACCCAAATGCTTGGGTGAATTCATATTTACGAGCCAGAAAGGAAGCAAATATTCAATTCAGCGCATCAATATTATGCTGAAGGACATTAAAACAAGATATAATCTGAAAATCAGGAATTTCAGCACACACTCTTTAAGAAAATCGTTTGGACGAGAAATATTTAACCGTTCTGGGGAGAATGCTGAATTAGCAATCGTAAAACTATCTCATCTTTTTAATCACTCAAACCCAGCGATAACTCGCAGATATTTGGGCATTAGCCAGAAAGAGTTATTGGAAACTTATGATGTTTTAAGTTTCTAAGTGAAATCCTGAACATTACTCTGGATTACAGTTTGTTTTTATATTCGTAACTTTGAGTATCCATTTAAGAATCAAAAAAAACAATATGAAAGAACAACTTATAACTTGTCCCTATTGCAATAAAAAGTTCCCCTTATCAGAAGCGATGAGGCATGAAATCGAAGAGAAGGTGAAATCTGACCATCAAAAAGAACTGGATGAACTTGAAGCCGAACATCAACGTCAAATTGATGCTGCGAAAAAAGAAGCAGCAAGCCATGCTGCTTTAAAAGCAAAAAAGGAGGCACAAACCGAAGTTGAAGACCTGAAAAATCAGGTAAAAGAACTTGAGGACAAATCAGAAGAGTTTACAAAAAAGGAACTGGAATTCCTGAAACGAGAACGAGAAATCGCCAAAAAGGAAAAACAAATCGAACTCGACAGGGAAACTTTCATTAATAAAAAAACAGAAGAACTTCAGGTAACTGTTCGTGAAGAGGTTGAAAATGAATTAAAAGGGAAGTTATCAGAAAAAGACTTACAGATAGAACGGTTGAAAAAACTTGCTGATGATTTTAAAAAGAAAGCGGAGCAAGGGTCAATGGAAGCACAGGGAGAATCTTTTGAGCAGGAATTGGAGAATATACTCAGAAGTTGCTTCCCAGCAGATGAATTTGACCCAGTTCCAAAAGGCAAGAGGGGTGCTGATATCGTGCATCATGTAAGGACAGAGAATTTAAAAGAATGTGGTATAATAATCTGGGAAGCAAAGAATGCGGAGAACTGGAATGATGGGTGGATATCAAAATTGAAAGATGACCAGAGACAACTAAGCGGAGAAACTGTCGGGATTATTGTTACTAAAGCACTTCCAAAGGCTATTAAGCGTTTTGGGTTTCAAAATGGAGTATGGATTAGTGACTTCTATTCAGTTATTGGTCTTGCCACTGCAATAAGAATTAAATTCCAAGAACTACATCAAACAAAATCGGCAATAGCAGGGCGTTCAAGTTTGATGGATGTTATTTACAACTATATAACAGGAAGTGAATTCAAATCAAGAATCGAAGCCATTGGTGAAGCGTGGAAGGAAATGAAATCTGATATTGATAAAGAACGAGTTGCTATGGAGAAAATTTGGGGGAAGAGGGAGAAACAATTGCTTAGAATTTCTACCAATATGGCTGGTGTATATGGAGACCTGACTGGCTATGGTGCAACCTTGCAAAAAATTCAAACCTTAGAACTTGAAACAGGAGAAATTGATTAGCAATAGAAGTATGAATGGGAGTTCCTAAATATATAAATGCTTGACCTTTTAAATAGAGTCTTACTAAAGAAGAATTTATGATTACTCCTTCTCGTCATAATAGCATGAACATAAAATTGTAAATTTGATAACCAAAAGAATAAGACACATTTAATATAATACGACTGATGTTGTGAAATAACAAGAAAAGTGATTCAAAAAATTGAAAAAATATTATCGGTCGGGAAATTCCGTGACTTTACGGCAAAAGGAGATATTTCATTTAACAATTTTACAGTGCTTTATGCTGAAAATGGAGCAGGGAAAACTACAATAGCCTCTATTCTAAGGTCTTTAAAACTTGGAGATAAAAATCTAATTCATAAGAGGATTTCAACAAAATCGAAGGCAAATCAAGTTATCCAGATTATTGAAAGAGAATCTACTGGAACAAAAAAAAATTACTCCTTTGGAATAAATGGGTGGAATAATATTATTGATAGCATAGAGGTATTTGATACATTCTTTGTTAATGAAAATATTTATTCAGGATTGCTTGTTTCTGATGAACATAGAAAAAACTTACATCATTTTATTGTTGGTTCTCAAGGAATAGCAATTAAAAATAAAATTCTTAAAAATAAACAAGATAGAGAACAAAATAGAGGTGAAATCGAAAGATTAACTCAGAAAATTATTCGTGAGGTCGGACTCAATTTGACTGAAAATGATATAAGGAATTTTATTAAGATAGAAGCCACAGAAGCAGTTGATATTGATGTTAAAATTAATAAGGCAAAAGTACATTTAAAGAATGCACGAGAACGACAATCAATTAGAAGATACCATGAACTTCCATCATTGGGAAGATGGACTACTCAAATCGATTTCATTAGTCTGTTAAAAGATGTTCAATCATCAACTTCTACTATTCAGGACAAGTCACTTGAAAGATTATTTCAGGAACATATGGAAATTCTTGCCACAAATGAGGTTGATAATCCTGAAGATTGGGCAAGGATTGGCTTTAATTACGTATTAAAATGTAAACAGATATCTGGGGGAAAAAAGGAATCAGAAGTTAAATGTCCGTTTTGCAAGCAAGAAGTGTCATTGAATTCGGATATAATTAAAGCATACGCTCAAGTATTTAATGATGAATTCAACGATTACTTGATTAGATTAAATGAGCATTTAAAAATTATTACAGAATTTAATCTGGAAGTCCTTTTCAATAAGAAATATTCGTTTAAAGAAATTTTTGATGAAAGGCTTAATTTTTGGAAAGAATACATTACAGAAGAAGCACCAAAATTCAATGTAATAAGTAAAGGTGATGCGACAAAACTAAGAGATGCTTTTTCTAAATTGAAAAGTATTATAGAAGAAAAAACTAAGAATCCTTCAAAAGTTTGTATTACTGATGCTATTCTTGAATTCCAGCATATATTTAATCAGATAAATGTCAATATTAATGGATTAAACCAGCAAATTGATAATTATAATTCTTGTATTAGAATGTTCAAAAGGGGATTGGAAGACCCAGCAAGTGTAGAAGAGCGATTAAGAATACTACAAAGAACCAAAAAAAGATTTGAGAAAGAAATAGATGAATTATGTAGAAATTATATCAAAATAGCCAAAAGAAACAAATTATTAGAGGAAGAATATTCTCGACTTTCTAAGGAGGAGACTGCGGCAGCAAACAGGTTCATTTCAACATATGCCTCAAAAATTAATTATTATCTGAGTGATGTTTTTGATACTCCTTTCCAAATAAAAAACATGCAACATGGGATAAGAAAGGGGAAAGGCAAAGATGTGAAAATAGAATACGAATTATTACTTGATGGAAATCCAATCTCGTTTGAACAAGATGAGAAATTCAGTATTTGCGAATGTTTAAGTGAAGGGGATAAAAGCACCATAGCATTGTCTTTTTTCCTTTCTAAACTTGAAATAGACCCTATGCTCTCGAATAAGATTTTAGTCTTTGATGACCCCCTTTCAAGTTTGGATGCCAACAGACGACATACTACAGTAAATCTGATTTTAGAAATACATGAAAATTTAAATCAAGTTATCGTTTTAAGTCATAATGAAAGATTTCTTTGGGAGTTGTATAATAATTGTGATAAAAGTTCACGAAAGGCATTACGAATTTCGCAAGACCACTATAATGACAATTCCATTATTGAACCGTTAGATATTGAATATTTAAATGACAACCAATATTTTATTCATATTACTGAAATGGAAGATTGGTTAAAAAATCCTGATGTTCGAAAAAAGGAGCAAATTCTTGGTCTAATTCGAAATGTTCTTGAAAGTCATATTAAATTCAAATTCTATAGGCAATTAAAGCATATTAATCCAAATAGACAGACATTTGGTACTTGCATTGATGAACTTGAAAATTCTGGTGTGCCTTTTAGAGAAAACAATGATAGAAAAAATATTATAAGATTATTAAGAGTTTTAAATGGAATTTCCTGCAAACCACATCATGGAGAGGCAATTCCTGATTATGAAAAACTGGGGGTCAATCCATCAAAGATAACCGATACTGAATTAGCCTTATTTGTTAAAAAAACTTTTAAACTAATAGATGAAAAATTATAGATTCGAAACTGAACATTCTGTGCAAATATTATTTTTTTTATAGTGGTTATTTTTCAACGAAAATCTTGGCGTTAATTCAATATATCTCGTAAATTAGCAGAAGTACTCGCAATTTCCTTGTGGCATCAACGATTTCAGACATTTTCTATGCCTCAAATTGCGTGTATTAAATAAATCGCTCTTTGAAATATTTAAAGGCGACACTTCCTTCCATACCTGCTCTAACAGGATTGTATTGCAGACATTGACTTTCACATATATTAGGTGTCGCCTTTAAACCATAAAGGTCGAACAACCATTAATAAAGCAGCACATCTTCCCTTCATCGAAAGGAAATGCAGCGAGACATATTTATTCCACACTTGTGTTGCTCTTAATAGAATGGCATTCACTGACCTATTGAAGAACACATCAATTATAGATAGCATTTCATATACAATAGAGGGCAAACAATTGGGGGTCTCCGCACCCCTTATTTTTTGGTACAAACGTTCCCTGTTTTGGAAAGGCTTAATAAATGTCCGTTTATTTAGAAAGCGAAAGAATGCCATACGTTGAATTTGATTCCAAGAACTTCATCAGACCAAATCTGCTATTGCTGGACGTTCAAGCCTGATGGATGTGATTTACAATTATATCACAGGAAGTGAATTCAAATCCAGAATTGTAGCCATTGGGGAATCATGGAAAAAATGAAATCCGATTTTGAAAAGGAAAGAGTTAAGATGGAGAAGATGTGGGCGAAGCGGGAAAAACAATTAATACGCATCTCCACTAATTTGGCTGGTGTTTATTTTGACCTGACTGACTACGGTGCTACATTACAGAAAGTGCAAACATTGGAACTTGAATAAGGTGGGAGAGGTGATGAGGAACTTAAATATAAATGTGTTGAAACCTGCTTTAGAATTTGTCCAAGTTTTCTTTGTTTCCACCAAACCTCTTGCGAAGTTAATTGCTTTGAGAGGTAAGGATTATTAACCGTTTTTTGAGATTCTTGTTTATCCGTGTAAAGATATTTGATAAAAAATAATCGTTCTTGATATTCCAAAACTTATATATTTCCTACCAGAAGGGTTTACTCCAAAACGAAATCCTAATAAACCGTAACTATAACCAATCCCTTTCTTTGATAAAGATGTTCTAAAACCGCCAATATTAAATATTTTTCTGAATCGCCACATTAATGCTTAGTATTGTTAACAATTATTACAATGATAAATCCTATCACTGCTCCTATTATTCCTCCGAACAATCCACCACCAACAAATATGCCTCCTCCTATTCCATTAGATACTGATAATGCTATTGCTCCAATTAATGCACCTATTAATGTAAAGGTTGTCATTATGGTACACCCCGTATTTGAATTACTTTGAGTCTTTTGTGTTGATGAATGCGTACCCCTACTACTTGTAGATGGTGTTGATGGACTTTTTATTGGTTGATATGAAGGACGTGTTTGTATGGATGGTTTTGATGGAGTCACAGGATATCTTTCATAGATTTTATTAAGTTTTTCATCGTTCCCATCGATTTTAGTTACTGCGGTTGTTCTTTGTGTTCTGGGGTTTTGAATAACAGATTCTTGTATACTATTTGACAAATATTGCCTTACTTCTTCTGCCCCAGAAAGTAATTGTATCTGATTGGTGAAATCAATGGACATTTGTGGAGTCCCTGAATATGTTCCTAATACTCCAATTACGCTAATATATGCACCCTTATAAGTATCAGGATTTATTTTATTTCTCTTAAATTCCTCAAGTGCCTCTTTCCATAGAACAATAGTAAATGTTTGATTTGGAAAGATGCCAAAATTCATAAATAAATACGGGTCTCCATATTTAGTAGACCCATACCTCTGTGCTGATATTCTACCAATTACCATTACTTTTTGACCAATATATTCACCTAACCTACCTTTCTGAGTACCGTCAACGATAGGATAAGGACTTCTCGGAACTCCAATAACGGGTGGGAGTACTGTTGAAGGTGTATAAGTGTTTGTAATGAAGTCATTTAAAGTTGGAATCTTTATAAATTCCCATGTTGAGATAGCAACTAAGTTTTTGGCAAGTTTCGTAAGTTCAGGGTGACTAATTAATTCCCTTATTAGAGGTGAATTTGCGGGGTCGCTAAAATCTTTCCCTTTAAATAATAGATTGTCTCCATTATCAAATTTGTCCCACAAAGAAGGAGTAATTGATATTGCTTTTAACGCAGTATAAATTACCAGAGCAGCAAATCGGTCAATATTTTTATTGTAGTCATTTGTTGTTCTTCTTGGATGTTGGAAATTGGGATGCCCTAATTCATTAACTTTGAGACTTGATAAATCAGGGAAAAACATTCCATCATAATCGATTAGGTATAACTTATGGTTTTTTACGATTATGTTACCATGCTGTAAATCTCCATGAGCGATACCAAATCTTTCTAATGTCTTAACTATATCAACGAATTCTGTTAAAAGATGTTGGATTGAACTATTGTTTTTATGGATTCTTCCAATATGTACATTCAAAGTTTCCCCATCCAACCATTGCATTTTTATTATTGGATGAAAAACACCATTTACACGAATTCCGTTTGCAAGGTATTCTGCTTCAACAAGAATTGGGCAAGAATTTGTCTTTAGGAATGCCCCAATAGCCTTATATCTTCTTTGTAAATCGCTTATTTCTCTGGTAAAGCATCTAACAGCCCAACTATTACTACTATTTAATAATCGATACGTTGTTGTAAATCCACCAGAATATGGCTTTGGAAGACCAAGAGGGGTTGTTTCTACATGACAACTTTGTAAAACACTATCAGAAAAGCAGACCCGTGGAGATTGGACTGCTTGATTGTATTCATCTCCTCTTGGAAGTGGCATAAACTATATTTCTATTGAGATAATCGAAGTATCATCATTCTTAATTAATCTCGTTTTTCTGAGGTCTTGTACCCAATTCACAAATACGTTTTCATCAAGAATTTTGTCAGTAAAAAGTCTGAGGATAATTTCCCAAGGCTTTTCATTTTGCTCACATCCTTTTAAGAACCAAGAGGCTATCGCATCGGACATTAAAAAGAATTTGTCCCCTTTTGTAAACTCTCCATGTATCTCTTTAATGCAATCTTTCAATCCTGCGTTTTTCGATTGAATACTTGAAATAAGGAATGGATTATTATTAAAATCTTCACTTTTTGTAATAGGGAAAGCCTTTACCAATGCAGAGTATCTTACATGGAATAAGCAACAATCGCCAACAGCCAAGCAAGTAAATTGTGAATGTTTGATATTAATGTTCAAAACAGCCAATGCTGAATATGCTCCTTGCAGTGCTTTTATTTCTGAATAATATGGCAAAGAGCGGCTAAAAACATCTTCCTTCCATTTTGCCTGTAAATTTGGAAGTAAACTTAAAAGGTGGTTTGTACTAATTTTTGCTTTGCTTTGAATACTCCCAGTAAGCAGAGTTGCCCATTCTTTTGAAAACGAACTTTCTGTTGCCCCATCTGCAATGGCAAACTTATAATTATCAACAGGGTTCCGATGTAAGGGATGGATATGAATACTATCTTCACATTCCTCTTTAGTATACCCTTCCTTAGGTAATACTAAACAGTTATGAGTAGGCATTATCTTAAATTGCTTGGTCGTGTTCCAATCTCCATTGCAGTAATAATTAAGGCTAAATCACCATTTAATACAAATCCTTTTGAATTCTCCGAGACGTTGAGATTGTATTCTTTCTTTGCAATGTCAATCATGAAGGATGTAAGCGGAGAAGAAGTTGCAAATAGCATTTGTGAATATTGGTCTGGCAGCAATTCTGTGTTGCTCGGAAATTCAATCTGTTTTGCATTTGGATTATTTGATAAATGCAAATTGAATAAGAGAACATTACCATCATTTGAGGATTTACTCGTAAGTTGTTGCATTTCCTTGGTTGGGTCTCCATCGGTACTTTCACCATCTGTAATATGAATTACCGTTGGTGGAAAACAATCGGGATGTTGTTGTAGCCAAGTTTCAATTAATGAATTTGCCTTCTGGAACGCTTGTGTCATTGGTGTTCCATTATTTGAAACTGCATCAAACCAGATTGGAAATTTAACAGTTTGGTCAATTAAGCCACCTGCACCATCATCTGTTTTTTTTGTCCTCTCTTCAATTCTGGCAGGTTTATCTGCAATTTCACTTATAGGAATAATGTCTTTCCCAATCAATTCTCCGATAAAAGCAGACGAAATTTCTTTGCCATACCCAATAACTCCAACATAATAATAGTTTCTAATCCCTTCTGACTTTGCACATTTTATTACTAAGTTTTGCAGCAACTTATTTACTGCATCTGCAACTCCTTGTGCTTTTGGTTTTGGTGGGGAACTAAAACTATCTGACATTGAGCCAGATTGGTCTATTACAAACAAAAAACAACTTGGATTTTGTCTGCTTATTTCTGCTGTGTAAGCCATAATTTTATATTTTAAGTAGTATTTTGAATTACGTTTTGAATCTATTTAATATCGGACTACAGAACATCAAATATAATAAAATTTAAAGTTATCTCATTAAATCATAAATATATAAATTAAGTATGAATAAGAAGATAATCAACCTATTAGAATATAGAGCAAAATGGTTAAATTGAGTTCGAGAAAGATTAATCAATTAAACCATATGACCATAAAAAGAAGTATTAATACCTGTCTTAACTTCAGTATATGTAATATGATTGTTCGAGATTAGCCATTGTCCGTAATTTTCATCAGAAAATGTTTCTGTGTAGTCATCTTTTGAAATAAATCGCCAAAAAAGTTGTTTTTCGATACCCGTCTTTAAGTTCTTCACTATAATGAAGTTTTTCCTAAATTCAATCTTGAGTTCATCGCTCTTAGTTTCCGATGTATTATCCATCCTAAGAATTAACTGCTTATTTGTAAGGAATGCCTTACCAAATAATTTACTCTCAGACCCTAATAACTTAGATAATATAGACATAATTATGCATTTAAGAGTGATTGGGACTATCTACAACCATACATGGTTATGGTTATAATATTTAAAGTTATAAATTTATTGTTTCAATTAGAATTATGAAACTTATGAGAACTGGAATTCAGAAAATAATTATTGATTTCCCCAAAGGAGTAGACAATATGTCATTTGTGAATCATTATTGTTCAACAAATATTGATAATTCCTTAGCAAAGGTCATTTTTTTCAGATTAGATACGTTTGTACAGAGAGCAATAGTAGTAATCAACAACAATTTTGGTGATGAATTATTCTCAAAGAACGAAATGAATCTATTAATGTCTGAAGATGATATTAATGAACTGATAATAGATTATGTGAAGCGTACATATGGTAATGATAAAAGAATTAATTCTTCAAAAGAAGACCATATAAGAGCGTTTAATTTTATCAAACCCCAGAATTTATTACCAAGCATTAATTATAAAATATATACGCTTAGGTTTCAAGCCATTACAAAGGATGGTCAAAATATCAGAATATGCGTTAATCCATTCTTTTATGGGTTTTTACTATCATATGTAATCCAAACCTTCACTCTTTTCTCTGGATATACGCAAGAAGAAGTGGGTGATGATTTAATCTCAATACTTAAAGCAAAATATGGTGCAGATATGGCTGATATATTTTGGGAAGTAGCCGAGTCATTCAATACTGGAGTCAAACTAAGTCGTGAAAGAAGGGATAGAGGTGATGAATCCTTTATTCGTGAATTAACCAAGATTTCAGGATTGCCATCCGAAAGCGACTTTGAAAAACAAGTATACCAGCCTTTCAATAGTTTTTGTCAAAGGTTTATTGAAGAATTGAAATCAAATGGATAAAAAGAACCCAACCAATTTTCTATATGTCTTAAATGCCATTATACCTCTAATTGAATTAGGTGGCACTGGCATTTTTGCTTCCAATTCGCTATGGAGTATAGTTTTGGGTGTAATGCCAATAAAAGAAGGAGAGCGTGAGAACCAAATTATGGAAATAAACCGCAAAGATGCAACTAAATACAAAATTGAAGGCATTAAAAGGCTTACCCAACTTGCTGAGTCGATTACTCAAAGAAATGATTTCAATGATGAAAATCTTCAAGATTTTACTTATGCAATTCGACAGTTAACGAGATATGTATGGGGGGATGAAGAAGCCACCACTGCTTTAAAAGAACTTAAAAACCTGTATATCTCAACCATGACAGAATATTTCTACCAATCTGTTAAGTCTGGGAAAAAGAAAGAAGCAACAAAGAATCTTGTAATATTTGGTGAAGAGATACTGAAAGAAGATAAGGACTTACGGGGAAAACTGGCAAAAATAATTACCTATAAACCATTGAACTAAAGGTCTTGTTATAAATGTATTTTATTTTGAGTGACCTTTTTTAAGTTAGTAATTATGTTGCAAAAAGTGTTAAATGTTCATAATCTTGATGTATTGCATTGATTCACATGACAATTGTTGAAGTTCAGGAATTCTTAGAAAATCAAACATGGACATTCGCCAAGACTATGCCAGAATCTCCACATTGGTATATCGTCAGAAGCGATACCCTTGATTTTAATACCTTCATAGAGGTTGTAAGGTTTATTCAGCAGAATGGATTACCAAGTACATTCGCAGGTGTAACATATAATTATCTGCACTTAGGGGAGTATAAATATTGGACAATGGGTTTATTACCAGAAGAAACTACAATAATTAACCGTGCATTTATAAAATCAACAAATCATTTCAATTGAAAAAGTATTATTTAATTATTTGTTTTCTAATCATTTATGCATCTGGATATTCGCAATTATATACTGGCTCAATAATCAGAGTCATAGATGGCGATACCTTCGCCTTCCAGACTGATGAAGGTTCTTTAACTGTCAGGATGTACGGAACTGATGCTCCAGAACGAGAACAGCCTTACAGCAAAGAATCAGCAGATTTTCTGAAACAGTATTTACACAAAGGAGCAACCATCAAAGCAAATGGTGTCGATAGGTATGGCAGAACTTTAGCAGTTCTCTTTATTGATGGTCATGACATTAATCTGTTTTCCATTAAGAATGGCTGTGCATGGCATTTTAAGAGGTATTCATCTGACCAACAATATGCTGATGCTGAAGAATATGCGAGAAAAAATAAGATTGGACTCTGGGAGGTAAACAATCCGATTTCACCTTGGGAGTGGAGAAAAATATAGATTTATCTTTTAAATGAGTAAACCACAAAGTTTCCATTTACTTAAATTCCATAAGATTTTGCTAAATTGTGCTGAAATTCAATATTTTCTATTTTAATGGTGACAACTAATTCATTAAAAGTTGGTGATATTTTAGTGGGAGAATATAAAATCCTTGACATTTTTGGTGGGGAAGGGAAGTCAGGAATGGGGGTTGTATATCTTGTAACGAGCAAAAACTATCCATTGCCCTTTGTCCTAAAGACTTTTCAAAAAGATGAATTCAATTCAATCCAAAGATTTCGAGCAGAAGCAGAAGTATGGATATCAATTGGTATTCATCCAAATATTGTTCAAGCACTCATCGTAAATGAAATAAATGAACAACTTTTTGTAGGTGCTGAATATGTTTCACCTGATGACTTCAAACGAAATTCTATAGCCGATTATTTAAAACAAGGTGGAGCATCCATACAAAACATTATTAAATGGGCGATACAGTTTTGTTATGGTATGGAGTATGCAATATCAAAGGGACTTAAAACTCACCGTGATATTAAACCTGATAATTTGATGGTCGATGAATTTGGGAATTTAAAAATTACTGATTTTGGATTGTCAAAATTTGCCCCCGAATTCAAAAAACTTAATGAAACACCCCTGCCCAAAATATGGTTGAATAAAATCAATAAGATTTTTAAACCATCTGAGGTCGGACAACAAAAGATTGAATTGACATATGCTGGTTCTTTTCTTGGGACTATTCTATACGCTTCACCTGAACAAATTCTTGATTCCTCAAAAGTTGATTTTCGCTCTGATATATATAGTTTCGGAATAGTCCTCTACCAACTTATCAGCACGGGGGCATTCCCATATTCATTAGTAGGAAGGACTACAATTGAACATTTGGCAATAATGCATTTATCAGAACCTATAATCAAAATTAATCACCCATTAGCAGCAATTACTTATAAATGTCTCGCAAGAAATCCAAAAGACCGTTATCAAAACTTTAAACAATTCCTTGAAGATTTAAAAGTGATTGCATCCAAATTGAAAGTTGTTATTCCAAAGAATAAATTACAATCTGATGCTGCTCTGCGAGAATTATACATACAGAGTTTATCCTTCATCTCGTTAGGTAATCTGAATAAAGCACAAGAATTAATTACTTCCTATCTTCAACATGATAAAGAAGATAGTTCTGCTTGGAGTCTAAAAGGAAGGATTGAATACCAATTAGGTAATATTGATGAAGGCATAAAGGCAACTTTGCTTTCATATCAAATTGACCCCCACAATTCTCATACCTGTAACAATCTTGGCATTTTCTATAAAGCCAAAAATGAAATCGACCAAGCGTTAAAATATTTGAATGAAGCCATAGAAGTTGACCAATACAACATTGGTGCATTAACAAATCTTGCAATTGCTCTGGAAGAGAAGAAGAATTATTCTTTAGCGGCTGATATAATTTTACGAGCAATCCAGTTAGCACCTGATAAGAAAACGTTACATTTTAATGCTGGCAACATTGCAGCAGAAATTTCAAAACAAAGGCTTTTTGACAAAGCAATTAAAATCCTTGAACTCTTAGTCAAACTTGATAAGAACAATCCAAACCATTGGTATAATCTTGCAATAAATTATCAGTCCATAAATCAAATAGATAAAGCAATGAGGTGTTTTATGGAAGTAGAGAAAATTCTTCCAAATGATGAGCAAACACTTATTTCTCTTGTTAAGTTAAATGGAGGAATTGGAAATTTTAGTGCTGCAATTACATATTGTGAGAAATTACTGGATAAAAACTTATCTCCCCTTAATGCAATTTGTTGGAGAGCACAATATATGCAAGCAAATGGTGAAGGGAGAAAGGCGATTGAATTTATGAAATCAATTATCTCAAACAATCAAATGAATGACAATCTATGGATTACTCTTGCTAATATATATTCACTTGAAGGAGAAAATCGAAAAGCAGTTGCAATGGTCATTAGAGCCAGACAAATTCTTATTGAGAAAGGTGATTCAAATAACAAAGAAAAAATGGAATTCTTGAGTGAGAAACAAATTTATTATCAACGATTAGCAGACAACAATAAAGATTAAAATTTCGATGCCAAAGGATGCTTCAAATTAGATTAAAAGCCTTCTGCAAGGACTGGAGTTTTAAGTTTAATTATTCAAATACTGCATTAAAAAGGATATTAGAACTTAAAGAAGAGCAACCTTCAGCAGATTAATCCAGAAATATTAAAAAAACCAATAGAATCAAACAATCTGGATTAAAATTTTTGTCAATTCTTGATTTTAGTTCGGATTTTGTGTAAATTAGTGATGTGTTTCGCAGTTTCTGAGTGCTTTTTCTATTTCATATAGTTATTATTCATGAAACTGCCTGAAAAACAGAGTTTTTTGATATAAAAAAGGCGACACTTAATACCTTTTGTAGTATCAGATAGCGAATTGCAGACATTGACTTTCACATATATTATGGTGTCGCCTTTAAACCATAAAGGTCGGACAACCAAAATACAGCAGCACATCTTTCCTTAAGCACGAGGAATGCAGCGAGACATGTTTATTCCACACCTGTGTTGCTTTTAAAATAAAGATTGGACGACCGTAGTGAGGCAGTCCTTCTATGCCCTCAGCACAAGGGTGAAATGCAGCGAGACAATTTAAGATAGGACTGCCTCTTTTGTTTATTTTGATTATATTTGTTTTACTAAACATCAAGAATCCTTTGAGGATACCAACCGAGTTAACACCACGGTGGTAAAGCGATGTGGACGGTCAGTCAAAAATGTTATTATTCACGACTTTCCAGATTGAACTTGATGTGAAAAGTAACTTATTTTTTATCAGTAACTTTTTACATTATGAAAGACTCAAAGAACAATAAGAATCAACTTGAATGGGAGAATTACATTAAAGATGCTAAAAGCGATATTAGCATGGATGTAGAACCTTTTTGGAAAAAGTATGTTAATAAACCATTTACATGGAATAACTACATAGGTTATAGAAAATACTATTACTTCGAGTACGTAGAAACTGAATGGGGAAAATACTTAAAAAAGCATCTGGAATATCCCAAAACAAACTTCACAGATTTCCTCATTGTGCAATTCAGATTAAGTAGTCATGAACAGGCAGACTTTTTTATAAGGATATGGATAACAATAAAGTATAAAATATTTCAATAAATAATGGAAGAGTATTGGAATATCAAAATAATCCGCAATCATGCGGAGTATTTTAGATATCAAAAGTACCTCAATTATAAGATAGTTGAATCTTTGTGGCATATGTATTTGACTGAGTACTTGGATTACCCCAGTACTACTTTCACAGAATATCTTTTAAAAGAATGGTCAATTATAATGAGAGGGGAAGTAATTCAGGAAAGGATAAAAACTTGGTTTGAGATAAAAAATAGAATCCTTCAATAATTATTATATGATTAAAATAACAGGTAATTTATTGATTATAAACACAAAAGATGAAATATTGATTCAATGGTGTGATTTACCTTTTAATCTGAGTGTTTCTGTATTGTGGAGAGGATTTTACTTCCACATTCATATCAATGCGTACAATATTGAAAATGGCTCGACCAGAATTGCTACAATTTATTTTAACAATAAGAAGTATGCGTATGGTCTTACCAAATGGAAATATATGGGTGGACATCATGGAGATTATTTTCCAGTAATTGAAACATCAACACACAAATTAAAGTTCCAATTGGCACTTGATTTTTTAGAAGTTAAAGATGTTTCAAAGGATTCATCAGATAAAATCGAGCAGGGAGATAATCCTTTTGTAATATTTTATCAATCTTGAAAGTTGAAATTGAGAATGACCTGAAAAAAATAATATATGACAGAAATAATCCTACACATTCCTCACTCATCCACTGATATCCCATCATATGATGGTTATATAGTTGATAAGGAAACCATAAAAAATGAAGTTAATCTTTTAACAGACTGGTTTACTGATGATTTGTTTGATTTGCCAAAAACGATACTAATGGTTCATGGTCAGAAAAGTAGATACTTGTTTTAATTTCAACTTCTGGTAGGTTCTTAAAAACCGTTGGTTTTATAGATACGCTTTTGTACCCTTCGTTAATAAAAGCATCTTTCATTCTCTGCCATTCATTGGGATTCAATAAGTTCTGAAAGGCTGCTATAATGGCTGAATTAATTTGTGTCTTCATAACTTTGTTTTTTATAAAATTAATAAATAAACCAGTGGCAATCAATTTAATGGGTAATAAAGAATCCAAATGAGACCACCCATACTATTAAGCGTTATTTTGTGCTTATAGAGCCGCTGTGAAACTGAAATTTTGTTCTGCAAGCATATTCTTTATTGTTTGACGAAATAAAGCGAGAAATTACCGCCTCTTATTTTACCTACTATCATATACCCTTTCGAAAAGGGAATGTCAACTCGCCAAAACAGGCGAGTCTGATTTTCATGTACTTACAACTCCCCAGAAAAGGGGAGTCTGATAATCAGTAGTATGACCACATATATAAATAATCCTACCTAAAAGCAATTGATGCGGTTATTTTGACAAATCACTTAGTGTGTCAAAGTCAGCCAAACTCCAGAACCACATGTCATCGCACTCCATATTGGCAGAAAGGTAATATGTCTTTTTGCTCTTCAGTTCCTGCACATATAAGGTAACAATCCCGTCCTCAACTTCAAAATCAATTAACCTGACAGCAGCAAAATCATTGCCAGCCACCTTCTTCTCCACTTTCAAATACGGCATATTAACCGTTAACATCTTGTCACATGTCAGGATGTGTGGCATATCAAGCATAATAGAGACTGGTAGAATATATTCCAATACTTTTCTTCCAGAACTGTTGATATATGCTTTATTTGCCATGTTTATTCCTCATCAAGTTCCAGCAGGTCATCATTATTGTTATGGATGTTTCTTTCTGGATATTTCAGTTCATCCTTGGCAAATAAAACATCCCTGAGTGTTTCAACATCGAATAGTTTCCATTGGCATCTGTTTTCATCCTTATTCAAAGGCTGTTTGCGGAGCAAAACTTCATCAGTGAGCAAATCGTTGAGCAATAAATAAACTTGGTCTTTATAGTAAAAGGTATCGATGAGTTTCACTAAGCAGGATGATTTCAATTGATTTCGGTCATAACCGAATAAGAAATAAGTATCCCCAGTAGTAACAATACGGTCTTTAACCATTATGCAGGGTTGGTTGATGAAGAAGGAGTCCATTCCAACACCATGATAAACCTGAAGTAACCCAAGTATCACTGTATCGTATGGAAAAAAATCTTGTAGTCTCATTTTTGTACTATCGTTTAATTTAATATATTGTACACATAATCAGGTACATCCACCGTAACCCCCCGTATACCCCCCCGCCATAGGTATGCCCCCGTATATGATTGAGGGTGAGGCAAATAAGCGATTTCCTAATAAGTGTGCTTTTCTATAAATAAATACTGAGAAATTTTTTTTTAAAAGTTCTTTCCGAAATCTGGGATACTTTTCAAATGTGTTTACAATTGAGGTGAGTTTTTTTTATATAAGAATTTTGAATTTCATAAAAAAGGTAAATCCCTGATAGAATTAAACTTGAGTAAAGTGTTGAGTATAAAAAAATTTCCAAAAATTCTGGGAAATATTTGAATTATTTATGGTATTAACTTAACACTTCAACATAACTCCATTCTT
>CAZFOG010000091.1:8882-17905 GCA_964520685.1 uncultured Nitrospiraceae bacterium | reverse complement strand
GCACGGGGATTGTGGGCGCGGGGTTTGCCGCGCGGTTTCATTACGACGCGATTACGAAAGTCTATGGCACGCACGTCGACGTGAAGGGCGTCTACGCCCTCGATACGGAACAGGCCCGCGCGTTTGCGGGGGAACGGGGCATCACCTGCTACGACTCGCTGGACGCGCTGATCGACGACGTGGATGTGGTCCATTGCTGCGTTATCGTGGCCGCCCATGAGGAAGTCGCCGTCGCAGCGCTGGAACGGGACAAGCACGTCATCGTCGAGAAACCCCTCACAGGTTACTTGGGCGACGGGACCGAGAAATTTCATGGCGACACATTCCCGAAGGAAGACGCGCTGAAACACGGCCTGGCAAGCGTAGACCGTATGATGGCGGCCGAGGCCAAGAGCAAGGGCCGGATTCTCTACGCGGAAAACTGGGTCTATGCGCCGGCCATCCAGCGCGAGCGCGAGGTTATCGAGAAGACGGGCGCGCAGATTCTCTGGATCCACGGCGAAGAAGCCCATTCGGGCTCCCACAACCCCACCTACGCCTACTGGAAATACTCGGGCGGCGGCGTGCTCATCGGCAAAGGCTGCCATCCCCTCACGGCCGCGTTGTACCTGAAGCGCGTCGAGGGCCGTGCCCGCGACGGCAAACCCATTCGCCCCAAGACCGTCACGGCCCGCGCCCACGCCCTCACCCGCATGGACGCGTTCCGTGATGCAGGGCATATTCGGTGCGACTACTACGACATCGACGATTTCTCCATGATGCACGTGACATTCGAAGACGGCACCATCGCAACGGTGTTCGCCTCGGACATCATCCTCGGCGGCATTCACAACTGGCTGGAGATCGCCGCCAACAACCACCGAACCGTATGCAACATCAACCCGAACACATCCATGCAGGTGTACAACCCGAAGGAATCGAACTTCGCCGACGTCTATACCGTCGAAAAAATCGAGACCAAGCAGGGTTGGACCAATATTCCGCCCGACGAGGACTGGTCCACTGGTTATCCGCAAGAGATTGAGGCGTTTTACCGCGCGGTTGCCTACGGCGAGCCCGTCGAAAGCGACAGCCGTCTCGCCGCGGACTCCATCTCGACCATCTACAGCGCCTACGTCTCGAACGAGCGCGGCGGCGCGGAGGTCGAGGTCAAGGTGTATTGACGAATAGACGTTACGCCGCTTGAGCCGGGACTGCTTATCTGTGCCGCAGCAGCAACGCGAGCCTCTTCAGATTGGACCCTTTGCCGAGACCGGCCAGAACTCACGAAAACGCCTGCTTTTCATCCGCGGACGGACCGTAGATGGAGGGCAGCGGGACATTCAGCAAGCGCGCATACACCGCAAGCTGGCCGCGATGGTGGAAATGGTGGTTGAGTACCATGGTCCTCATCACTACGTAGCGCGGCAGGTCAATAACGGTCCTCTCACCCATGAGCATCGTCCACCCTGCCATCATGTGCTGATCGGGCACGCCGTCCAGTGCGCCGAGGGCCTGCTCGAGGTCCTTATCAAAGGCTTGCAGCAATTCAGCAACATTGCCCGCAACGACCGGCTTGTAGTCGTCGGGATTGAGCTGCAGTTTGTCGGTGGTAATGATTGGCACCGTATAGCCAAAGCACTCGGCAACATGGGATGCCAGCCGCCCCAGGGTCATCGATTTTTCGTGGGGGTTCCACCCGAATTGTTCCTCGGGCAAACGCTCGAGCAGTTTCCGTGTGCTTTTGGCCTCCTGGGCCATTTCCTGTGCCATGGCTTCCGCGATACGCATGGTGCACCTCCCCGCGTTTTCAACCCGCAATGTTAAATACCGGAACCCACGCAAATCGGGTTCACTTTACGAAAAACCCGCGTTGATTTCCACCGGACGTAATCCATGCCCGGTACATGCAACGTGAAACAGGCCACATCAGAGGGGGCAGTGTGACAGACCGTGCTTTTGGAAATATTGCTGGTGATAGTCTTCGGCGCGCCAGAATGTCTGCGCGGGGACAATCTCGGTTACGATGGGCTTGTCGTACGTGCCGGATTCCGCGAGGGCCTTCACGGAGGCCTTGGCCGCCGCTTCCTGTTCGGGGGTGTGATAAAAGATGGCCGACCGGTACTGGTGGCCAACGTCGGGTCCCTGGCGGTTTTTCTGTGTGGGATCATGTTCTTTCCAGAACACCTCGAGGAGTTTCTCGTAACGTGTCTCTTTCGGATCATAGACTACCTCGACGGCCTCGGCGTGCCCGGTCGTGCCCGTGCAGACCTCTTTGTAGGTTGGGTCCTCCTTGTGGCCTCCCGTGTATCCGACAGAAGTGGCTTTGACGCCTTCGACGTGCCGAAACGCCTCTTCGACATGCCAGAAACAGCCCGCTGCAAATGTTGCCGTTTCCATGGTCTCAACTCCCTTGAATTTGGCCGTGTCGCCCGCCACGTCGGGGGGCGCTTTCTGGGCACCCACCTGGCCCGCGAGATAGATGGCGATCACCACGCCCAGCGTGACCAGCAATACCGCTTTCATACGCATTGGGGCTCCTCCATCTGCGTCTCCTCAGTGAAACAATTCGGACACGGGTCCTACTCCCGGGAACACACCAAGCGCAGTTTTCGCCGTTTTGCGCGCGGGAAGCCCCCATTGCGGGCAGATGGCTTGTCCACCACTGCGAAAGCCCGTTCCATGAGATCGCAGGTGCCGGACGGTATAAGAGCTGATGGCCTAACTCGGTGCGCCATCACCCTTTCCAGGCACGAATCTGGCTTCGAGAGCGGTCATGGCGAAGAGCCACGTGTCGAGCACGGGATGCAGGTCCGGTTCCATGTCCCACGCCAACTGCTTGGTGCGTTCCCACTGCTCCCTGGCCTCCTCGTCCCTGCCTTGAGCCTTCGCATGAAACGCACGCGCCAATCCGAGCGCCAGTTCCGCGTGGTGCTTGAGATACCGCCACGACGCGCGCCGGCACGGGTCGTCCGCATCGAGATTGGCATCGATGGCGGGCACAAACCCTTGAATGACATGGGGCACATTGGCGAGTTGCCCTGCTTGTACCTCATCGA
The DNA here is from genome assembly GCA_964520685.1 of uncultured Nitrospiraceae bacterium. Lineage (GTDB taxonomy): Bacteria > Hydrogenedentota > Hydrogenedentia > Hydrogenedentales > SLHB01 > UBA2224. The sequence continues at coordinate 14,867 of CAZFOG010000091.1, read as the reverse complement.
CCCAGTCCTTCTCCCCGCGGATGTACACCGGATCGAAGAGTTCGGACAACCGTTCGAGGTAGTCGCGGCAGGCCTGGCCGTCCGCCCCGAACGCGCTACAAAAATAGTCGTCGGCCACATCGTCGAATTCGGCTTCTGCATCCCAGAGCATGCGCCCCATGGCGGTCATGGCGAGCCCCGTTGGCAAGAAGATTCGCTGGATCTGGCAGCTCACGTATCCGTTCAATCCGATCCTGGCGAGCCCCTTCATGTCGTTGGCGATGGTGCGCGCGATCTGCATGTGCCCGGGATCGTTCGAGTGGTCCCACATGAGGTGGTAGTCGAAGTCGAAACTGTCGCCGTCGAATATCTCCTGCCAGGCTTTCAAAAACGCCACGTTCGCATCGACGCTCTTTGGGAACTCGAGATTGTTGCGCTCGAACGGAGGCAGCTCGGGCAAGGCATCGCCAACCTCGAACGTCTCGCTGTAGGTCCGCACGATGGGGGCAAACATGAGCACAAAGCGGTCCGAATTCTCGAGCTTCTGCTCAACCGGCGGCCACAACAGGTCGACGTAAATCAAAAACACGATGCGCGTCCTGAGTCCGGCATTTGAGAGTTTCTTGTCAAGGTCATTGAGCATCATGACATAGAAATCGGAGGGGCGGGCCTTGACGCACTCCGCACATTCGCAGTTGTTGTTGGTGCCGTCGGCCAGCCAGAAGTGGATATAGTCGATGTGGGGGTGGCTGCGCGCATAGTCGACGACGGCGTCCACGATCATGCGCCGCACTTCGGGGTTCGAATAGCAGAGGTTGGTGTCGAGAGCGACGCCTTTCCAGTAATCGCGTTTACCGTTCACTTCCGCCAGATACTGAGCGATTTCGGGCGGGGTGCTCTGGCTCTGCTTGTCCCATCCGAGTCCGGCAATGCCGAAGGGCTCGCAGGTCCACCCGTGCCCGACCTTGTGGTAAAGCAGGCCGCGGCGCGTGATTTCGTCCTCGAGCATCCCGGTGTATTCACGCGCCTTGTCGATCGAGAGGGGTGTGCCCTGTTCATTGGGATTGCCGGTGTGCCGGTACCAGCGGTCAAAAAACGTGTGGGCCTCGCGAAACTGAATGAAATAGCCGTTGAATCCGAGTTTCGGAATCCAATCCACCATATCGCGCACGTGCTCGTAGCTTACTGCCCCTTCAATACAGACACCCCGGTGGCGGTATGAAGGCGTTTCGGAAACATGGACATCCTTGAACGAGCTGAGCGCCGGCAGGTACGCCCCATCGTTGCCGGGCCGCACCCAACGGCAACCGAGTTCCGTGAGGTAGCGGTAGACGGCCAGCAACACACTGCGCGGATTGATGCCCGCAATGATGCCGTCGAGGCCAGTCGTGTCAATATGGATGGCATCGTCAAGCTCCGGGTTCGGCACGTTTGGCGCATCGAGCGCCGGAAAATCCGCCATTAAACCCACGTTCAGGCCCTTTGCGGTGCCGCTCGCGATGCGCATGTCGCAGCCGGACATATGCGCAAGATGCCGTTTCAGCTCCTCGACGGCGAACACGACCACGGGGTTGTCGCTGATTGCGTGTACGGAGATGCATTTTGGCAGACTGCTTGAAGCCATTCGCGGGTCCTTTCATTGATTTGCGCCAATGTGCCCCGACGGGCACGCAGAGAACCAAGAATAGCGCATTTGACCGGAATGGTGACAACGCGAGGCTCCTGAATGGGGACGCCCCCGTGTGGAAATCCGGTCTGGAGTCCACGGTGTACATCCCTGCTCTCGCAACATCACACGGGTTGAAACGGGGTGGATGCCACACATAACCGTGGCATCGCTGCCGAAACCGATTATGGAGCGACACGGCCTTGCCTGGCGACCAGTCGTTTCCGCAACCGGTAACCGTCTCTGATCACAGACGCGAGCGCAGCACAATCCACGCAGCGGCGATGGCGAGGCTCAGTACGGTTACGGGCACGCCGGTGCGCGCGTGTTCGGCCCAGGACAGGCGGACTCCGAGGAGACGCGCCTGCTCGACAACGATAATGTTCGCGATGCTCCCGACAATGATGAGATTCCCCGCGAAGGTGCTCGACAAGGCGAGAATGGCGCCCGACAGGGAATGGGTCGCGGCGGGCAGGAGGAGCATCGTGGCGGGTACATTGGATACCAGATTGGACAGCACGGCGGTGACCGCGAACAGCCACCCCGGGTGCGACAAATCAATGCCGGAACCCTGGGCCGCGGCGAATACCCCGTCGAGGGCGCCACACGCCCGGAATGCATAATTCACCACAAACAAGCCGATGAAAAGCACGAGCAGATGCCAGTCCACCACCCCGAGCATTTCGCGCGAGTGCATTCTCCTGCTGACAAGCAACAGTCCCGCAGCGCCAAGGGCAATCACTTCGCGCGGCACCGGCAGGAAGAGAAACGCGGCCATGACCAAGAGCAGGATGCATGCTCCCTTGCTTGTCTGCCAGAGGTTGAACGGCGGCGATTCCGTCGAAACGGGGGCCGAGGCGCGATGCCACTGGTTCCGGTACAGAAATGCGATAACACCCCATGTGACGACGAGACTCACCACTACAGCCGGAATTGCGTCCACGAGATAAGAGGCAAACGACAGCGACAGGGCCTGGCCAATCAGCATATTCTGGGGATTGCCGATGAGCGTTGCCGCGGACCCGATGTTGGCGGCGCATGCCAGCCCCAGCAGCAGCGGGATGGGATTGAGATTGCGCCGCGCACAGCCCTCGATCAGAAGAGGCGTCATTGCCAGACAGATGATGTCGTTGGTCAACACGGCCGAGAGACCGGCAACAACCGCCAGCAAAACGGCCAACAATACCGGCGGAGACACCGAAACCGCCGCGACGTGCCGTGCGGCGAAGGCATAAAACCCGCCGAGACGGAACTGCGCGGAAACCACCATCAACCCAAACAGCAGCCCAACGGTTGGCACGTCGACAGCGGTCCACGCCTGGTCGGGTGGAACTTCTCCGGTCACGATCAGGACCAGCGCGCCGAGCAGCGCCACTCCGGTACGATCCAGAGCCAGCCCCGGGAAACGGCCGAGCATCATGCCCAAATACACGAAAATGAATATGCCAACAGATATGTTCATGTCAGATTCTGCCTGTTTCCCAGGTGACGCGCGGCCCGGTCCTGGCTCCTGTCCTCATCCGCTTCCTCTGCTACTCACGGTGCGCTGGTTCCGAATGGGGCGTGCGCGGAATTGTACCGCGCGGCATTGCGCAATGACAGCTACTTGCGCGAAAGCTCGGGAGTCCAGAGATAGCGAAGCATGGACCTTTTCGGCTCAGGCTTAGACGATGAAAAGCAAGAATGTCCGGCGGGGGCGCCGGTCCTACACCGGAGAGATGCCCGCCCGGGTTACCCCGCAGGGCTGGATACTTTCGAGGCAGGCCGCGACGGGAGGCCCGCTTCTTGAAATCCTTCTGTGCGGTGCGGATACTTACCCCATCCGTTGGCCAAGGGCCTTCGAAACACAGAAATCAGGGGGGTTCCGAGATGAAATACAGCGTGACCAGCGTCATATTGCCCGAACTCGATGTGGTGGAGACCTGCGCGTTGTTGCAGGACCTCGGGTATGACGGCATCGAGTGGCGCGTGCGCTATACGCCAGAGAACGCCGTCGGCCAGGGTTACACGATGTGGGGCGAGCACAAATCCGATTTATCGCCCGCTAATCTTGCCGAGAAAGTCGGGGAAGTGGCCCGGATCACCGCGGAACATGGTCTCGAGATATGTGCTATCGCGGCCAATCTCCGGTGCGACGAACTCGACGAGGTCAAACGGCTCGCGGACGGCGTGGCGCGTATGGGGCAGATACCGATACGTCTCGGCGCCCCGACCGGTTACGATCGAACCGTGAACTACAACGAGCTGTACAAACGCGCCGTCGGCGCCTACAGCAAGGCCATTGATGTGCTCAAACCTTACGGTATCCGCTGTCTCATCGAGATCCACGGCAACACGTTGATGCCAAGCGCCTCGCTGGCGTACCGAATTGCCGCCAACTTCCAGCCCAATGAGATGGGGGTGATCTACGACGTCAACAACATGGCGAAAGACGGATTCGAGACCTTCCGCATCGGCATGGAACTCCTGGGCGCCTATTTGCAGCACTGCCACGCGGGCGGATGGAGGCCCGTTCCGCAGGAGCCCGACGAGAGAGGCACGGTCACGTGGTCCTACGAAGGGTGCGATTTGGCCGAGAGCATCCTCGATATCCCGCAATTCATTGCCGACCTCAAGGCGGTGGGGTACGAGGGGTTCATCTCGATTGAGGACTTCCGTCAGATAGAACCCCGCGAAAAATTGCTGCGGCAAATCACCTATCTGCGGTCGCTGGCATGACTGCGCTCGCGCTACTTGGATGGTGTATAGCGGACTGAGACGTTTTCCCCTTCCCGGGCACGCGCCCACACGGGTAGCATTCCGGCCGCAACCGCGCCGCCTGTCTTGAGAAACAGTCTCCGTGAGATCCCCATGGCACCCCCTCTGATCTGCATTTCTGGATGTGCTGATGATCGCGTAAATACACGTAGGCGTCAAGTTGAACCAGGAGTAGCAGCAAGCATCCGGTGAGAATCTTTTCCGTTTGCTTCTTCCAGGTGCTCTCCGGAGAACCCGAGAAAAACCTTTCACAGCCCTACAGCCAAACGTTATGCTCCTCTCTGGAGGAGACCGGACGGATTCGGAAAGCGGGAGGAGTTCATGAGACCGTTAGCCTTTGCAGCAGGCCTTGCGTTCGCCACGCAAGCTTTCACATGGGGACCGGCCACGCACCTTCACCTTGTGGAACGGGCAACAGGGTCGAACCGGCCATTGGTTCATTTCGGTTCGATGCTCCCGGACATGAACAACATGATCTTCAACAAGGCGGAGGTTTTCGATGCGGTGCGGCACCTCACCCACAACGAGTGTGACCGCGTGGCCCCGTCGTGTCTCGCCCTCGGGATGATCTCCCACAACGAGGCATGGGGCGCGGACTGGTACTCGCATCAGTATTGGCTTCCCGAGACTCCCGAGTCTGCGGGCCTGTATTCGACGCGCAAGATTCGCCACTTGGAGGAAGCGCTGGGGGTGAATCCGGGCCAGGCTGAATTCCTCTTCGAGTTTGCGGTCGACTACTTGTTGCGCGTAGAAGAAGGTCCTGCCATGGGAAACAAGCTGCTGGCCAGCGCCGCCGTGTTTGGCCCCAGCCAACAACAGTTAATCGTGGACGCCTTCACTCGCCCCCTCGCCGAGCGGGTTCCGGGACTCTCGAACGAACAGGCCGAGCGTGAATTGCGCGCCGCCGCCAATCTTTACCGTCTGGCGACCAAAGCCTACGGAGCGGCGTTCATCCATGACGAGGAAGCCGTGTTCAATGCACTCACCAGCCTGACCGCGCTGTATCTGTGTTTCGATGGCGCGACCGCCGAGCATCATCTCGCGTACGCCATTGAGCTTTGCCACGACGATTATCGCGCGGAACTGGACCGCATTGCAGAATTGTTGCGTGCCGATATGGCCAGCCAGGCGCCCGAGTCAATGGCAGCGTGTTCGTGGGGATGCAGCGCGCCGGCCAATGCCTCTGTCAAAGCCACATTTGACCCTGCTCTGGGCATGATGCTCGCCGCGGGAACGCTCCGGATAGCGAGGAGGCGCTGCCGCCCTCGGCGCGTTGATGAACACACCGGCTAGAGCCCTCACTTCGCCGCCGGCTGCTCCTCGAAAACGCGGAACGTTGCCTCAGAAGTCTCGATACACTGAGCGGCTTCCTCGAGTCTTCCCTGGCAGTAGAGTTCGTCGATGCGGGACAGGAGACGGCGCAAGTCCCATGCGGTTTGCGAGGTGCGGCGCGATGCCCGGGTATTGGCATCAAACCGCCGGAGATCGTCCATGGGCTGTTCAGCAAAAACACACGCAGCAACGCCGGACCAGTGCGTGTAGAAATCCGCGTATTGCAGCTCGCGCAGTACATCCTGTGCGTA
>CAZFOG010000091.1:0-8782 GCA_964520685.1 uncultured Nitrospiraceae bacterium | reverse complement strand
TCGAACATCCGGATTTCGCCCAGTGCTTCCAGCCCTGCGAAATGCCCCACCTGAAGCCACCCCTCGCCGGCATGCTTGAGATGAACGCGTCCATCGATTCCACTGTAGTAGAGTTCCCGTTGCCCCGCAGGTTTGGCGGTGTATTCACGCCGCACGTTCCATTTCTGATTGGGGCCGCCCGTGTTTTCCATGAACCGCCTTTCCCAGGTCCAGAAGACGCCCTCCCACCGGAAATCCTGCGCACGCTGCTCGCCATAGCCGATCGCGATGGTATCGTCTGAGTGCTCGTGCCAAGTGAAGCCGGTTTCCCGTGCCGGGTAGGTATCGCTGATTGCCCGCAAGTTCTCCCACGGCGTCACAACGGTCACTTGCGGTGGGCGGCGCCTCGAGTTGAAATGCTTCATGTCCGGGTAGTCATAGGGCGCTGCGCCGACAAGATTGAAGCCGAGATCGTAGTGCAGCGGCATGGCTTCCGAGCTGCCGCGGTCGATATCGAAGCTGTAGCGAATGTTCACGATACCCATCCGCGAGAGACTCGAATGCCACGGCGCGCCAAAACGACCGTAATCGTTGGCGTAATCCGGGTCCGTATCAGGGTCATAGCCGAGGGGCACCGCGCTGCACCGAATGGCGACTTCGCTGTACCCGTCGTCATCGGTGTCGTAAAACGCGAACGGGCACTCGGAGATAGGCGACCAGATGCCCGCATCGGTGTCGAGCTTGTTCATGTAGATCAGGCCGTCGCCGTGCGGGTCGCTTTCGAAGAAGCTCGGCCCGCCGTATTCGTAGCCGCGCAAGCTCCACATGTGCCCATCGCCATCACGATCAACGCCAAACCAGCAGTACCGCAGTTCGCCATCCACGAAGTAGCGGATGTCCATCTCGTCCGGTTGATGGTCTCCGTCGTCGTCGATGTAATCGACCATGCGGTCCACGGCGCCATTCCGGTCGTAATCGGCCACGTAACAATCGGAATCGCGGTCGCCGCCGAGTTCGAGGCTCCCGTCCGCATCGTCGTCAATCACCCACACAATGGCGTCCTGTGTTCTGCCCCGGGCATCGTTAAACGTCTCGCGCCGGACCAGCCCATGTCCTCCGCCGGTCAGAAAGGATTCTCCCGATTCCAGGCGGGCCGCTTTTTCCCACCAAGGCTTGTCGTCCAGACGCAACCCTCCGGTGGCCGTCAACGCGGTTTCCTGCATCCACCAGGGACCCTGCGTTCCCTGCGTGAGTTCGAGCGGGCGCGCTTCCTCGCCACCTGCCGAAACGGAGGAACACACTACCAGGATGGTGCTCACCGTCAACATACGACCCATTTTCTCTTCCTTTACCGGCTCCCCCGTAGGATATAGAGTCCACAAAAGAACGCATCCATAGGACTCTTCCGTGTCTGAAACTCCAATTACGATATCAGCGCTGGACCGTCCGGAAAACACCTTCGGATTGCGCCAGCGCGCCCATCATGCACGGACAGATATGCAGAGTCCACAAAAGACGGCAAAGGGAACGGTCTCCTCAGCTGCCTTTGGGACGGTAATCGGGACATTTGACGGCGTTTGGCCGTTCGGGGCGCACACAGGCAGAAGGGTGATCGTACTTGCAGTTATCGCAGAGAAATTCGGTGGGACAGGTCTTCTCGCGCCACCAGTGGCGAAGCTTCTGCACGAACGTCATGTTTTTCTCCCGAAACGCTCCCGGTATTGCTGCGCCGAACAGTGCTCAAACTTTCGGAACATCTTTGAAAAGTTGCTCGTATCGTTAATGCCAACGCGCCGGGCGATCTCGCCTATTCCGAGGCGGGTGGTGCGCAGCAGGCGTTTTGCCCGATCAACGCGTTGCTTTCCGACGTATTCAGAGAAGGATACTCCAAAATTGCGCTGCAAGCGGCGCGTGATGGTGCTCGGCGGTTCTCCCAGTTCAGCGGCGATCTCGTTGAGCGTAACCGGCTCGCCAAGGCGCGGCAGCAACACCTTGTTCAACGCCGCGAGCGAGCCGTCTATCTCAGACCGTTTTGTACGGTGGCGAATGACGCGCAACACCCCGGTCACCGCGCTTGCAAGATCCGCGCTCGTGCGGGCCTTGCGTGCTGCTTCGATGAATTCCGGGAGCCGCGCCCAGCATCCTTGTGGATTGAGCCGGGCCCGCTCCGCCGCCTCGATAACGGCCCCCACCAGGGCCATCGCGCGTGCGCGCCGCGCCGGCAACAGTGTACGTTCGCCCGCAGGGCTCTCGGACAATACGGTCAGGACTGTCGACCGCACCTCGCGCTGGTCACCACCTGCCAATGCGGCCGCAATGACCGCGGCCCGAAGCGGGTCGGATTCTTGAGCGCCAGGACGCTTCCGTTTCACCACAACCCGCTCATCCTCGTCGGAGGCTTCGCTCTCGTCAGGCTCGCTTTGCGAAGCCTGCCAGAGAGCGTTCAGGCTATCGGCCGTCCATTCCACAATCGCGGTGATCGCGCCGCTGTTAACGAGGCGGACGTCGCAGAGAAGGGCATTCAGGTCCTCGGGGTCATCATCGCCCAGGGCGGCGAGCCCGTTGCGGGCATCTTCGGTCAGAGTATCCGGAGCTTCGACCGGGCAGTATGGTCCGAAGACCATCACAAACCCCGGGGCTGTATCGGTGAACAGCGGAGTAGCCACACACGCAAATCCCATATGACATAAAAAAGGCGTAGCAATGCCATCGCGCAACGCCTCGGATGATGCCTCGATGCGGCATTTCCTGCAGGCCGCAGCCCCTCCAGGCAATTGATGCACGTAGCGGCAAGCGGCGCTCTGGCCCATTCCCGAGATACAGGGTCCTTCTTCGCCACGCCGCAGGAAGTGAATGGCAACCGGCGCGGCAGCCGCCGTCGAGGCGCGCGCCAAGACTCGCCGCGTCTCGTCCATCCGCAGAAATCCGAGAGGCGTCATGGCAAGACCTCGAACATGGGCGTGGGTGCGTCCTGCCGAGCCACGACCACCTGAGCGCCGCAGACACGCATGGCGCCGTGGGCCATTTCGAGCACGCGCGCCGGATCGTTGTTCTCGGCGCTGATATGGCTGAGTACTACGAGCCGCAGTCGTTCGTGCACGAGGCTGGCAAGCAGCGCCGACATGTCATCATTCGAGAGATGCCCCAGCTTGCCTCGAATCCGCTGCTGCACCTGTGGCGGATAGGGCCCGAGGCGCAACAGTTCCGGACAATAATTCGACTCGAGAATCAATGCCTGAGAACCCTGCAATCGCAAGCGCACCAAGTTCGGCGCATGGCCGAGGTCGGCTGCAATGCCCAGTTTCGCGCCGTGGCACTCCAGCGAGAAGCCGACGGGGTCACCCGCATCATGAGAGACGCTGAAGCTCGTGAGCGACAATCCATTGAGACGTACGGATTCGCCCGCGGCGAAATACTCGACGCTGGGGACATCTGCGACGCTGGCGGGCAGCCTCTCGCAGGTAGCCGGAGTCATGAATACCGGGATACGGAGTCTGCGCGCCAGCACGCCCAGACCCCGCACATGATCGCCGTGCTCATGGGTTACAAACACGGCATCGAGATCATCGAGACATTCGCCCACAAGGGCAGCCCGCAGTTCGAGTTGGCGCATGCTGAACCCACAATCGATCAGCACTTTAACGCCTCGCGCGGACACCAAAATGGCGTTTCCGCTGCTGCCGCTCCCCAATATCGAAAACCGGATCAAAATGAAGTCCCTCAAAAAGCGCGATGGCCCGAATCGCCGCGCATTCCGGCCATTATATCAGGGCTGCAAAACAGCGCTCCAATTGACAGTTTTTCAAGATGAGCGATATAATGCACACAACCTGATTGGAGGAGAATCCGCTTCTATGATGCGAATGGAACATCGTCTCGTTCAGACGCAATCCCAGCGTCTGATGCTGACGCAACGGATGCAGCAGGCCATCCAGATTTTGCAGCTGTCTGGGTTGGAGCTGGATCAGTATGTGCAGCAGGAACTCGAGACGAATCCCGTTCTCGAGCAAAAACAGAAGGCGGACGACGCGCCGGAGAACGAAACCCCGGAGCCCTCGAACGGCGAGGAGCAGGTCGATGATGTCGCGTTCGACCTCGACGATTTTGCCAACCGCCTGGGCGATTACCGGCGAACCGGACCCGACCTGAGCCGGAATCGCGACGCCGACAGCCGCCGCGAGTATTACGAGAACTCGATTACCAAAGGCGAGTCGTTTTCGGCTATGCTCCTGCGCCAGCTCCGAATGGCGGCCCCGAAAGAGCCGGATTACCGTATTGGCGAGCGGCTCATCGGAGATATCGACAACAAGGGATATTTCACGGGATCCGAAGAGGAAATCGCGCAGGAACTCGGTGTAACCATCGACGAGGTCCGGCGCATGCTCGGGGTCATCCAGCAGTTCGAGCCGACGGGTGTTGGCGCGCGCGACGTCGTCGAGAGCCTCATGCTCCAGATCGAGATGGAGTACCCCGAGGAAGAGGAACTGAAGGTTCTGGTGTCGGAACATCTCGAGAAACTCGAGCGGCGTCAGATACCGGCCATCGCAAAAGCCATGGGGATCAAGCCGGAGCGGGTCGAAGAACTGAAGGGGCTCCTCGCAAAACTCAATCCCTGGCCCGGCCTCGAGTATTCCTCGGACCCTCCCCAGTACGTAACGCCGGACGTGATTGTCGAGAAGACCGACAACGGGTTTGACGTCTATCTTTCCTATGAATCCTCGCCGGAATTGCGCATCAGCAGCCAGTACCGAAGCATGATGCGCAAGGGGAAGATGAGCAAAGACGAGAAGAAGTACCTTCGGGACAAGGTAGAGTCGGCGAAATGGCTCATCCGCAATATCGAACAGCGGCAGAACACCATTCTGCGCATTGCCCGGGCCATTGTGGATGTCCAGCATGACTTCATGGAGACGGGCGTCGAGGCCATTAAACCCCTTACGCTGCAGGAGATCGCCGATGCCGTCGGCGTCCACGAAGCCACGGTAAGCCGGACCACGCGCGGAAAATACATGCAGACCCCTCAGGGTCTCTTTGAAATGAAGTACTTCTTTTCGCCGGGCCTGAAACGGGACTCCGGCGATTCCCAATCGTCAAAGAGTGTTCAGTCGCTCATCAAGAAGATCATTGACGAAGAGGACAAGACGCGACCCTTAAGCGATCAAAAGATCGCGAATCTTCTTAAGAAACAGGGTATTAACATCGCGCGACGCACGGTCACCAAGTACCGCGAGAACATGGATATCCTGCCCACGACCATGCGGAAGGTCTACCAGGACTCGAAGTAACGTCCCCCTTCTGGTGTCCGCCTGCGCGCTCAAACGCCCTGTTTACAAGCGAGGCCGGGGACCGCGTTCCGATGCCAACGCCAGCAGTCCGTCGACAGCGTTCCGAAGCTCTACGAGAATTGGATGGGCCCAACTCGCCTCCAGCGCTTGGGTTACGGTGGGGTAGTACCACAGCGTGCCGTCGCGCCCCCCATTGAAGCGCTCCCAAAGGGCTTCGCCCACCTGCCGGTAATCTCGCAGGAGCGACAGGGTATTGTGGAGTTTGTCGGCCGCGACGATGAGCTTCGCCTCCGGGGCCATTCCCCGTATTTGACCGATAAACGCTTCTTTTCGCGCGCGCCAGGGCGGTTTGGGGGAGGCCGTGGAATCGCTGCAGGCCCGGACGTACTCAGCCACTTCGAACCCGAGCTGCGCTTCAATGATCACCAGCGTTTCGGAACCGCCCTGGTCCTCGGCCGCGTCGTGCAGCAGCGCGGCGGCAACCTGCTGGTCATTCCCACCGTATTCACCCACCAGGGACGCCACGGAAAGCAGGTGATACAGGTAGGGAATACGGGTGCATTTGCGGAGTTGGCCGCGATGCAACGATTCGGCGAGTGAAAATGCGTCTGAAACGAGCGATGTACTGCTTTTCATGACTTTTCTTGGCGCTCGGGATAGCGCAGCTGCCGGCGCCAAATTTGTCCGTGAGTTTTTACACCGGTGAGAGGCTATGCCTCGAGAAGCCTGTTTACGCGCTCGACGAGCTTCGCGATCTCGAACGGCTTGGCCAGGTAATCATCAAAGCCCTGTTTGGTCAACTGGCGCGCTTCTTCGTCATCCAGGTACCCGCTGATCGCCAGCACCCGCGTGTTCTTGGTATCCTGGCGCTCTTTGACCCTGTGGCATACCATCCGCCCGTCCATATCCGACAGATGAATGTCCAATATCAGGATATGCGGAGTGTGTTCGACCACCATTGCCCCGGCGTCAAAACCCGTTGATGCGACGAAGACTTTGTAGTCGCCCGCCCGCGCCAGGGCCGAAGGGATGATGTCGAGGTAGTACGGGTCATCATCGACGACCAGGATCCGGTATTCGTCTTCCTCGAGGCGTTCGAGGGGAACCCCGTGACTGATCATGAACTTACGAAGGCTGCTGTACGGGATACGCCGGTCCCCCCCCGGTCCCAACCGGTACCCTTCGATCTGCCCCAAGTCGAACCATCGTGCAACCGTGTCTGGGGAGACACCGCAAATGGTTGCAACCTCGCCACTCGTGAAGACCTTGCTCTTCATGTCCGCCATTGGGCACTTCCTCGCTTGGAGAAATAAGAGTTTTTCGGTGTTTGCGGAGCATTATCGCATACCAGACCTCCTGAGTCAACGGAAAGTGCGGCGTATTCGCGCCGAAATCCCGCGTCGGGGGCGGCATGCACCCCGCCCAGAGGCGTTAGTACGCGTGCAGCCACACCAGCATCTCGCCCAGGCCCCGGTTTCCCCATGCGAAATAGGGGACTGCAATAAAGGGGACCTGTTTGGTTCGCGGGGGGACGGGGCCGTACAAGTCGCCGGCCTGTGCAGACGCCCGGGGCCTTCGTGCACGCCCCGTGATTACCGTGACACCTCCGAGCAGTCGCCGCTTGAACACCGGCGTGAAATGGGGTGTGCTGGGCAGGTGCAGCGCGGCCAGATCGGGGCCGTTATCAACCTCCTCGAGGCAGAACACAACGGGGCCACGGTGTAGCGCAATCTTGTTCGCGTTCATACGCACGTGAGGATGGGCATAGACCCGCTCGACGGGCATTGCGAACCGGAATTCGACGACATCCCGGGGCTGCCAGATACGGTGGATGTATACATAGCCTTTGCGCTCCCGGATATCGCTGGCTTTGTAGCGGCCGGTTATCGAGCATTTCCAATCCCGGCACCAGCCGGGTATACGCACGGCCAGGGTGAACTCGGTCGCCTCCTCGCAGTCAATTTGAAACCGGACGTGGTCATCCCAGGGGTATTCGGTGCGCTGCTCGAGTTGTACCTGGCTGCCGTTGACATAGGCAGAGACGGTTCCCTGCACGAAAAGGTGCACATACAGTGTAGCCCCGGCCTGCCCGTAAATGTACCGGCCCAGCGACGCCAGAATGCGCGCCAGGTTCGGCGGGCAGCAGGCACATTCGAACCACTCCTGCCGCTCCGCGGCGACGTGATGAGCCGGCAGGTAAGTAAACGTGCGCGGAACTGCCGCCAGTGGATTCGAGTAGAAGAAATGCCGGCCATCCAGCGACAACCCGCTGAGCAGCCCGTTGTAGAGGACCCGTTCCATCACGTCGGCATACTCGCGCGTCACCTCGAGGCGCAACATGCGGTGCGCCCATAACAGAAGCCCAGCCGCGGCGCACGTTTCCGCGTAGGCGGTTTCATTGGGCAGATCATAGTCGAACGTAAACCGTTCCCCATGGCGTGACGAACCGACGCCTCCCGTGACGTACATGCGGCGCTGGGTGACGTTTTCCCACAACGTTTCGCACGCCTTCCGCAAGCCTCCATCACCGGTTTCGGCCGCGAGATCGGCCATGGCCGAGTAGAGGTACATGGCGCGCACGGCGTGACCCTCGGCCGTAAACTGCTTCAGGACCGGCAGATGGGCCTGGCAATAGGTGTAATCGGCAGGGCCGTCGTGGGCCGGGCGCTCTCCGCGCTGAAGCGCCTCTTCGTCGAAGTAATGGGGCCTGCGCCCGCGCTCATCGACAAAATACCGTGCAAGCTTGAGGTATTGGCGTGCCTGGGTCGCGCGGTAGAGTCCCACCAGAGCCAGTTCAATCTCTTCGTGTCCCGGGTAACCCCGCTTCTGTCCACGCGCGCGGCCAAAAACCGAGTTGATATGATCGGCGTAGCGGCGGGCGACGCCAAGGAGCCTCGTGCTGCCCGTGGCTTCATGGTGAGCCAGGGCGGCCTCGATGAGGTGCCCCGCGCAATACAGCTCGTGCATGTCGCGGAGATTGGTCCAACGGTTTTCCTCTTCGACGGTTGTGTAGTAGGTGTTCAGGTAACCGTCGGGCTTTTGTGCATTTTCGATGAGAGCGACGACCTCGTCCACCTGATCGCGGAGGGATTCGTCCTCATGCGTCGCGATGACGTAACACGCCGCCTCAAGCCATTTTGCCACATCAGAATCCCAGAACTGATGCGGGCGCTTGGGCATACCTGGCTTCCAGCTCAGGGTGAACGCATCGATGCGCCCCGTTTCCCGGCACCGGTCGTATATTGCCGGAATCGTTGTGTGACGGAGGGTCTCAAGCCGCGGCCCCCAGAAGCCCCCCTCTATCTGCACGCGTTTCAATGATATCGGAGCGTAATGCGTACCGTCATTCGCCATAGCCCACCTCCGAGAAGTCTAGCCGATTGCCGGTTAAACACCACTTCCGCGAAGCGGCCGGATACCGCCATGATAAGCTGAAACCGTTTTCATTTCATCCTCGAATGGGCAAAGTCACACTGCATACCCTTAAGCAAGTGCCGGGCGATTCGGGTAGACCGGGT
>CAZFOG010000090.1:4616-17985 GCA_964520685.1 uncultured Nitrospiraceae bacterium | reverse complement strand
CTCTCTATTTTCGAGATTATGCAAGATAACTAATCTTCTGGGTTTTCTTAACTCCACTACCAAGATCAACAACAGTATTAACTGGTGCAAGAACATAATCAACATTAGCAGCAGTATCGACACAACGCATTACCGTAATAAGAGCCTTCTTAGTTGTAGAAACTAGCTTACCACTTACAAAATAAGCAGGATCAAATGCAACTTCAGTATTAGCAGCTACTCGATAATTTGTAGCACCAGTAATAGTTGCTAACAGATTGTCAAGATTAAATGTGGATGGTAGAGCAGTCGGAACTTCATCCATACCAATCAGATAATAGTTCTGAGAAGCTAGCGTCTGACCACGAGTCGTCAATAGAGCAGCATAGGTTGCTTGATTAATAACAGTTGTAGTGGTCGGAACGACCGTAACTGCTTCCTCAACAAATTTCGCTTCAACAGCAATATCCAAAGCTGTACCACCAGCCAAACTAGCAGTCATCTTAAACTTGCTCTTTGCAGCAAACACCAATGGAGCATCAGAAAAATCAATCTGGTCGTCAACAAAATTAGTCGTGCCCAGATCTAAATATTTAGCAATATCCAATACTACATATGCTCCACCATAAAGCTTCCGCTTAATACTCAGAATAACATCATGTGTAGTCGTAGAGCCAGTTGAGCGATATCTTAAACTGGTAAGATACAAACTCTTATTTCTTGGTACACAATAGAATGCATTGAAAGATTCAGTATTGCCAATATCGATAACTGCCTGAACTTTCGTAAGATCATCTGGAACACCAGTTGTAACAGTACTCAGATAGTAAACATATAATTTACCAGTGAGAGCTGCAGCAACAGTTACTTTATTAATTGCTAAAAATGCTTTTGTACCTGCGACTCTTGTACGACCATCGACTGCATGTGTAGTAATGACTTCGGTAATTTCATCATAATTTGCATCGACACCAGTAATCGTAATAGCTTTACCAACATCAGCCAATTGATTGGAAGAAGAAATATAAACGATTGCAGCAGTAGTAGCTTCCGTCAAATCCTGACTTGAAACAGTTCCTTCTCCCCAGATGAATTTGTCTGCCCCAGCAAGAGCAGCATTCTGACCAACAATTTCTCGTGCCGTGTAACCATTTACGTTACCACGAACAACCTCAAGATAAAAATCATTTACAATAACAGTGGGTAGTGACATAATTTTTAATTCCTCCTAAATAGAAATAAATTATCTAATTTTTTTATTTAACTGCTGTCAAATCATACGTGTTTTTATCCATATATTCAGCTACAATTTCTTCTACCGCATTTTGAATCTTGTCGTTTGATGGTATTTTATTACCAATAAATTCCACTGGATATTTTGCTGTAATTACAAGAGCTATAAAATAATCTAGTGGTCCAATCAAACAATAAAATCCCATTGGTTTAAGCATCTTTAAAAGAGATATTATTAGAACATTTGGAGATTCATTAATAATTTTTGCATCAATTAGCATTTTTGGAAAGTCTTTAATTGATGTGTAATTTTGTAGTTTATCTAAAGTCGGCAAGAACTCATTGAGATATTGCTTGCTGATAAATTTTGAATAATCTCTTTCCAAAATTGATAATATATAACTGTGTCTCTCTTTTAAATAATGCTTATAATAAATGTATATGGATAAAATTTGAACTAATGCTTTTTGTTTTTCTGAATACAATTTATCTGATCCGATCGCTTTTATAAATAATATATAGAGATATGTTGATAAAAGCTTATGTAAATCCTTATCTTGTCGAATCTCAGTTTTATGAATATAAACAGTTGCCCTAATCAAACTAAAATAAGTGGCATAAATGCATTCATCAATAGATTCAGTTAAACCTGTTGTTGGATCGACTCCAAGTTGTTGTGAATCTAGAGCAATGCCAGCAAGCTTACCATCAGTAGTAATAAAAGATCTAGCAATAACATTATCAGGTTTAATTTTTGCAATTCCCAGAAAAATCAAATTCTTGTTCTGAATAACGTTTATATGATTTTTGACAGCATTATTTGGTAACTTCATCAAATAATTAGAAAAATCACCCATGAATGTTGAATATATTTGTTTATTTTCAGCATTCTTTTTTAGAACAAATATTTTCTGTTCACTAGATCGCAAAATTGGATTTACATCTGTATCTGCAAAAAAACTAGGTGGAAATTTTTTATCAAGATCTTGCATAAGGCATTATCTCCAACTTAAATTACGAATTTGAAGTGCTTAAAATTTTCACAATAGTTTGTCTATATGGAGCTATAATTATCCGTTGATTTGTTATCGTTGGCGCGAACCGTTCCGGAGTGAATTCTAAGAAAGTTTTAATATTATTCACTAACATAATAATTGGATATAGTAGCGGCTCACTATAAACATCTAAACAAAATATTGTAGGTCTTTGGTTCCAACGATCAACCTTAAATTCATAAAAATCTGATTCTAATCTTAAAGCCGCTAAATTTGTAAAAAATACATTACCAAGAATCGGTTTAGCAAATTCTTTAAAAACATTTTTTACATCAAAAGATTGTTGTGAAAAATGATCAATTAATGAAACTGTTTGAGTGCTCATTATAAACTCTCACATTTTTGTATTCTCAAATTTCATATAGAAATAATAAGAATATATTATTTTTAATTTAAGGAGGTAAAATGTTTAACGATTCGCAAAATAGTAAAGCTTTACATGAAGTCATGAATGAAGTATTATGGAATTGTGGATTACAAGTAAACGGAATTGATGTTGGAATACCATTTATATGTGGCGCGCCAGGTGGTGGAAAAACTGCCAGTATTCATTATTTAAGTAATCAATATAACTTTGGTATTGTTTCAACACACCTTGCATTAAAACCAATTGAAGAAACTGGTGGTATTCCACAATTTGATACGATTATGATTAATGGCAAACCAGTTCTCGGCACCATCTGGTCTTTTCCAGATATTATGAAAGTTCTTTATGAATTATCAGAAAAAAAGAAAGATTCAATAATTGTTTGGTTATTAGATGATGCTCATTTACTTGGACCACTTCATATGGGACTTCTATATGAATTATTCACAGAAAGAACATTAAGGGGATATCAAATTCCAAAAAATTGCGCAATGATGATGGCTGGAAATACAAGTAGTAAATCCGGCGCAAAATCAATGTTTAGTGCAATTATTAATAGATGTGTTATGATGCCAGTTTACACAGATTTTAATGGTTGGAAAACTAATTTTGCGTTACGTGAAGATATAAGAGTCCATGCTGGTGTTGTTTCTTTTCTAGGAAACTCACAATATCAAAAGTTCTTCCATGAAGAAGAACAAGTAGATGTTGCATGGGGATCTCCAAGATCTTGGACACGATTTGCAAATGAAATCAAATCAAGAGAAGAAGCTCACAAAAAAACAATCAGTACTGATACTTGTTTGTATCTAGGTACTGGTTATGTGGGAAAAGAGGGAGCATCAGAATTCACAACCTATTATAAGATTTATTCAGAATTTGATATTGACAGTATTTTAGCCAATTACAAAACTTATGAATTACCAACAGATTCAGTAAAAGCATATGCATTAGCTTATGCTCTTACAACCAATTATATTGGAAGAAGTGATAGAGATAAAATCCTTCCAAATATTTCACATATTGTCAGTCTCTTTATGAGAGAAGCATCCGAGTTATCAATTATGATGATTAAAGAAATGAGACAAGCTGAAAAAATTATTGGTAAAAAGAATATTGTTGGTAAAATTATTTCTCAAATTCAGAAATCTGAACCTGATCTTGTTAGAGAGACTTTAAAAGATGTAATCGATTTAACATCTGACATGGGTGAATAATTATGCCAGAAGATATTGGATTATTAATTCGCAAAGCAAAATTAAAACTTTTCACAAAAGCTTTAATTTTCTTCGGAATGTGCGCCAACAAATTCACTTGGGACATAGAAACCTTTGATGAGAACATCGAAGGTTATGTTCGTTTTGACAGTGAAAATTTAAACAAGATTGAAAGCGGCGCGATCTCTCTAAATAAACATTTTTTACTAAAACCAGATTATACTTATAATAATCTAATTTTTATAATTTGTCATGAATTGCTCCATATCTTAAATAAACATGGAGCAAGACGAGGTGATAGGAAATGGGAAGAATGGAATGTCGCATGTGATCATGTTATAGAAGTGTTCTTAAAGAAACTAAGCGACATCATCAAACCATATAATAACAGATATAATATTATCGAAGAATTAGAGTATCAAAAACCAAATTGTACAGCTGAATTTGCATATGATTGGATTATGAAACATCCATCAAAAATTAAAGTTGGTGATACTCAAAATATGTCAATTCCAGTAACAGGTGGTGATGGGAAACATTTATTTAATGTTTCTGCTATCATTGGTGGAATTTCCCAGAACGGAATAACAGATGAAGTTGATGATACAACAAAAAATATGTTAATTGATCAGTTTGTTGCTGAATCCCGAGCATTATTTGAGAATATTAAAACTCAAGGAACGCTCCCAGGATACTTAACAACATATTTAGACAATCTTTTAAAAGTAGAAATTCCTTGGGAAACACTTGTAGAGAAATCAATTAAAACAAATATCATAATGAAACCAGATGATCGTAGTTGGAGAAGCTTAAATAAATTCTTCATGCCACACCGATTAAATTTACCAGGAACTTCTCTCGCACAAGACTTAGAAGGAACTGGTACGCTTATTGTCGGTATCGATTCATCAGGTTCGGTTTCTAATAAGAATTTAAAAAAGTTTTCAGGAATTGTTGAAGCAAGTATGAGACATTTCAAAACAATTAATCTCATTATCCACGATACAATAATTCATCAAAGAAAAACATTCGATAAAGATAATATTCATGAGTTCTACAGATTCATATCTGATGAAGGGTATCGTGGTAGAGGTGGAACATCTCATAAATACCTATTTGAAGAAATTCAAACAGAATATTGGGAAAAAGATAAAGATGATTTAAGTATGGTAATAAGCTTAACTGATGGCTTCTCTGACGTTGAATCCTATTATCAAAATCAAAAATATGAGTGGATCAAAAACAACGTCCCATTAGTATTCATCATTACAAAAGAGGGCAGAGAGATAAATTTAAGCCAGAATTATGGAAACATCTCCCAAATTAAAATAAATAATTAATCAAGTATTTACTACCGGCAAGATCTTAACTAGATCTTGCCGGTAATTTTTTATTTTATATTATCTTGGGATTCTTAAAACATGTGGGGGCTTAAATCCTAATTTATCATTATCACTCGTTGGACGAGGTATCGATCTTTTGATAGATTCTCCACCCTGTGCAATTTTATTTACAGTATCTGGTCGCACAGCCAATGGTTGTGTGGATCTTCTTCTCCCAATAATATTCGAAATACTATTTATAAATCGACCAACAATTCCTTCATTTAAAAATAAATGATTAACAGGTATCATAACTATTTACCCATATTTTTTAACATCTATTCCAGTAAGTAGAACATCTGGAAGCATGTCTTCATTTCGATGCTTTTCTTCATATTCTTTTTCTTGCGAAGTTCCTGTATATTTTTTTAATAGCTTTTTTTCTTTATATTTTTTATATATTGATTTGGCACCAGCAGCTGCCACTAATCCAGCAGCAGCCGCTAACGCTATCTTCGCAAGAGTATCTTGATTTAATTCATTCAAAGCATCAAGATTTTTCATGATTATTTTCCTAAAAATTACAGATACTCTGCAATCCCTTTATCTTCTGTAAGTGTCTGTTCCTGGATAACTCCACCATAAAGATTAGAAACTTCAGAAATAAACTGAGCAGTTCCTACTTCTGCAAACACTCTCATATTTTTATAAGTTTCTTCAGTATTTTCTCCAATAAACTCTTCAGGATTATTCAGAATAAAAGCCTTAAGAGTTTTCTGAAAATCATTTACCAAAGACATTGCTTCAACCAGCACATCCTCATGTTTTTCAACAAGAGCATTTCCTTCTGATTCTAAAAGTGCATTAACTCTCTGAAACATAATTTATATTCCTCCAAAAGTTTTTTGTTTTTAATCGATTAACTTTCAAGCTTCTTTGCAATTTTTTTAGCAACTTCAGCGGTTTTCTTTTTTGCAACTGGCATCCCTTTTTTAGCCAAAGCTGCAAGTTTCTTACGAAATGCTACAGCACCAACACCGGCTGCAAGAGCCGCAGCAATAGCTGCTGATGTTTTTGGATTTTCACTAATAAAATCTTTTCCTTCTTTTACAGCAGTTTTTGCAATTCCAGTAACTTTTCCACCAGCATTTGTTGCTGCTTCTTTTGTGGCATCTGCAACTTCTTTTACTCCTTCAGTAACTATCCCCGGTTTTTCTTCATTAATTAACGCAGAAATAGAATCTGTAATAATTTTATTAATATCCATCGTTTCCTCCACTATTTTTTCTTCATGTATTTTCGTAAAGCAGCGGCACCGATACCAGCAGCAAGAGCTGCGGCTGCTCCACCAGTAAGGTATGGATGTTCTCCAATAAAATTCTTCGAAGTTTTTAAAATCTTATCTTTAATATCTGCATCTTCAACTTTTTTACCAGCTTTCGTTATTTGACGAAATCTGTCATCGAAAATTGCTTGATCAATAGGATTCGCTGGAAGAGGTTGATCCTTTCCAGCGATATGTAAAAATTTTCCTTTTTCAGGAAAGTAATTAAATGTTTTTCGAAGATTTTCGAGATATTCGGGACTCAATTTTGCTTCGATAATTGATATCATGCTATTACCCCTTTTGAGCCTTTTTCATACGACGCCGCAAAGCTAATGCTCCAAGACCAGCAGCAATTGCACCACCAGCTAACATACCAGTCTTACCATAATCAAGATTGCCAAGATGATCTCCAACTTTGTGACCAAAACTTTTTACTCCAGATTGAATATCATCTCCAACTTTTCGAGCAGATTTACCAAGGTGTGAAAGAACAGAAGTTGTATCTTCTGTATTTTTAGCTATAGCTTTCCGACCCAATGCACTAACTTCACTAGCTTCTTTGTTCCAAGCTGTATCTACTTCATTAGCAGCTTTCTTTGAAGCTTCAGACGCTATTTTTGTTTCATTTTCTTCAGCTGCTTTTTTAGCAGTTTCTTTAGCAGCATCGCTAGCAATAGCTTTCTTCATTACTTCTGGTGAACCAGCAAGTTCTTTTTCTTTTGCAATTTTATTATATTCTTCAGAACCATAAACTAATGCATTCGATTTTGGTTTCGCTGACGCATCTCTTATAGTTTCTTGACGAAGCTGATCATCTACTGGTTCTGGTTTCTTAAAGAATCTTCGCAATCCAGCTGCATGTGCTTTTGTTTTCTCAACATCGCCTTCATTAGCAGCTTTTGAAAAACCCTGTGCATGCTTAAATGCGATATTCTCTGGAGAATTTGGATCTTCTGGATGAAGTTTATCATAAATCTTTTCACCAAGAGAAGCTTCATTCAAGGATTCTTCAATTATTTTATTTACATCAAATTTAGCCATATTGACTGCCCTCCTGTAAGATAATATAATTATTTCTTGGCAGCCTTTCTCATTTTCTTAACAGCTGCAAGTCCACCAACAGCAGCTGCAAGACCAGCAGCGGTAGCAGCTGCAATACCAGGATGGTCTTTAACAACTGCAACTGCTTTTTTACCAGCTTTGGAAAGATGTTCACCAACTCCCATATCCTCATGTGCCTGACGCATCTTGGCTAATTTTTTAGCCATCTCAAAACCAACATCTGTTTTTTCGGGATGAAGTTTATCATATACAATTTCAGCGGCTTTACCACTGGCCATATCATCACTGATCTCTTTTGCTTTTTCTTTAATTTTATCTACTACACCTTCACTAACAACACTTGAAATAGAATCACTTATGATTTTAGAAATGTCTGACATATTATAAATCCTCCTAAAAAATTAGTTTTAATATTGTTGTGGTTGTTCTGTTTTTCTTCTCTTCTGAAGTGCGGCAAGACCTGCAATCCCAGCTACTGTTCCAGCTGCTAATAATGGATGTTCAGCAATTGCCCCACCAATCTTTCTCAAAATTCCAGGTTTATCACTAGTAGCAGATTCTTCAGCCGCAGATTTGACCGCTTTAGCTGCTCGATCACCCGCGGTTTTTCTAGCAAGTTGAAATTTCATCTCATCATAATCTTCTTTTGATACCATTCCCATTTTTGCAGCTTTTCGTCTAGCATCTGCAAGATCTAAAGATTTATGTAAATCATAATGAGCTTCTGCTACTTTTGGTTTTGGTGTTAAAAACCAAGGAGTGAGTTTCGAAACACCTTCAGATTCTCTTACTTTCTGATATGCCTCATTAGCTTTAGCAATATCTTGCCCATATTGTATATCCGCTGGAGGTCTTTGTACATCTTCATAATATTTTTTTGCTCTTTCCAAGGCTTCTTTAGCTTGAGCTATTTTTGGATTTTGTTCTCCTTCATTAATTCTACTTAATGATTTAATAATCATATTTTCTCACCGCCTATAAAAATTATTAA
Source organism: uncultured Nitrospiraceae bacterium (assembly GCA_964520685.1). GTDB lineage: Bacteria > Hydrogenedentota > Hydrogenedentia > Hydrogenedentales > SLHB01 > UBA2224. The sequence goes on along the minus strand of CAZFOG010000090.1, from coordinate 9,432 downwards.
TTATTTTTTATCATCTGGAGCAGCAAGAGCGGTTTCTCCTCCATTTGCAAACTTCTTCTGTGCCGCAGCAACACCAGCGGTAGTAGCATTCATCATTGCTGTACCAGTTTTATCAATTTTATCTTTTGCCAACACAAGAGAAGTTTTCAAAGTTTCAAAAATAATCTGACCAAGAACAATCTCTTCTTCCTCTGTAAGTTTCTTAACTGATTTCCCAATCAGTTTATCTTTTGCATCTTCTCTAGCAGCAGTTATTGTTTGGGCATTTACATCAGCAGGAACATTTGATTTAGCAAGAGTATCAGCTCCAGTAATCTTTTCTTCCTGGGCTTCATTTAAGCTCTCGCCGCCATAAACCATAACGGATTTATTAATATACGGTGTAGCAACTTCAAAAAATGCAATATCCTGTTCTGCAGTATTTTTTTCAGAATCAATGTCTAAAACATATTTTTCAATACTCTGAATAAATTCATCTCCCTCACAAAGACACATATCACAAAAAGCATCAATAAGTGCCAGCTCGAGAATTGTTCTGTCTAATCTACTAATAATATCAATCCTCATAATTCTTTTTTCCTCCATATTTTTTCTATACTGATTTATTTCTTTGTAATAATTTTCTTAATCCCAAAGCACCAACTGCACCAGCAACCAAACCACCAGCGACTGGATTTTCACCAGCAAATTCCATTGCTTTCTTTGCTCCAGATCCAACGGCTTCGCCTGCGGCTTGAGCTCCTTTTTTGAGTGCAATTCCAGCAGCATCAGTTCCAGAAATATCTTTTTGTGTTTGTGCTGCCTCTTTAGTGGCTTCAGCTGCTGTCTTAGTAACAGCTGGAGCAATAGGTGCAGTTTGAACAGCCGGCTCCGTCTGAATAGCTGGTGCATTTTGAACGATTGGAGCAGTCTGTACAACTTTTGCAGGAGCAGTAGGCACACCAGCTGCGGAATATTGCTTATGTAATTGATTAATTCTAGCTTGATCAGCTGGATTAACTGGTCCAACTTGTTTATCTCCAGCAACTTGCGGTAATCTTCCCGTCTCCTGTTTAAATTGATTAAATGATTTATTCATCGCAGCCTGATATGGTTGACTAACATTTAATCTGCGTGCAGTTGCTGCCACTTGAGGATTTACAACAACTTGTTGTGGAGCAGGTGCAACAATTGGCGCTCTTACAATAGGAGCAGCGTTTACAACTTGTTGCGGAACCGCAGGCACAACTACTCCAGGTGCAACTTGAATTCCTTGTGCAGCTTGTGCCGCCTGTGGAGAATTTAACATCATTTGTTGCATTTCTGCTTGAGTTAAAGTTCTTTCAAATAAAAATTTATTTATTGCAATCATATATTCAATCCCCTATTTAAAAATCTTCTCCTGATTCAAATAGTGTTTCAAATTTGTAATCTTCAGATATATAAGCTACGCTACTTTCAGTTTCAGTGTTAATTCTGAAATGATAACAAAGACCACTGTGTAAACCAGTTAAAAGTATTCTATGATCATATGTATAATTTGAATTAAGTTCTGATAAATGATTATATTCTGTTGTCTCTTCAGCATATTCAATTTGTGATGTCGTCTTAACATCTGATAACCAAGTGATTTCTGCTGATTCTGTTGTAATATTTGTAACTCTGACTAATCCAATATGTGGTTGAGTACCACCCAATTGTTTTGGAAATTTTACATTCTTTAGATAAAATTGAATTAATAATGGACTAGTTAAAGTTGGTTTAAGACCAGAAAATTGTTGATTATTAAAATTAAATGTTATTGAATTATTTGGTAAATTTAATATGTAGTCAGTATAGTCCTTATAAATAGTTCTTTCTTTAACCAAATTATATGAATAATCAGTTGACATTAAAAAATCATTAGGATCAAATTTAATTTCAACCCCATGAATATTTTTAGTTAAAATTGTTGCGATATTACCGGCAAGATCTCTTGAAACTACTAAATTTCTGTTCTCATCAACAGGTATAGTTACAGATGTAGTTGCGGGTGGATACGGATCATCATCTGTTGGTACCCAATCCGGAACTGGAAGAGAATTCATGTCAACTTTATATTGAGTTGATGTATCCGAACCCAAAGTGATATATAAATAATCATTAGCACCTTTAGTAACCGCTATTGTTTGACCACCTGTTGATGTTTTTGAAATCTCATCAGTATTTATTACTATCTGATCTAATGTCAATGTTGATTCTGCAGAGTTATCTTCTGCTAGAAGATAAGTTCGTCTAACAAATCCTTTTTCTAATGCATCAACATCCGCACTTAAATGATTAATAGATATGCTTGATGGATAATCATTAATCGGTTCAAACGCTGTAGAAGGATTAATCAACATATCAATTCGTTCAATTGTGCCTGGTTGCTGCTCATTAAACATTGATATTGGGCGTTGAACCATATATGTAATATCTACAACTACCTGAAATGATCTTTGAACTGAGTCAGGAATTGCAGTTGAAATAGAATCAAGCCGAATAAACGGCCGATAACTTAATGAAAAACAATAATCAATTTCTCCAGTTCTCTTATTTAATTTAACATAAAGATTGCTTATCTGTTGAGTTGCCGGATTAAAATGATTATTACCTAGATACGTTGGAGAAACCTCTAAATAGGATGTAAAATCTAGAAATTGAATAAATTTATTTATAGGTAACCATTTTCTAACTATAGCGGCAATCTCTTTTGCTTGAAATTGTGATTCACAGTTAATAGTGCATGTTATTGGAACATTCACCATTTCCTCTTGAACACACAATACTTCTTCAGTTATAGGATTATAGAGAACTGGTGTTTGATCAATATTGAAACTAGTTAAATTTTGTGTCACTGTTGGTTTTTGTCCAAAAGTCGGCACATCATCATTTAACATCACCATTATATTTGGAAATTCAAAATTCGGTTTGTAATCTATAGGTAACTGAATTGCTCTATTACCCATATTAAATTCATATCTTTTAACATAATTTCGATTTTGAAAAATGTGTTGATCAAACAATACTCGAATTGATAAAAGAAGATCGCCATAAAAGTTGTGAATGTACACCTTTCTAGTTCTCCTATTTTAAAACTTTATTGATCCATTTTGCCTGCTCGCTAGGATCTTTCATCGAAAGTGATTGAGCTTGAGCAAGTAATTTTTTATTTCTTTCAGAAGGATCTATAACTCCAAATGGAGCTATTGGTAAATTTGATGGACCAACATTTGCAGCTTCTAAAAAATATCTACTAATAGATATCATAATTCATACCTAAACTAAAGTGCACAAGTTGAATAACTAATTGTAATGTCCTCAGTTTCTGGATTTGAAACCCAGAAAGATGTTTTACTTCCTTTATATGAGAGATGGGTGATATTAGTCATTGCTGGGTTAGTACTTCCACCAATTTTAAAAGTTAGCCCAGTAGCACAACCCATAATAAAAATATTAACTTCATCTGCGACTTTAAGATCTGTTGTCGCGGCTGGAATTAGTAGTTTTCCATGCTCATATGCAGCGGGAGTATCAATAATCGTTGTATCCATCAATCGATATGTTTCTGGAGGAGTTTGTTGAATAAAAGTAACAGCTTCTTGTATTTTATATTGATCTGCCATATTACGCTCTCCTATTAAAATATTCCCTTTAATTAATAGTTAACAAAATTAGACGTTTGTAAAAATAGTAAAGGGTTCTACTTTTTTTTATTGATCCGGCAAGATCTGTATTAGATCTTGCCGGATCTAAATATTATATCAATTCAACCTTTACTTGATCCCCAACTCCTCTTCTAAAAACTAAATATGTCCTATTTGAATCGTCTGAATCTATCCAAATAGCAGCTTTATTGTCAGTATCAAGAGTTGGTTCAGCAGCTTGTGTATATGTTTTGATCATAACATCTTCAGTGCCATCATTTGATGTGAAATAATGCCAAACCCCACCATCATTTGTATACTCCCAAAGATTAGTAGTCTCATTCCAACGAATCGCAACATTAACTTCTGATCCTCTTTCAACTTCAAAAGTAATATCAGCACCAGGAACACCAGTGTAATCTTTATTCATCTTGAAAGTTTCAGCAGAAGAACCACCAACATCAGCTTTTAAAGCTAACCCAGAAGTTAATGCCGCTGTCGTTGCTGCAGCAGCTATTGCAGCATCAAGTCCACTAATAGCTGAAGTTGGGTGACAATCTGCAGTTGTAATTCCTTCTAATTGAGAATGATCTCTAGGAAATAATGCAAAAATTGGACGAGCATCAAAAACATACTCATTAGTAATTTTAGTATCTCCATTTTGTACATATACCAGAGCAACCGGATATAAATTCATATGAATTGCTGGGAGAACAGGATTAACAGCATTAGCACCATCAACATTTGCTAATAGTCCAGTTCTTGTTAAACATACAACAACCCACTTAGCATTTGATGCTGGAGCAGTAATTGTGGGAGAACTTCCTCCAACATATTCAATATATGCAGCTCCACCAACATATGTCCAAAATCCCCCAGCGGAAACCTTAATGGTCATATTTGGTTCATCTTGCGCAGCGGGATGAAGTGTTGCCATATTTCCAAATAATTTTCTATATTCATCCCCATAAAGCGGAACGTTCATAATTAAAAATCCTCCGTTATAGTATTTTCTATATTTTTAAATTATATGTATCCGGCAAGATCTAGTTAAAGATCTCACCGGATACATATATCGAATTTAGATTACGCAGAGGTTCCAGAAGTGCCATCAACACCAGAGGTTCCAGAAGTGCCATCAACACCAGAGGTTCCAGAAGTACCATCAA
>CAZFOG010000090.1:0-4516 GCA_964520685.1 uncultured Nitrospiraceae bacterium | reverse complement strand
GTTCCAGAAGTACCATCAATACCCGAAGTACCAGAAGAACCTGAAGTACCATCAGATCCAGAACTGCCTGAAGTACCGGAACTACCATCAGTTCCCGAACTACCATCAGTTCCAGAAGTACCATCAATACCCGAAGTACCAGAAGTACCATCAATACCTGAAGTTCCAGAAGAACCAGAAGTACCATCAATACCCGAAGTACCAGAAGAACCTGAAGTACCGGAAGAACCTGATGTACCCGCAGAGCCTGATGTTCCAGAAGAACCTGATGTACCATCAATACCTGATGTTCCTGCAGAACCAGAAGTTCCGCTAGAACCGGCATGTACATAAAGATCATCAAAAAGAATCTTAAGTTCTAAAATAGCGTCTTGCAAATTTGTAGACACAAGCCCGCTCGCGCCGGGTGTAAACGCAATCGCAGAAGCAGGATGTGAAGCTGCTAAACTATTACTCTGAAGGTCTCTATGATCTTTAACACTTAACTCAAATAGCGGTCGCATATCAAAAATCATATCTTCAGAAATTGTAGAATCAGTATTTTGAATATAAATAGCAGCTAAACAAATTCTACCTCTTGGAATAGCTGGAATATCAGGAACAGGAGCTGCTGTACCATCAATAGTAACAATGTTTCCTGATGTATTTAATGTAATTAATGTCCATTTTTTATTTGGTGCGGCTGGAACACTAATTGTTCCAGAACTTCCACCAGCAAATTCAATATAAGATGAACCTGTTGATGTGTAATACCAAAATCCACCTGGTGACACATATACTGTCATGTTTGGTGTATTTTGAGCTTTCACCTTCAAATTAGCCAATTGTAAAAGTGCTTTTTTGAAAGCATCCCCGTAAGGCGGAATGTTCATAATAATAAATCTCCTTCTATAAATTATTTTACTTATGCGGCAAGAGCTAAATAAAAAATATTATGTCGCATTCATATAAGTAATCTGCCAAAAAGAATCCATTTGTGACTGTTCGAACGAGGTTCCTGAAGATCCTGATGTTCCACTACTTCCAGAAGATCCAGATGTTCCACTAGACCCAGATGTTCCTGAAGATCCTGAACTACCAGATGTGCCACTACTTCCAGAAGATCCTGAAGTTCCACTAGACCCAGATGTTCCTGAAGATCCTGAACTACCGGATGTTCCACTACTACCAGAAGAACCGGATGTTCCACTACTACCAGAAGAACCAGATGTTCCACTACTTCCAGATGTTCCACTACTACCAGAAGATCCAGAGGTCCCACTACTACCAGAAGAACCAGATGTTCCACTACTTCCAGAAGATCCAGATGTTCCACTACTTCCAGATGTTCCACTACTTCCAGAAGAACCAGATGTCCCTGAAGAACCAGAACTTCCAGAGGTTCCTGAAGATCCTGAACTTCCAGATGTTCCACTACTACCAGAAGAACCAGAAGTTCCACTAGACCCAGATGTTCCACTACTTCCAGATGTTCCAGAAGATCCTGAGGTTCCTGATGTACCAGAAGATCCAGATGTACCATCTATACCAGATGTTCCACTACTACCAGAAGTTCCTGAACTACCAGAAGAACCTGATGTTCCAGAGGTTCCAGAAGATCCTGATGTACCAGAAGATCCAGAGGTCCCACTACTACCAGAAGAACCAGATGTTCCACTACTTCCAGAAGATCCAGATGTTCCACTACTTCCAGATGTTCCACTACTTCCAGAAGAACCAGATGTCCCTGAAGAACCAGAACTTCCAGAGGTTCCTGAAGATCCTGAACTTCCAGATGTTCCACTACTACCAGAAGAACCAGAAGTTCCACTAGACCCAGATGTTCCACTACTTCCAGATGTTCCAGAAGATCCTGAGGTTCCTGATGTACCAGAAGATCCAGATGTACCATCTATACCAGATGTTCCACTACTACCAGAAGTTCCTGATGGTGCAGTAACATTTAAGGATGTATCCACAAAAGCAGCTCTTGTAGTCCCTTGATATACAAAATGACATGTTCTCGCAGTAGCACTATTATTAGTAAATTGAACTCGAATTATAAGTCTGTCTGTTGTGAGTAACGGAATTGCGCTACCTACAACATAATTTCTAATTACATTTTGGGCAGTTGCATTACTAGTTGCGGTAATAACTGTTGGATCAGACGTAAATAACGATGTCGACACACCAGTTTCAGAAACTTTTCTTACATTAAATTTGATTGAACATATAGTTGCAGATACAGAACTTACCCAAGAATAACAATTAAAAGTCCATAATCCAGCTGGAATTTCTATAACTCCAGGAACATCATGAACTGTACAATAATTATCTATAGATACATCTCCATCTGCTAAAACTACATTAATTGATTCATCAATTTCAATTCCAGATACTGGCAATCTTGTTAATGTTTCTCTATATGAAGTAATTAAAATAGATTTTCCAGTATCATCTCGACTTGTCAACACTGCTGCTCTTATTAAAGTCAGAGTTGTTGTCGTAACACTTCTAATATTAAAAGTACCGTTGTTTGATACATCTGTAGCCCCAGAGATTTTGATTTTTCTTCCAGCAATGAAATATAAAGTAAAATCTCCACCAGCAGTTATAATTGTATCAGGACTAGCTCCTCCATTAACAAATGTTAAATCAGTAAATGTATGAGATGGAAGATTCATATCAGAATCAGTATTATCGAACCATAATCTCAATCCTGCAATTCTACCATCTTGACCAGACGTCCCTGAACTTCCAGAAGTACCTGAACTTCCAGATGTTCCACTGCTACCAGATGTTCCTGAACTACCAGAAGAACCTGAAGATCCACTACTTCCAGAGGTTCCAGAAGATCCTGATGTTCCAGAAGATCCAGAGGTCCCACTACTACCAGAGGTTCCTGAACTTCCAGAGGTTCCAGAAGATCCTGATGTTCCACTACTTCCAGAAGAGCCAGATGTTCCTGAACTTCCTGAAGTACCAGATGTACTAGAAGTTCCAGAGGTTCCATCAGAACCTATAAACCAGCCATAATTATACCAGCTCGCGCCGTCACACATAATACAACAACGCGACACATCTCCAGATATGCCTACTGGTAAAGTTTTATTAAGCCTATTATCATCAATTACAACATAAACATATACATTCTGTGGTGTTGCACCTTGGGATTCAATCCAACTAACTTTAGCTTCATCTAAATCTCCAAAACTATCAACATAAAAAGATTCTCCAGAGGTTCCTGAAGAACCACTCGTTCCACTAGATCCAGATGTTCCTGAACTACCAGAAGTTCCTGAAGATCCAGATGTTCCTGAACTACCAGAAGTTCCTGAAGATCCAGATGTTCCACTACTTCCTGAAGATCCTGAAATTCCATCAATACCTGGACGACCAGAACTTCCACTAGATCCAGAGGTTCCAGAAGTTGAACTAGTACCAGAACTTCCAGATGAACCAGAAGTTGATGAAGTTCCAGATGAACCAGAAGTACCATTTATTCCACTAGTTCCAGATGAACCAGGAATACTAATTCCAGAGGTTCCAGAAGATCCGGATGAACCAGAGGTTCCAGCAGCACCAGATTCTCCTGGACCACCAGAAGAACCAGAAGTTCCTGAGGAACCAGACGTAGATGAAGTTCCATAAGAAGCAATATCATAAACAATGTCTATTGCTTTTTGGACATCATCAGCTAATAATCCAGTTGTTCCGTTATTATATGTAATAGAAGTAGCTGGATGTAATTCAGATTCTGAAGTGTTTTCAAGATCAGAATGTTTTCTTATACTTAATTCAAAAGTTGGACGAATATCATAAATATTAGCATTTTTAATAACTGTTGTCAGTGGTGTAAGATATATTGCTGCCAAGGGATATCTTCCAAATGGAATAGGTGGAAAATCAGGATCTAGACCTTCATTCCCTTCAATAATAACTACCCCTTGTGACTCCTCAAAACTTAAAGCAACAATATACCATTTCGGGTATCTCGTTGGTATAATAAAAATATCAGTTGTCTCTCCTGGAAACTCAACAAAAATAGCTCCAGTAGATGTATAATACCAGAATGTCCCGGGAGAAACTTTAACTGTTAAATCCGGTGTATCTTGCGCTGTTACCCGAAGCGTTGCGAAATTCTGTAATGTCTTTTTAAATTCTTCTCCATAAATAGGGACAGTAATTTTCATAATTTGTAGTCCCACCCTATTAAAAAATAATTATTTCTTTATAAATGACTAATTAAAAGATCTATTTTTTCTTTAACCATTTCCGGGGTAATTGTTGTTGAGCATTCAAAATTTTTATTTCTTGGACACCAATTCCAGCTCCTATCAAATGGTAATTTAGAGTCATTAAAGCATCCATGACATTTTCCAGGAGGAGCAGAAATTCGATAGTTATTAGATTGAAATTCAACAAATGGATCACTAAACCCAGAAATCATAATAACTTTCTTATTTAAAGCCCAAGCTAGCCATGATAACCCCGAACCCACACCAATAAAAAATTCACTAGCTGTTATAATTGCTGA
>CAZFOG010000089.1:3694-17990 GCA_964520685.1 uncultured Nitrospiraceae bacterium | reverse complement strand
GCCTTCCGGAACATTTCTGATGGGACGGTATCCGGGCGAACAGGACAGCACGGATTCCCAGGACCCGCAACATCAGGTGGCCGTTCCAGGATTCTGGATGGCCAAATACGAGTTGACGAAAGAACAGTGGAAAGCGGTCATGGGCACGACGCCCTGGGCCGGACAAGAGAATGTGCTGGACGACCCCAAAAGCCCGGCGGTATACGTGTCGTGGGATGATGCAAGACGGTTCACCAGGGCTCTCAGCAATTACACGGGGACCATATTCCGCCTGCCTTCCGAGTCAGAATGGGAGTATGCGTGCCGGGCGGGCACGACCACGCGGTTTTACTGGGGTGACGACCCGGCCTTTGCCGAAGGCGACGACTACTGCTGGTGGGGATACAACGCCGACGAAGTTGGTGAGAGCTATGCGCATGTCTCAGGGCTGAAACTGCCGAATGCGTTCGGCTTGTATGATATGAGCGGCAATGTCTGGGAATGGTGCGAAGATGACTGGTACGGCGACTATATTGGAGCCCCGGCGGACGGCAGCGCCTGGGTGAGGTCGCCCAGAGGCATCTTTCGCGTGTTGCGTGGCGGAAACTGGCTCGTTTTAGGGAATAACTGCCGCTCGGCCGCACGCGCCTGCGTCGGCCCGGCAACCGGAGCCTCTGCTCACGGATTCCGCGTCGCTATGTGAACAAAGCGGGGGGTATTCCTGAGAAACGCCGATGGCCCCCACGGACAGGGCTTCGCTGAGCGGCCCCAGCCCAGGTTCCGGATTCCCCTCGCTTCCATGTGCCCCAAGCTCTCACTCCCTCTCCGTCTATCACTCCCCCCCTCCACTCGGCCACAAGGTCCACGGAGTCCCTCTTGACAACTGATTAAATTTTCAGTATTCTGTCCGGCGGTGCGAAGACATCCAAGGAGGATGCTGTGATGAAGATGACGGAATTGCTCCGGTACGACATTCCGCCGGAGGTCATTCGCCTGTGGCAAACCCGGGAGAGCGAGCACTTGCTTCCGGTCCAGGAACTGGCCATCAAGCGCCATAACCTATTCGGCGACGGCAATTTACTGATCCAGGCCCCCACCAGTTCGGGCAAAACCTTCGTGGGCGAGATGGCGGCGATTCAAACGGCCTTGCGGCGCAAAAAAGTCGTCTACCTCGTCCCGCTCAAAGCCCTGGCCGAAGAAAAATACCTCGATTTCCACGAGAAATACACCCCATACGGCCTCAAAGTCATCATTTCGACCCGCGATCACCGCCAGTTTGACGCCCAACTCGAGTCGGGCGACTTCTCCATCGCCATCGTGGTCTACGAAAAACTCAGCCAGGTCCTGGTACGGCGCCCGGAACGGTTCACCGAAGTGGAACTGGTGATCGCGGACGAGCTGGAGCTGTTGTCCGACCCCGAACGCGGCGCTAACGTGGAACTGCTGCTGACGCAAGTCCTCCAGAGTGGTTGCCGGGTATTGGGCATGTCGGCCGTCTTGGGCGAAGCCGGCAAACTGGCTGCCTGGATGAACGCCGAGCTGGTCCAATACGACCGGCGGCCGGTCGAGCTGCGCTTCGGCGTACTTCACGAGGGCCTGTTCCGGTACCGTACCTACAACGAGTTCTCCGAGGGTGAGGAGCGTCTCCTCGACACGGACCTCGAATCTTCCGCCTGGGAAACCCTGATGGAAAACGTCGCGGCCTTCGTGACCCAGGCAGAACCGTGCCTGATCTTCGTCAAGGCGAAACACGAATCGCGCCGCGGGGCGGAACTGCTCGCAAGACACCTTTCGCTGCCAGCCGCCGAACACACCATCGAACGCCTGCAGAGCCTCGAAAGCACCCATTCCCGCGATAAACTCCTGGAAACACTCGCGAACGGCGTCGCCTTCCACAACGCCGACCTGGCGCCCGAGGAACGCCGCATCGTCGAGGATGGCTTCCGCCGGGGCGAGATCAAAGCGATGGTCTCTACCAGCACCCTCGCGATCGGCCTCAACCTCCCCGCTCAAAACGTCTTCATGACCTCCGAGAAATGGCAATACGACAACCGGTTCGGCATGCCGTGGAAAACTCCCATTCTGCGCGGCGAATACGAGAACATGGGCGGCCGCGCGGGCCGGTACGGCTCGGGCAAGGCCTTCGGACGCTCGATCCTCATCGCCCCCACGCCCTTCGACCACGAAACCCTGTGGCGGCGCTACGTGGAAGGCACCCGCGAGAGCATCACGCCGCAACTGGCCGAGGCCGCCCTCGAGGACCACGCATTGCGCCTGGTGGCTTCCCGAACCTGCACCAGCGAAGAAATGCTGCGCGCCTTCTTCGAGAGCACCCTGACCGGACACTGGTTATGGAGTACGAGCCTGACCCTCGATGAAGTCGAGTTCCGGATACGGACCGCCGTCAACCGGGCCGTGGATGCAGGAATGCTGACCCGTGTGGGCGACAGTGGTCTCGAGGCCACGCCTTTCGGGCACGCGGTAACTGCAAAAGGCGTTACGATTGCTACCGGCGTGCAATTGGCCGCGTGGATCCGCGAGTCCGAGACGCGCCATTGGAGTGCTACCGACCTCTTGCTGGCCACCGCATTGACCCCCGATGCACGGGGGCCCTACCTCTCCCTCACCACCCGGGAATACGACCATGCCGATTACCCCGGACGTCTCAAACGCCTCACCATGGACGAAGACCTCGCGGCAAACGTGCCCCTGAACCGTCTGCGCAACTGCGACCTCATGCCCTTTTTCGAGGAGGTGCGGGCCATCAAGGAAACCCTTGTGATGCTCGATTGGATGGAACAGGCAGGCCTCTACGACATCGAAGAAAAATTCCGGGTGTTTGCGGGGCAGATCTTCGCAACCGCGGACCAGCTCGCGTGGCTCATCGACGCCACCGCCGCCATCGCCGCCGCCTTCGGAGCCCAGGAACGGTTCGTCGAACGGCTTCTTGTGCACGCGGAACGCGTTCAGTGGGGCATCCGCGAAACCCTCCTGCCCCTCGCGCGCCTTCGATTGAACAAGGTGGACCGGAATTCGCTGCTCGCCTTGGAAGCCCACCGGCTCGACTCGCCCGAAAGCATTTCGGCGGCCTCGGAAGCCCAGGTGGCGCGCTGGGTTGGGAAAGAAAACGCCAGGGCGCTCACGGCATGGGCAAAGCGGCAAAGCCAACAGGCGGCCCCCTCCCCAACTCCTGCCGCTACCCCAGCCTCTCCCGTCCTCATCGTCGATGAACGCCATCCGGGGCAAGTCGTGCTCGACGGCCGGGTTGTACGCCTCCAGGACAAACAGTTCCGCCTACTGCGGGTCCTCGCGCAAGCACCCGGAGAGTGCGTTCCCTATGACCGCATCTACGAAGCCGTATGGGGAGACACCGTCGTCGAACCCAACCAGATGCACTTTCAGAAACGTAAGGTGCTCGATCAGGTCAAGGGGGTCGCCCCCGAGCGTGGCCGGCTCATCCGCACAATCCCGAAACGGGGCTTTGTGCTCGAGCTGGCGCCAGGCGAAGTTATCCTGAGCGAGACCGCATCCTCGCAGAGCGCGGCATGAACCGGAAATGCACATGGAAACGGCCCCAACGCACCCACAAGGGCCGGTCGTCTAATTCAATAAATTCAATTACACGAAAAACGGCTGCCGTTTCTGCAAAGAATAGACTCCTGTGGTACAATTTAGGTGCAGGAAGACGCGGTGTTCAGAATTCGCAGTACCGCATTTGAAGTAGAAAGGCCGCCAACTTGAGGCGAATTTGCCCGATTTGCGGTGTGTGAAACGCACGTAAAATCCGCCCAAGGATGCTAAATATTTATTTAGCAGTGAGTTGCGAAAACAATGAAACTTGGCACCGCGATTGCGTATCTAATTAGTGAGAGTTGAAGGCATTCATAGCCACACAACTTGATTCGGCCTAATGTGGCGCGTATGACCAGGTCTGAAGTTCCCCACTTTGGACCCTTCCCTCCCCCGGGACCGGGCGTCCTCCCCAGCGTCCGGTCCCGGACGCTTCCCAAAGACGCTTCCTCCGGACTTGCGAAGATTCGCCCGTATCGCTATATTCTCCCCCATGACACACTGAACGCGGATGGCCAGACAGGAATAAGACGTCCGGGCTTGCTGTTCTGCCATATCAGGGTAACTACTTTATAAATAATACGTTGCAGGGAGTATCACGCAATGAAAGGCAGGGTCTCGCGGCGGCAATTCTTGACCACAGGCGCACTGGTGACCGCAGGCGGTCTGGTCTCATGCGGGAGGCAGGAACCCGCACCCGCGCAGCCCCCCCACGAAACTGCTCCGAAGGAAACGACGGCAGCGGCCTTGTCGCAAGCTAAGGGTAGAGTTGTCATTCTCGGGTTCGACGGTGCGGAACCGACCATTGTCGAGCAGATGCTCGAAGCGGGACGCCTTCCAAATCTTAAGACATTGCGCGAGCAGGGCACGTTCAGGCGGCTGCGGTCCACCATCCCGCCTCAATCTCCGGCCGCCTGGAATTCCTTTACAACCTGCAAAAACCCCGGTGGTCACGGGATTTACGACTTTATCCGCAGGAACCCGAGCACGCATCTCCCGGATATCGGCACCTCGAGGCTGCTCCATCCCTCGAAGCGCCATGACGGCACAGTCACCGAGCGGGCACAGGCAGTCGGTTTCCGTAAAGGCGACCCCTTCTGGGTGGTTGCCGACCGCGCCGGCATTCGATGCAAACTCTTCAACGTTCCCTTCGCCTTTCCCGCGGATACCCTCGAGCACGGCAAGATGTTATGCGGTCTGGACGTGCCGGAGATTCGCGGTTCGCAGAATTCTTTTTCCGCGTTCTCGGATGCCTACACGCCCGAGCAGCTCCAGGAAGATATCTCGGGCGGCACACGCTATGCCCTCGAATTCCAGGACAACAAAGCCACGGTGGCGGTGCGCGGTGCGCGCATCCCGAAAGGTTCACCGCGGGAACGTTCCCAAGACACGGAGGTGCCTTTCGAGTTCACAGTGGATCGCGATGCACACACCCTTACCGTCTCCGCACAGGCCAACACCGTCACGCTGGCGGAAGGCGCGTGGTCGGAATGGCTCGAATGGACCTTCGAGCCGGCACAGGCATTTGAAGTCAAAGCCATCAGCCGTTTTTACCTCATGGAAGCAGGCGAGCGGGTACGGCTCTACATGTCCGCGTTCCAGTTTCATCCCGGCGCGCCCTATGCGCCCTTCAGTACTCCCGAAGATTTCACCCGCGAACTGTCGGAGCGGCATGGTCTGTTCAAGACCCTGGGCTGGGCACACGAGACGCATGCCCTGCGCGAAGGGGAATTGACCGAGAAGGCTTTCATGGAAGACTCCCTGCGCACCATGGACTGGCGGGCCATGTTGACGCTGGACGAGTTGGAGCGCGACGATTTCGACGTCCTGATTTCGGCCTGGACCGCTACCGACCGCATCGGGCACATGTTCTGGCGCTATCGCGACCCCGAACATCCCCTGTATGACGCCGAGCAGGCAAAGGAGTTCGGAGAAGCCCTCGAACAATCTTACGAGAAGATGGACGAAATCGTCGGCAAGGTCATGCCCAGGATTCGCGACAACGACCTGTTTATCGTCATGTCGGACCACGGATTCGAGACGTTCCGCAAGGGATTCAATATCAACACGTGGCTGGTGCGCAACGGATACGCGGCTGTCGAGGGCCAGGACGACCCGGAAACCGCCGTGGGCGAAAAGGGGTTCCTGATGGATTTCGACTGGACGCGCACGCGGGCCTACGCCATCGGCCTCAGCTCGATGTATCTCAATATCCAGGGCCGTGAACGGCACGGTATTGTACCGCCGGACCAGGCCGATGCCCTGATTCAGGAATTGCGCGAGAAACTCCTTGCAGTCACCGACCCGGAGACCGGAGAGCACATCTTCGAGGAGTTGTACTCGCGCGACGTCTACAGCGGCGAGGCGGTGTACGACGCTCCGGACATTTCGCTGGGCTACGCGCGCGGCTATCAGAACACCAAGAGCGCAGCCAAAGGGGCGGTTCCAAAGGAGCTGCTCATACCCAACCTCGACAAGTGGAGCGGCGACCACGTGGCGGCCAACTTCACGCGCATCCCCGGCATGCTCTTCGTCAATCGGCCCGTAGCCACCGAGGAACCCGACATCCGCGATTTGGGCGTCACAACTCTCGCCTATGCCGGCGTCGCGCCTCCGGACGACTTCGAGGGCCGCAGCCTGGTCTAGAGCCGCTCTGGTCTCATGCTCTCGGGCAACGAGCCCGACTTTCCGCTCGCGGCCGCGACGGGCCGGCGCCAAATGACCGTTGCGCGCAAGCCGTCGCAGGTGACCTGACATTTCCATGCGGCCAGCCTCTCGGACACGTCCTTCCACATCGGAGTAACGGGTTCTGCCAGCGTCCCGATGGCGCCGGGCACCGTGACATCCAGAGGCAGAAAGCGCTGAGCATCGTCAACGATCAGAAGCCCGCCTTCGCGTATCTTCGGTATCGCGGCAGCGGCGCAGGCGTCGCGCAAAGCTGACGCGCCATCCACCAGCACGAAATCGAGCGCGCCATCTTCGAACCCGGCAACGGCGCCGGCGTACTCTTCGGCAATCGCATCACACAGGACCAGACGGACGTGTTTGACCGCCCTCTTGGCAAGGCTCGCACGGGTACGCTCGAACCACTGTGGATCGTGCTCTATACTGGTGAGCTGGCGTACGCGGCAGGCAAACCAGAGCGTGCTGCGCCCGGCTCCCCACTCGAGTCCGCAATAGCCAGGCACGAGCCATTTATTCAGGAAGGCGATAGACTCCGGCGTCAACCACGGCGCACGGGGATGAAGGCACCGATATACAGCATGCCGAAGACGCTGCGCGAAATAGGCTGTCGTCCAATATGCACGAAGCATGGCAGGCTATCCTGAAGTCAGACGAATTTCGCCACGCGACTCTGAAGCGTCTGGGCACGCGCCACCAGCCGGATAAGCTCCTGAACCTTGCCGGATTGCCCCGACTCCTTCGCGGCAACCATAGCGCTGTTCAACGCCTTCACCAGACTGTTCAGTTGCCGGCTCATGTGCTCCGCCATCTGGCGTTCGGTGGGCACACGTGTGGTCAGTATCACATGGGGTGTGAGATGCAAGGCCGCTTCGGCGAGTTCGGCCCCATCCAATTGCTGTAAATCGAACCGAATCGGTTCCACCACGTCGAAGAGCTCGTGATGCCGCAGGAAGGCAAGCAGTTCCGCCTCAGTAAACGCGCCCAGGTCTGCGTCGCGCTGCAGATGCTCGACCAGTTGGTCAAACGGGACAAGGGGATTCCTGGACTGCTTCAGAAAATGAAGGGTGCACTGTTCAATAGCTTCCAGATTCATAATACCACTCACGCTTGAAGTAGAATGCGAGGCCAGCTCTCATTCTTCCAGCAGATTGACTTCGCGCGCCTTCCAGGTGTCGGTCCGAATCCTGAGGGTTTTTATCTCATGCGGTGCGAAGCGGGCCGTGACGACTTTCGCGAGGCGAGGCGAACGAATGTGCACATGCGCGGGTAAACCGGCGGTCTCATAACCGCGAACGATCAAATCGTCTCCCTCTTCACTGGGTTTCATGACGGAAAGGATAACATTTCCGGCATCGGCTTCCATAAACGATGCAGACGGGGGCAGGGTACCGGGATGGGCCGACTCGATGTGTACGATCGGGGGCTCATTCAGCCCCCATGCCTTCCGGGGAACGCCCGCCTCCTGCCACGCCCCGGAGTGAGGCACCAGGCGCACGTGAAAGCGGTGCCAGCCCTGGTCCATGACCGGCCAGGAATACGAGGCATCGACCCGGCCGTTGTCGTGATGGGCATAAGCCGGACTCCGCAGCAGCGTTTGACGAAGCACGCCGTCTCGGGCGTCGAATCCGTACTGGGCGTCGTTAAGAAGGGCCAATCCGTAGGGAGCAGAATCGATGTCGCCTGTAAGGTCCACCCATTTCTGGCATGGCTCTTCCTCGCCGCGGGCTTCGCGCTCCTGTACTCCGTATGCCGTGTCGCACGAAACCTTGCCATCCTGAATGCGGGTTTCATAAGCCAGTTTCAGCAGGGTGTACCGCTCCTGCCAGTTTATGCGGAAACGGCAGTCGATGGTGTCGGCGCACCGGTATAGCGTTACATAGGTTTCCGCGGTCGAGTGGCCGTACGAATTGGAAACCAGCACGGTTGCACGCACGTCGCCGGCATCGAGAAGCGTTATCGCGGCATTGCCAAAGCGGCCGGCTTCCACGCGGAACTCGTCGTATCCGTGGCTCCAGGTGTCGGATGAATCGACCATCGCCGCCAGAACATTTCCCTTCTTGAGGACATCCTTGCCGTTCTTTTTGTCGAACAATCGCGAGATGTGCCCGGAATACGGGTCGAATTCGAGGCGCCACCAATTGTTCTCGAGAAAGTCCCGGCCGGCCTCGAGCATTCCGGTAAGTTTGGCTTTTCTCGAGCCGGACCGGAGATGGAAACAGCGATATCCGAGAGGCGGGAGCGCGGCCGTGAACGCATAATTGACATGGCCAATCCGTTCGCCCTGTACCGTCTGCACCGGCACCGTCTTCCCGCGCTCGTCGGCCAGGTGAAGCGGCTGCTCGAGTGTGCGCGAGGCGTTCTGAGGCGCCACCAGTGTTTCGGTAACGGCCCAGGGCAGCGGGTTGAACGCGATGACCGTGTTGCCTTCGGGAGTGGTATCGATATTGCGCGCAATAACCTGCAGCGCCTCATTGGCGGTTTCCACAGCGATGGTACGCGCAGCACCCTGTTGGTCGCGGGCGTCCTCATAGGACGCCTCGAGGCTCGTCCCCGCGAGAATGTCATGGAACTGGTTGTAGAGCACGTATTGCCATGCCCTGGCCAGACGTTCCTTCGGGACGGGGTGCCCCGTAAGCAGCCAGGCAATGGTGGCAAGCCGTTCGCCGAGCATGAGTTCGTGTTCCGCCCGGCGATTCATGCGCTTCACGCCCGCGTGAGCGCTGTAGCACCCGCGCGCGTGATGCTGAAGGTCGGTTGCGAGCACGGGGATGTGAGACTCCCGGGTTGTCGCCATGAACCCTTCGAAGTAGCCAATCAAGGTCGAGAACTCGGCCTTGGGCAGTTCGCTTCTCCGCTGGGCCTCGAGGATTTGTTCGATGGAACGTTTCGTCGGACCTCCTCCGTGGTTCCCGACACCGTAAAACGCGATGACGTGCTTCTGCCCGGGATTCAGATGAGGGTTGTGCACGATGCGGCTGATCCGTTCCAGGGTATCCAGGTCGGCGTTGTAGGATTCCTGGAGATTGCAGGCCAGAATACGAGACCCGTCCTTGGCTTCCCACCAGAAGGTGGTGCCCTGGGGATAGTGCATCTCACGGACAGGCTCGGGCCGCATGTAGACGTAATAGTCGATGCCCATCTTCTTGTAGATCTGGGGCAACGTTCCTGCGTGGCCGAAGCTGTCGGGGTTGAACCCGACGCGCGCACGCAATCCAAACTCGCGCTGGAAGAAACGTTGCGAATACAGGCCGTGCCGCACAAACGATTCCCCCTCGGGGATATTGCAGTCGGGCTCGACCCACCATCCGCCCGCGATTTCCCAGCGCCCCTCTTTCACCCGTTGGCGGATCTGCTCGAACATCTCGGGGTCACAGGCTTGTATCCAGGCGTAGAAGCACGCGCTGCTGGCAGTGAACCGGAAATCGGGGGTTTCGGCCATACGCTCGAGGGCGCTGCGAAAGGTCGCGCGAACCTCCTCATACCCCTCGGTCCACCGCCACAACCAGGTTGGATCGATATGTCCATGGCCGATCATGTGAACTGTCTTGTCTGCCGCTTTAGCTGCCATTGGGAACCCCGTATGTCATCCTCGTGTCAGTCCTCTGGACTCCGTTTCATTCCGCGCACTGAACGTCACGTCATATCTTCGCCAGGGCGTGTGTGCCCCGTATGCGTGCTGCTATTGGCGCGCGCTATATTCCCTTCTCCAGGAATTTCTTGCGCTGCTCTTCGATGAATCCGCCGCCGCTGACATGGACACTGCGGAAGATCGTGGGATTCACGCCGCGCGCCTGCAACCGTTCGACGGCTTCCGCGTGGACGGCCCACAGGCAATAGGTCCCGGCCATGCCGCTCATGGGACACATCTTCTCGTTGTCTCTCACCGCGACGGCGGCGTCTCCGAACGGAGCGCAGTTGTCGAGGGCAATGTCGACCACGTCGAACAGCTTCTTGCCTGAAGGATGAGCCGCATCACACCCGCGCATCTGGGCGGAAGACGAGATACCGATGGTCGTGATGCTCCGCTCCCGGCATTGCAGTGCCGTTTCGATAACGTTGGGGGTGCGCCCCGAATTGGAGTTGATGATCAGGACATCGCCGGCCCTGAGGAGACTCCGGTCAAGCGCCAGCGCCACGGTGCGGGCTTCCAGTGCGGCCATTTCGGATTCCGTGTGTTCGTCTTTTCGGTGTTGGAGGGGGTTTTCGAGGTTAAGCGAATACGAAAACGGCGCGATCGTCATAAGCCCGCCGGCCCGGTTGAACGCCTCGTGCCTGAGCATGTGGCCGGTATCCATAACGCACAAGGCGCCGCCTGCGGCCAGGCTGGTAGCGATGGCCTCCGCTGCAGTCTCGATGGCCGTGCGCTGCGCCGTGCGAATCTGTTCAAAGACGCCATCCGCGGCCGCGAAGAAATCGTCGAGATATCCCATCAAAAGTCTCCTAGTCTGTGTTTTGCGATCACTTTGAGTATAGCTTCCCCCGGTTCCGTGACCACAGGAAGCGTGTCAAACGCAATGCCGCTTCTTCGCAGAACGCGCTTCAGCGGAGTGAGGATGAGGTTACCACCATTGAAGACTCCGCCCGTGAACACGACGGGTACCGGACGCTCGGTGATCCCCGCGCGCCTGACGGTAGCGACGATCGTGTGGCCCAGGGCGTGCCCGGCACGCCGGCAAACGGCCCTGGCTACCGAGTCGCCCGCGCGGGCCGTTTCAAACACCACCGGCACACAAGCGGCGACCTCAGGCCCCGCCACATGGCCTCCGGGACCGCGAAGCTTGTAGATTTCCATAATGTGGCCGATCTCGTAAAACGCGCACAAGGCCTGGGTAAGCGCGGTTCTTGGGCCCCGGCCGTCCTTCTCGCGCATGGCAGCGGCGATAGCCTCACGTCCGATCCAGTAGCCGCTGCCCTCGTCGCCGAACTGGGGACCGAAACCGCCGCACGCGGCGCCCAGCCCCTGCTCGTTCAGAGCCACGCAGCTCGCCCCGGTGCCGGCCACCATGCTGACGCCTGAGGTGAGGTCGTGCCAGGCCAGCGCAACCGCCGCCTCCGACGTAAAAACAAACTCCACCTCTCCAAGAATATCTTGGACGAGATTCGTCACCAGTTCCCGGACCATAGGCGCGGCCAGCCCGACAGCCGAGACCCTTCCCGGGACTGCATCGGCCGCCTCCTTGATGTTTTGAAGCAGCGCCCCCATGCGCGAGGCATAGGCCGCGTAGTCCTGAGCTTGAACATACAAGCCGGAAGAAGTCCCGCCCACTTGCCGGGCCAGGACAGTGCGATTCGTATCCGCCAGGAGAATGCGCGTCTTGGTCCCGCCGCCCTCGATAGCAAGCCACAGTTCTTTTTCGATGTCGGTCATGGTGACAAATGGCAACCCTGCGGAAATCCACTGGCCCGGGCCACGCCCGTGACAAGAGCGGCATTGTAAGAGCGGGCCTGCGGGAATTCAACAGATTGCATAGAGCAAATCAACGATGGCGGCGGCGGACCAATGATAGTCGGCAATGACACCGAATCCAACGCCGCCCGCGGTGCCCGGCGCGCCTTTACGAGGGAGTTCTGGCGGCGGCATCTCCCCGAGGGGGTCGTAATACTCATGGATACAGCCGGTCCGTCTGTACCAGCGATTGACTTCGTCGACGGCTGTTCGCGCTAGCAACCGGGCTTCTTCGAGATATCCATATTGCTCGAGCGCATAGAACAACAGCAGGTCGATGTTGAGCCATGTGGGACCGCGCCACAAGTCCTTCGAAAACGACTCTTCATCGCGAGCCACCGTTGGGACGGGAAAGAACGTCCAGAACTCCATAGGGTTCATTAGATGCGTCCGCAAGGCTTCTGCACGATCATGATCGGGGATGTGGCCATGCAGGGCCAACAGGCCGGCAGGCGTCTTGATAAGGATGGGTTTGCCGTCTTGATCCAGGTCGTAGTAGAAGCGGTCTTCGTCGTCCCACAGCAGGGCGTTGACGCGCTCGACGATGGCTTGCTGGCGGCGATACCACTTGGCCACGTCATCGGCGTATCCCAGCTTCTTGGCGATCTTTTTCATGACGAGGTATTCCCCCGCCAGATAACTGCAGAGGTCTACGGCAGTATTCGAGGTGATTGTGTCAAAACGGGGATTGTTGTCCATGCCCGATTCCCCGCCGCGCGCCGCCTTGATGGGATCCTCGTCGGTGCGGACATACCAGCCATACAGGCCGTTGCTGTTCTTACGGTGTTGCTCGAACCACTGGAGATAGCGGGCCAGATTGGTGTAAACCCGCTCGAGAAATCCCTCATTTTCGGAATGCTCGAACTGTTTCCAGACTGCCCACGCGACAATCGGGGGCTGGGTATCGTGCTCCTCGAACTCCATTTTGCCGGGATGGACGGCGAGGGAGAGTTTGCCGTCCTCCCGCTGTTTGGCAAACAGGGCATAGAGTGCGTCCTCCCCGAGCCGGGTCGACAGGTGCCGCGCCCCGACCGCATGGAACGCGGAGTCCCATAGCCACATGCGCCGGTGCGGCATGCGGTCGGGAGTGCTCCAGCGGCAGGGGATATCCTCTTGCGCACTTTCAAAGTTGGCCTTAATCACGCTAATGGCTTTATAGAAAATGGCTTCGTCGTTGCCCGTGAGGCGCTTGGGAGCGCGGACCGACGCATACAAGCGGAGGCGCATCTCCATGGCGGCATTAATATCGGCCACCAGAGCTTTGCGGGCACGTTCCAGCGCCTCTCGCGCGTTCGAATAGGATATTGCAACGGCAAACGACCGAATCCGGGCGGGTTCACTCTGGATAACAGCCACCCAGCACTTGTCTCGTTCGACACTGCGCTCTGACCAGTCTCCATCTTGCTCGCCGTCTACAACCAGTTCGGGATAGACCGGGGCTCCGGAAGCGTTCAGCTCGATGGATATCAACAGGGAAGCACGGTCCAGGAACGCCCCGCGCATCCGCCCGGTTGCCTCTCCTGCCAGGACGCTGAGATCCCAACAATCGGTAAAACAAAACGCCTCGGCATCGAGCGTGGGGTTCACGATTGCGGTCCCGGCCATGGGCTGCACTACAAGGCGCGGCTTCAGCCAGAAGTCCCATCCGATGCCATTGGATACGCCCGAGGCCACGAATGGCTCATGAAACACGGTATCACCGTCGAGACCCGAGAACGTGAATAACCCGCCAGCGGGCCAGACATTCGCATAATTGGCCATGTTTTCGGTGTTTCCTCACTTCTCGTGATTATGGTGGATACGTTAGCGTTTCGATTCCGCAATTACAACAAGAATTCGCATGACAAACACAACGGTCCCTGGGCTTCACCCAAAGGCGCCCAAGGGCTCTCCCTTTGATTCCGGTTTGCAGGTTAGCCTACCATAGTCTGTTGTAGGCTATTCTCGAGAAGCTGGTGCTAGCGTGGCAATCGTTCATGTTTGAGACAGGGTGGTGAAGACACAATGAATGCAGAAGAAGTAAGGCAGGGCTTTCAACAGGCGGCTGCTCTGTTCCAGGCGCAGCAGTACGAGCAGACGCTCCAGGTTCTTGACCGGTTGGACAACGCAGTGCCCAACAATCAGGACATCATGTATTTCAAGGCACGTGTGCTGGGTGTGCTGAGCCGCGTCCAGGAATCGGCCGCGCTTTGCGATCGATTGACGGCGCTGGGCGATGCGCGTGGCGAGCAATTGAAGGCCGCACTGAATGTGACGCCTCCGGGGCCGCCGCCCATGCCACCGATGGGAACACCGGGCTCGGGGGGGCCTCCGCCGATAATGCCGGACCGTGATGCGGCGCCTGCTTACGCCACCCCGCCTCAGTTCGCTGCGGCAAATAAGAACAAGAAGTTGATGAACCTTGCCGGGTTCGGACTCATGGGGACTCTGTTACTCGCTGCCGCAATTGTGGTGATCGTCCGGAGTGGAGGCGGAGACGATGGCGGCGCCAGCGCGCCGCCGCGACCCGCTCCTCCAGCAGGTCACATGGCATCGGCGGAGGGTGGAGAGGCGCCGCAAGGTGACACGCCAGCCGCACCGGCCGGCGAAGTTCCCGGTGCGCCCAGCGCGTCTCCA
>CAZFOG010000089.1:0-3594 GCA_964520685.1 uncultured Nitrospiraceae bacterium | reverse complement strand
ATGACGAAGGAGATGATGTCACAGGCGGACCCGAACGTGCTCGCCCAATTGGGCAGTTCTCCCCTCGGGGGCATGCCGGCATTGGACGATTCGCTGACGGATGACGCCGCGACAGGTCTTGACGAGGAAGATGCCGGCGGCCCCGAGAAGCCGGAATCCGCGGACGCCGGGCAACCGGAAGAAGGTGCGGATACGGGCGAGACAACAGAGCAACCGGCCGGGACCGAACTCGCGGCCGACGATTCCGCTGCTCCCGAAGTATCGGTGGAAGCCGCGGACAGCTCCGAAGACGCCGCCGAAACGGCGCCGGATACCGCTCCTCGACAAACGGTGGAGGAACCGGTAGAAGAAAAGGTTGTCAAGCCGGTCTTTGGCAACGAACTGGCCAAAGTCCTGGTCTTCCCGAAAGACGAGAATCTCGGCACGGTGTATTTGCGCAGAACGGGGGCTCCGGAACGCGAACCGTGGGAGCGTGTAGCGAATGCGCAGGGGAAGGTCGGTATACCGCCGAACCAGGATGTTAAACTGCAGTTGGAAACGTATCACATCACGCCTCTCCAAGAACTCAAACCTGATGACATCCAGGTGCTGAGTCTTTGGAGCCTGAAAGCGGGCGACAAGGATCTCGAACCCATTAAGAATCTGAAAGGGCTGAAAGAACTTGATATTCGCCAGACGAGGATCACGGCGCAGGGGTGGGAAGACCTTCAGAAAGCACTCCCCGGATGCCGGATTCTCTACTGAATGATCCACCCTGACGACACATCAAGACATCACATGACGGTACTGAGCAACTAACCGGGTTTGCTGCTATCACAGAAAGGACGGCCGGCATTCATGCGCGCATACTATTGTCCGGGAACGCATTGGGATCGCGAATGGTACGAACCGTTTCAGGAGTTCCGCATGTGGCTTGTGGAACTTGTGGACGACCTTCTGGACCTGCTGGAGCGTGAACCCGACTACAGATGTTTTCACCTGGATGGCCAGGCGGTCGTGCTTGAGGACTATCTGCTCGTTCGCCCTGAAAACCGCGACCGGCTTGTGGCCCTGATGCAGGCGGGGCGCATCATCGCCGGACCCTGGTATGTCCTTCCCGACGAGTGGCTGATATCCGGCGAGAGCTATATACGGAATATCCTAAAGGGCCGGGCGGTCTGCCGGGATCTGGGCGTACCCGCGATGAGTTTCGCGTACACGCCTGACCAGTTTGGGCATATTGCAGCCCTTCCGATGCTCATGACGGGATTGGGGTTGCAGGCCGGAATTTGCTGGCGGGGCGCGCAAGATGAGAACTATCCCGCCATGTTTCAATGGGTGGGGCCGGACGGAAGCAGGATGCCCACGTACAAGCTCCGCGACGACGGAAGCTATGCGCCCTTCCTCTTCAAGTTTCGCAACAGGATCGAGGGGGATGCGCTGGACGACAGCCTGTTCGAGGAACATTTCAAACCGTATTTCAACGAGGAGCGTCAGCGCTGCGCTGTACCGATTGCGCTATTGCTGGATGCCATCGACCATTATCCGGCGGACGAGCGAAGCATCGCCATTCTGAAAAAACTCGAGAAGCTCTATCCCGACGTCGAGTTCGTATGGGCATCGTTGGAAGAGTTCGGGCGGGATATGGCTGCCCACGCAGACGAGCTCCCGGAACGCATGGGCGAACTGCGGGAACCCTGCCGTACGACGGGACGCGGTGGACAGTACTTGATCGTCCACACCCTGTCATCACGATACCCTCTCAAAAAAGCCAACGACGAGTGCCAGGCGATGCTCGAATACTGGGTCGAACCGATCGCTCTGATGTCGCGCATGCGCGGCGGGCAGCCCAACCTGCATTACCTCGAGTTGGCTTGGGAATACCTGCTCAAGAATCATGCCCACGATTCCATCTGCGGATGCAGTCTCGATCAGGTCCATCGCGACATGCGGTTCCGATTCGACCAGTGCCGCATGCTGGCGGACGGCCTGGTACGGCGCACCATCGCCGATCTCGGTGAAGCGAGCGTGACGGATAAGGCCCTTGCGAACGTTGTGGTCCACAATCCATTGCCGTACGAACGCGAGGGGCTCTTCGAAATTGCCATTCCGTTTCCGAAAGACTTTGCGCCCAAGTATGTCGACGGGCTGACAACAGGGGAGCCGATCAACCGGTTTCGGCTGTCTGCGCAGGATGGCACCCCGGTGCCGTTCCAGCTATCGCGCATCGAACATGACACGCTTCACAAACGCATCAAACGAAACGGCCGCCATACCAATTTCTATGGCGATGTATATCATCTGGCCGTAGCAATGAAGTTGCCCGCCTGCGGATACGCGGGCCTTCGCATCGAGCCCACCGAAGCGGCCACGCGCATTTCTGGCAGTCTGCTCACAGGACCACTCAGCGCGGACAACGGCCAAATCGCGTTCACACTGCATCCGGACGGGACGGCATCCCTCCTCGATAAATCCTCGGGGAAAGCCTATTCTTCCCTTTTCCTGTACGAGGACACGGGCGACGCGGGGGACGGCTGGACCCGTGGCCAACTGGTCAACGACATTGTATTCAAAACGCCCGGGAGCCGCGTGGAGGTTGCTGTGGAGGAAGACGGCCCCCTGCGCGCCGTGTTCCGGGTCGAGCGGGAATTCGACCTTCCCCGCATGCTTGATCTCAAGACCCGGTGGCGTGCTGATGACCGGTCCTGTCTGCGCGTCATCGACCTTATAACCATCGAGAAGAGCGCACCGTTCGTGCGGGTGCGCACACACGTCCAGAATACAATCAAGGACCATCGGCTGCGCGTGCTGTTCCCCACCCCCATCTCGACAGCAACCTCGTTCGCGGAAACGCCGTTCGCGATTGTGGAGCGCCCCATCGACATCCCGCCCGAAGCCGCGGAATGGCACGAACGGGTCAATCCCGAGACGGCATTCACCAGCTTCTTCGGCATCCAGGACGCTACTGGCGGCATGGCCGTACTCTGCCCCTATGGTCTGCACGAATACGAGGTTAGTCAGACGCCAGAGCGCATACTGGCCTTGACCCTGTTCAGGTCGACATACCAGACGGTTGGCACGGCGGGAGAACCGGATGGTGAACTGCTTGGGCCTATGGATTTCGAGTATCTGCTGCAGCCCTTTACGGCGCCTTTCAATGCCGTGAAGGCCCTGCGGAAGGTGCAGGAAGCGCGAACTCCTGTCCGGTGCCACCAATCGGAATCCCTGCCCGAAGCCGCTTCCTTGTGCCGTCTCGATGCCAACACGTCGCTCGTCACTGCGTTAAAGCCCGCGTCCGACGGCAACGGCGGCATCGTGCGCCTGTGGAATCCCGAAAACACCCCGGTATCCGAAACGGTCCGGTTCTCGCAGGCTCTCAAGATGGCGCATCTGTGCAATCTCGGCGAAGAACCCGGACAAGAGCTGGCGTTGCAGGGCGGAAAAGGCTTCACCGTGGAGGTCCCCCCTCGAGGATTGGCGACGGTACGGTTTACGTGGTAGAACCAGGCAGATCTCCTATGAGCCCCCTATTGCGCCTGAACCTGTAAGGCATCCGGGGGAAGACAAGCGGATAGCTTTTGCCTAATACTCCCTTCATGGGTAACAAAACGCCCA
>CAZFOG010000088.1:15834-18057 GCA_964520685.1 uncultured Nitrospiraceae bacterium | reverse complement strand
ACGTCGGGTAGGGCAGCGTCGATAATCTCGGTGCCTGTCCCCGCGCCGTTCTTCCCAAAACCGGGGTCGGGCTTCCCTTGAGCCACGACCTTGACCCGTTCCTCGGCATTGTTTCGTGCTATGCGGCAGACCGTCATGGCAGCGCCAAGCGAATAGAGCAGGTCCTGCTGAAACCGCGTCCGAGGCAGGTCGGTGACCAGCCATTTCGTGGGCCTGACATGATGGGTGTTGCCGAGGTCCTCGCGGTACTGATACTCACCCGCAATTTTACCGATGGCGATTTGGGAGGTGGTCTTCATCGGCATAACCACAAGGTCACCGAGTTTCATCTCGAAGAGGAAAGCGTTCAGTTGGGCGAGCTGGTTTCCGAGCTGGTTGGCATTCCATCTAGGGTACGTCTGCTCCAGCACCTTTCGGAGCTGGGCCTTGCTCTTTACCTCCGAGAGGTCGGATGTTTCGATCCATCCGATGCATGCCAGGCCGTTATCCAACGCCTGGGCTTCCTGCTCCCCGTGTCTGCCTCCGCGCACCAACCATACGCTCATTGTGCTACTCCCTCCGCTGCTAGTCCGTGGGGGCGGTGCAGGCTTCGATTCCTGCCCCCGTCGCCAAGCCTGCTTCCGTAGGAGATGCTACCATTACATCGGCAATGATACCAGAAGCAGGCCAGCGGCCAGGGGGAAAGCGATGCGAACGAAGTGCCAGGCGGGGCAGGACGTAGAGAGCGATACCCTACCGCCGCTGGGCAGGATGTCAGGGTTTCAAGACCACGTCTTTGCCTGCACGCGCATTGCCTCAAAACAGGGCCAAAATAGGGCCGCTTGGAACCCTGGTGGAACCCCAAGCAAAAAGGACCTACGCGCCGAACCGCGTAAGTCCTTGGTATCATTGGTGGAGCTGAGGGGGATCGAACCCCTGACCTCTGCATTGCGAACGCAGCGCTCTCCCAGCTGAGCTACAGCCCCGTGAATGCGTTCAATTGTGGTATTTGGCAATTTGCCAAGCGGCGCAAAGCGTAGCAAATGGACGGCGAACAAGTCAAGCGGACTTGCGGCGCCGGAGCAGTAGATACGCCGCGGCCGCGCTACTGCCGATACACCCGGTGACGGACAGCAGCAATCCGATTTGAAAGCTGCGGGGGAAGTAGTTGAAGGTCACACGGTGGGTGCCCTCGGACACGATGACGCCGCGGAACGCGCCGTATGCGGGAAAGATCTCGGCGGGGCTTTCATCAACACAGGCCCTCCAGCCGGGGTAATAGGCGTCTGCAAACACCAGAATTGCCGGTTCCCTGGCTGAGACCTCGACGGTAGCGCGGGTGTAGCTGCGCTCGATCAGCTTTGCGGAGCCCAGCCGCGGGTTGTTCGAGTTTGGTAACGGCTGCCGGGGTGGCTCATCGGTGATCGTCGTTACGGCGGGATCAAAATCCTCCTGTCCCATCCGTGCGTACAAGTTCTCGATATTGCCGGCGACTTCTGCTCCTCCGACCAGAAAAGCACGAGGAAAGGCCTCGAGGTTGCGCGTGATGCAGGTCTTGTCGTGAAGGCTCACAAGTTCGAATCGGGGGTCGGCTTCTTCGGGATTGAACGCTTGTTCTGGAAACAGGTAGTAGTCGATGGCGCACAGCGGTTCGCGCTTTGCCCACGGACAGAGTTCGCCGTAGCCCCAGAGAAAATCCTGGGTCCGTTGGGACATGAGAGCATCGTATCCGTACACGGCTTCGAGGTTGTATGCGTGCATGTGCCCCGCGTCGATGCCCGCCGAGCGGAAATTGAACCGGGCTTGCGGGCCAAGCTCTTGAAGACGCTCGGTCAGCTCCATGCCGGGATAGAGCCAATCCTTGGGTGCGGTGGCGTTCAGAGCGCGTGCCGCGAGCAAAAGGTCGGCAATCGCCAGGATACACAGGCCATATATTAAAGCGTGCGAACAGGTTTTACGGAAATGGGCCCCCAGGAGAACGGCCAGAGCAGCGGCGGCGAATCCCGCGGCCTGGGCTACGGGATGAACAACTTCGGTATGTGGCCCGGAGGGTGGGGCCAACAGTTTGTGAAGCGCGAAGAGGCCCGTCAAGCCTCCCACACAAATGCCTGTCGTGATGAGCAACGGAAGCCCTTTACGACCGTTCCGCCACCAGCAGTCATAGCCCATCGCGGCCAGCAGGGGCAATGCGAGCAGGGCAAACACGACGTAATAGGAGCGCATCAGGGTATCAAGGACGGGGAG
>CAZFOG010000088.1:0-15824 GCA_964520685.1 uncultured Nitrospiraceae bacterium | reverse complement strand
TGCAGGGCAGGGAAAGGAAAGGCCATCAAGGCGAGAAAGAGGGCAGGAACGAACAAGGCAATGACGCGATTGCGGCAATGGGTGATGGACAAGTCCGCTGGCGAGTTTGACGAAGATTGGGGGTTTCCGGGCGATGGCGCTCGTGATAAAAGCCGCGCCTGGGTGAGCAACAGCAAAACACCCACCCATACGACAATGCCCGGATAAAGGGATGTTATGTACGAGGTGTTGATATCGGGGGTTCCCCAGTAGGTTCCAGCGAGCGTATGACCATAAAAACGCGGGGACCAGAACGCTACAGCGACACTTGGCGGCAGGATAAACTGGCTCTGGAGGTGGGTTTCTGTCTGTGCAACGCGAATCGCGCACGGCACGTATTCCATAAAAGGCACCAGCTGCGCCGAGCATAACAGCAGGGCAAGTATCCATGCGCCCAGCGCGGCAAGAATCGGTTTCCAAAGGGTACCGCCTCTCACCTTCCGTGAGATGACGCGAATCAGAAAAAAGCCACCAACGCCAAGGCCGAAGGCAAACGCGGTTTGCGGATGGCCAGCCAGAATCAGCATCACGGCGCCCAGAGCCAGGGCGAAAAAGCCGCGGCGATACCTGCCCTGCACGATGATTTCGGCACCCATGAGGACAACAGGCGCCCATGCGCTTACATCGGGAGGGGTCCAATAGGCCCATGTGACGTTGTAGCCGGACAGCATCCAGGCGATAGAAAAAAAGGTACATGCCGGACGGGCCAGGCGGAAGACCGAACCACACAGGAAAGCCGTCATGCCCGCCAGCCAGAGTTTCAGCAGGACGAATACGGTCGTCGCCCAGTACACATCCATGAACGTAAAGAGCAGCCGTGGAGGATAGAACACGGTGCTCTGGAAATTGGCCAGCAGGGGCATGCCAAACTGTTCCAGTGGATTCCAGAGAGGCCACTCCCCCGCTTCGAGCGTCCAGTCCGCCAGGGCATAGAATTTGGGGAACATAGCCAGGGTTTCAATCAGGTTCTTGTTTGGAGTGGGGCGGTAGTCCTCGGGTTTATGAAGTTCCCAAGGGGGGTGTTCATAGAGAAGCCCTCCAGGCAGTGTCACTTCGCCGGCGAAGAATACCCGGGGAAACAGCGGGACTAGCAGGGCCGCAAGCACAAGGCCGTGGATAACCAGGACTTTCGATGTGAGGGGCTTGCAACTGGGCTGGTTCACCATTGGATACCTGCGGCTCTGATCTAGAGTTTGGATACGTCACATCCTATCCAAACCAGATGCAAAGACGCAACCAGCAGGCCATGTTATTCAGGCTGTTCTGGGGTTTTCGATGCTAGAGGAGCGAAATCCTCGATACATGCATCCGTTGGGACTTCGTAGTGGGTCCGTCTCTCCCGGTCCTTCCGGCGAGACAAATTGTCGTATTCCCAACGGATGGCGGCCACTTCGGGCATAAACGCGTAGAAGCCCAACCGGACTCTAAGGCGGACGACCGCCCCATACAAGCGCGCCGCAAAGCGAAACCAGGATTTCGTGGCGGATTCTGGAACAGTCTTCCCGTCCAGAAAAAATGAGAACATCGCTATCTTCTCCAAGAACCGATTCTCGCGAGGTTTGAGCCAACTGTAACCTGCGTCCTCGAACGCCCAGTCCACCCACTGTTCAAGGCTGGAAGGATTCCGCATCCCCGCCTGAAGGGAGTAATCAAATAACGGAGTACCGGGATAAGGGTTATACAATTGTACCGGAGTACAATACGCTTCGGGGTTTTCGCGAACCAGCCGCTCCATCAGCTTAAGGGTTGCCTTTACTTCCCGGATCGTTTCCGTGGGAAAGCCAGCCACAAAGCTGAACTTTGGTGCAATACCCGCCCGTTTCAATTTCCGGTTTGCCTCAAGAATGTCCTTGGTTGTGATTCCCTTATTGATAAACTCCAGGATGCGATCGCTGCCTGATTCCGCCCCTAGATAGATGTGCTTGAAACCGGCTTGTCTGAACAAACGAAGGTCTTCCTCCTCCATACGATTGATATAATCAATACGACAATTGGCCCGCAGAGTGACTTTGATGCCGCGTTCGACGATAAGACGGCAAATCTCACGCGCACGATTGAACCGTGTAAAGAACTCATCGTCGATGATGTGAACCGCGTCTATGTTGAAGGAATTCGTAATCTTCTCAATATGGTTGACGACCCGCTCGGGGTCTTCGGCCCGGTAGCAGCGGCCGTCCGGGACCGACCCAAGGTAACAATAGCCACAACGCATGGGGCACCCACGGCTGGTGGTCATCTGGAGAGACCGTTCACCCCGCACTTCGGCGAGAATGTAATCTTCGATTTTGACCAAGCTGTAATCCAACAGAGGCCATTCATTCATATCGCCCGGCGCACGGTGGTTATTACGGATGATTTTGCCGTCGGATTTCCACACAAGCCCGTCAATATGAGAAAGATCCAGGTTCGTTTCCGATGACTTGGCTGCTCTCATTTGGAGTGTCTGGGTTAGCTCTAAGGCGGTCAGTTCTCCCTCGCCTACAGCAACGGCATCCACAAGAAGATGAGATACCGTCTGTTCAGGCAGAATACTGGGATGAACTCCACCCCATACGATGGGAATCGCAGGGTCGGTTTCACGGACAATATGCGAGGCATTCAGCCCCCATTGAATCTGGCGCCCCGTCATGGAAGTGACGCCAACCCACAGCGGGCGTTCACGCAGCAGACGATGAAGGTCTTCGGCCCAATGATCATTAACCCGCTGGTCAATGACCTCCACCGAAAAACCGTGCTCCTTGAGCAGGGAACCGATGTACAGACACGCCAAGGGCAGGCGGGTCGTAATACCTTTCACGTCCCACTGTGTTCGGGGATTGATGAGAATCACGTCTATCATGATGACTCCTGAACGTGGCCGGTTGCTGTTACCGGTCATAGCAAGATCAATAACTGCAGAAAACGTGTTAGCACGGAAGCCATGTTAGCACAGAAACAATATCATGGGGTAGCGCACGATTGGACGGTCGTTCGGCGAAGCGGAATGATGGGCTCGTCCGGAAAACCTTCTGCAAGTAGAATCTTGTGCGGTTGACCGGCTCTGAATTGCTTTAGTACACTTCGTTTATGGTTTCTCAGCCTACTCTCTATACGAATACCCTTGACAGCCGGACACGGAACGCGCAGGCCATCTTGTTGCGGGAACTGTTGATTCAGGCCCTGCTGCTCGTGATTGCTCTCGCTGTTTTGTTTCCCGGCACATTCTTCCGGGGCGAGTTATTGTATCCGGGAGCACTCCTTCTCGATAGAGACCCCTGGCAACGGTATACTCCGGAGAATCCGCCAACGCTGAAGAATCTCCAGGTGTTGGACTATGTTTCGGCGTATGCTCCGTTCTATTACGCGATGACGGAGGCGCTGGACGATGGTGAATGGCCGCTCTGGTCACCCTATATGAATTGCGGAGCCCCTCTGGCGGCCAATTATCAAACCGCCCCCTTTTATCCCTCTCATCTTTTCGACGCGCTGTTCGGCCATTTTCTTGGCGGTACCTTGTTTCTTCTGATGCGTGTATGGCTTTGTGGGGCAACAGCTTACATATGCGGCCGAGGGCTCGGTCTGAGCATCGGCGCTTCCCGGTTTCTATCATTCGGCTGGCTGCTGTGCGGGTATAATACTCACTGGTATCTTTGGACCATCCTCGACGTCAGCGCGTGGTGGCCCCTTCTGTTTTTGGCCACGGAATGGATCCTGGCACATCGGTATAGAAAAGGCTTTTTCCTAATGCTTGGGAGCGGTCTGCTGATGCTGTTGGGAGGCCACCCCGAAAGTGCTTTTGGGTTTGCCGCCGGCCTCGGTGGATATTTCGTGCTGCGTCTTTTGCTTGACTGGCGCGAAAAGAAGGCCGTTCTGACGCCAATCGGCGTGTTTGCCGCCCCTTGGGTAATCGCTTTACTCGCAACCTCTATTCAAGTGCTTCCCTTTCTGGAATACGTCATCCATAGCTCGACCTTTGGGGAACGAATCGAGGGCACGATTAACGAGCGTATTGTGCCGACTATACCGGGGGAAGCAGCGGCTGCTCTATGGGTCCCCCGCTTCTTCGGGGCTACAACCGATGACAATCTCTGGCGCTTCACGCGGGAGAATCCCTTTCTGCCCGGTCAAACCGTCATGTTGAACTCGAACTTCATTGGGCTGCTATATCCAGGCATAGCCGTGTGGTTTTGCATGGCGCCTCTTTTTCTGCGCAGGATATCCGGCAGACTCAACAGGAACAGACTCCTCTGCATGATGCCCGTAGTGTTGATCTGTGTGCTTCTTGCCTTCGATCACCCCATCTCAGCTTTCGCGGACTTTCTGCCCCTGTTCAGCACAATACACCGCGTGTACTTTATCTGTTTCTTTCTGTTTCTTCCTCCTCTTTTTGGAGCCATTGGCCTTGACAGATGGGTTTCCCATCCCCGGGTTAAGTCTGACCTTTGGCCGCTGCTAATCCCCGCATTTGTGATTGTGGCAAATGTTTCATTCCTGTTGCTTTCCCATTGGCCCACTCTGGAGGCGGAGGGCCTTGTCGGCTACGTAGTCTTCCAGGTCGTGCTGGCCTTGTTTTTTGGCGCCCTCAGCGTTGTCATTCTGGCTCTCCGGTGCATCTTGAATCAGCCCAAAATACTTGCGTATGCGCTTGTGCTGGTGCTTGCGGTTGATCTGCTCGTTGCCGCACGCGACCTTCGCCCCACAACGCCTCAAGAGTATGTTCAGCCGAAGAACAAGCTGCTCCCTTACATGGCAACTTTACCCGGACCCGCCCGATTTAGTCTTCTCTCAGCCGAGATCATGACAGGTCCTCACGTGTATTACGGAGTTGAACAATTCTATGGGTATGATGCCCTCATTCCGGTTCGGCTACACACGTTCCGGACAATCTGCTACCCGCGGGCATGGGATGTGATGGAGCCGGTGGCCGCTGTCAATTACTACTTGTTTCGAGCAGGAAGCATGACTGAAGACTCCGAGAAACTTGAATTACTCGCGAGTATTGATGGATTCGATGTTTGCCGAAACCGGCATGCCTTTCCGCGGGTACGCCTCGTGGGTAACCTCGAGGTGCTTCCCGATGGCGACGCCGTGCTCGAGCGGATCTGCGAGCCGGGCTTCGATCCCGCACGAACCGCAGTGACCGAGTCTCCGGTTGGTGTTGTTCTTCCAGAGACGGACACCGTTGATCTCGGTGAAGCGGAAGTAACCGCTCGAACCTTGAACTCCTGTGAGATCGAGGTCAATGCCCGGCAGCAATGTGTGCTGGTTTTGGCGGATACGCATTTTCCCGGCTGGAAAGCATCGCTTGACAGTTCACACACCGAACTGTTCCCCGTATATTACGCGTTTCGGGGAGTCATTGTGCCGGCAGGAGAACACGTCATCCGGTTCTGGTATGCTCCGCTGATTTTCCGAATTGGGGCAGGGCTTTCTGTCGCAACCCTACTCGCAGGAGGACTGGCAGCGCTTATTATCCTCTTACGAAGGCCGGGACAGGTCGATGCGCGGTAGAGATGCGCTGAGGTTCTCACGAAACAAGACCCGACTGTAAGGAGAAATTGGGCCGGTGCTTACGAAACAAGAAACCCGTTGCGATGTTTCGGTTGTTTTGCCGGTCCTTGCCAATACAGCCGGTCTTCAACACGTTCTTCACGCGCTACGGACCGGCCTCGAACGGTTCCCGGCCCAGTCCGAGATTCTTGTTGCCGCCCAGGAAGGTTTGGAAGAGGTTCGGCGAATCGCGGAGCAAGAAGGTGCGGTCTTTGTCGGCGTCAAATCATCGGGTTACGGCGACCTTATACTCGGTTGCGTACAGGTGGCAAAAGGCGATTATGTCCTTAGTATGGATCCTGATGCGGCCTACCCTATGGATGCCGTGCGCAAACTCTGGATGGCCCATGAAGACGCTGATGTGGTCATTGCTTCGCGCTATGTTCCACTATCACACGTTGAGCAGCCATGGCTCCGTAACGCCCTGAGTTGGGCCATGAACAGGTTCTTCGCAACGGCATTATCCACCCCCATACGTGATTTGTCGACGGGGTTTCGCTTGTACCGGCGCAGTGTGTTCAGGCGCCTGGAATTCAGGTCCAAATCGCTGGCGTTTCTACTGGAAACCCTCCTGAAATTTGCCGGCAACGGAATCAGCGTCAAGGAAATTCCATTTCATTACAAGCTGCAAAGTTACCGGAAGGCTCAGGCCCATGGGGTTCGACTGGGCCTCGAGTGTTTGACAAGCTTTCGTGCACTCTGGCGTATGCGCAACTCGGTCGAATGCGCCGACTATGATCTGCGTGCCTTCAACAGCCGGATTCCCCTCCAGCGGTATTGGCAGCGCAAACGCTACCGCCTTCTTATCCGTTTCGCCCAAACCGATGCCCGGACCTTGGATGTCGGGTGCGGAAGCGGCCGCTTTATCGCCGATCTCTCAAGTGGTTTCGGCGTCGATATACGGCCCGAGAAACTCCGGTACATGCGCGGCTTCAGCCCCTTGCTGGCTGCCGCGGATGGATTGTCTCTCCCGTTCCCCGATGCGTCGTTTGAATGCGTGGTCTCGTCAGAGGTGATCGAGCATATTCCGAACGAAAACGGGCGTTTCATCGACGAACTTACCCGTGTTCTTAAGCCCGGCGGTGTCCTGGTAATTGGAACCCCGGACTACGACAGCCGCCTGTGGTGTTTCTTCGAGTATCTTTACGAAAAGGCGGCTCCCGATGCCTACGCTCACGAGCACGTCACCCATTACACCTTCTCGACCCTCGGTTCGGCCCTCGAATCCCGGGGGTACGAAATCCTGGACCACGGGTACGTAATGGGTTCAATTATGGTTATTCAGGCGCGCAAGACCGATCACACCGCCGATGCGTAAGGGTCCAAACGGCCCAAAGCACCATAAGGGACATCGAGAGGGATGATGCCCATAGTCCCATGCGCAATGAAGCGGGCTCGAAACGAAATTCCACGCGGGATGCGCCGGGTTCCACGATGACTCCGCGAAAATTGTGGTAGACAGGGACGATCTCCGTTTGGGCACCGTTTACATAGGCGTTCCATCCGGGGTAGAACGCATCGGTAAGCACCAAGACACTCCGAGTGGACGGGTTAACCGCGACAGAAACGCGTGTGCTCGTCCACGCCTCAATTTCAGCATTGCCCGGAGATTCAGTCCTTGTTGACGCGGTGAAAGCCTCAACTTGGGCATCTGTAAGAGCCACTTGCGCCGGATTGAAGGCCGGATCGCGCATGCGATGAAAAACGGCCGTTGAATCTTGGAGGGTCTCGAGTACAGGTGCCAGGAAAGCCCGCGGTAAGGCTGCTGAATTGTGAAAGATATCAATGCCATCGGCGGTTGCCACGAATTCCATTGCTGCTGGGATGCCGCTCCGGTCGTCCGCCTTATGCGGAAACAGGTAATACTCGAGTGAGCACAACCGCTCCGCCTGTTTCCACGCCTCGGGATAGGCCTCCTCCATGTATTCGATGATGCGTTTCGGGTACAAGGCATCGTATCCGTGCAGTTGTTCGATGCGGTAAGGCTGCAACAGTCCTGAATCGATTCCCGCGGTGATTACGCTGACCCGGGTTGGGTGCCCCAAAGCCCGCAGTTCGGAGGTCAATCGTGTTTCCGGATATAGGTGCTGTTTCGGCGTCGTAGGCAACAGATCGCGAGCCGTGAATACCATATCGCCGGCCAGAATCAATACCAGCATGCCCGCAACAATCCTCGCAGGCACCCGAAAGCAGGTTCCGGCCGCAATGGCCATGCCAAGAACCGCGAAGACAAACGCAAACAGTACCTGACGCAGCACGTAACCGTCTGAATCCTTCATGGCGAGCACGGGTCTATGAAAGAGGTACAGCCCTGCTGCAAACACGAACAGCAAGAGCAATGCCGCAACCGGAATGACCATGTCACGAACCTTCCGCGGGGCCGATGTCCAATACTGTATACCCAGCGCCCCGAGCAGCGGCAGGGCCATCAGGGGAAAGGTCATGTACCAGTATTTCCATACCGGAAGCTGGTTGATTGCCTCGATAGGTTGCGAACGCAGGGCGAAAAAGATACCGGCGGCAAGGGGCACCGTCAGTCCAATGACTTGGGCACGCATGCGGGAAGAATACTTACCTCGGGCAAACAACAAACTTAGCGCCGCCCATGTCACGGCGCCGATATAAAGATACGCCGTTGTATTCGAGTTATCCGCCTCGTGCAGCCAGAAATTCGCATCCGCTGACATACCGAAGAACCGGGGCACGGCAAGACAAACCAGCGCCTGCACAGGCACCCCTGAGTACTTAGAAAGGGTGTGCTCAAAGGATGTCACCGAAACATTGCTGTTCAGCACGTATTCGGCAAAGGGCAAAATTTGAGGCGCGCATACCAGCAGGGCCACGCACCAGGCGCCCGCGCCAAGCGCGAGAGGATGCCACAACTCCCTGCCCGAGGGCCGCTGCAGGGCGAGCCGGACCACAAAGTATCCACCGATCCCCAGACATCCCAGGAAAGCCGTTTCCGGTTGCCCCGCCAACAGGATAAGTATCCCTCCAACGGTCAGCGTGGCAAATCCGCGGCGGTATTGCCTTAACAGCAAATACTCGGTTCCCAGGAGAATGAGGGGCAGCAGTGCCATCACTTGAGGCTCAGGCCAGTAGAACCAGTTCATGCACATGCCGCTCATCATCCACGCCAGCGAGAAAAAACGTGAGGGCCCGGTATTCAGGCCCATGCCCCGGGCACATAAGTACGCCGTGAAACCGCAGAGCCAGAGCCGTAACAGCAGGAAGATGGTGTCGGCGAGAAATGGTTCTAGAAACCAGTGGGGAATTCGCAGAGGGAAGAAAACGGCGCTCTGGTAATTCGCCAGCAAAGGCACACCAGTCAACTCGAGGGGATTCCAAAGCGGCCACTCGCCGTTTTCGTGGGCCATATGCTCGGCGGCATGGAGTTTTGCGAAAAACGACAGGTATTCGGACGTGTTACTGTTCTTCACAGAGACCAGGTCCGCGGGCCGGTAATGCTTCCAGGGCGCCTGTTCGTAGAGCAGGGCCCCGGGGGCCGTGCGTTCGCCCCGGAGAAACGTCCCGGGAAAGAGACATACGAGCATTGCCAACAAGAGCAGGGCGTGGAACAGCAACTCCCGTCCTGTGACGCGTCGCGTGTTCTTGTTCACCGGCGTAGTCCTTCCCCGCTCATTCAAGCTCCTCCCGAAAGCCGCGAATGCACAGGCCGGACGCTTGTGCTTCTGCCTCGCAACAACACATGAAGGCCCGCCATTAACCCAATGATCAGCGCAACCACCGATACCCCGAGACCCGCATAGAATGACGCCGGTTGCATGCGGAAGGTGACGGTATGGCTGCCCTCGGGCACGATCACCCCGCGGAACGCATGATAGACGGGCAACAGTTCCGCCGGTTGCCCGTCGATATACGAATGCCAGCCGGGATAATACGCATCCGTTACCACGAGCAGGCAACGCTCAGCGGCGTTTACCTCGACGGTCATGTCATTACGGGAGCGGTGAGTCACCTGTGCGGAGCCTAAATCGGCTGCCGAGGCCTCGGGCAGGGGCGTTTGCGGGCGAACCTCAGTGAGGGCACCGGCCTTCGGGTCGTATTCGGGCGCCCGCATGCGCTCGAAGAGGGCATCCACGTCTTCGATCACTTCCAGGCGGGGCACAAGAAACGCGCGATCATAGGCTCGTGTATTGCGCATGACATGAATGCCGTCAAGGGTTGTTACGTGGCGAAAACGCGGGTCCATGCTCGCGAGATCGTGGGATTCCTCGCGAAACAGGTAATAGTTCACCGAACACAACGGCTCGATAGTGTCCCAGGCTTCCGGATAGGTTTCGTCGAGGAAGCGAAGAATGCGGTACGGGGAGATACCATCACTTCCCCAGAGTTGCTCGATGCCGTACATCTGCAGGAGGCCGGGTTCGATATTGGCGCTGAAAACACTGAACCGGTTGGGGCCTTCCAGTTTGCTGAGGGTGTCCGTAAGTGTTGTCGGGGGATACATCCAGTCTCTGGGTGCTGTGGGCAAGAGGTTTCGAGCAGCGATGGCCAGATCCGCGGAAGCAATCATGCACAGGGCGGCAATCAAAAGGCGACTGCGTTGAAGCCCAAGAGTATGAACCAGAATCACAAGGAGTGCCGCGCCCAGGATGGCGGTTGCGAGCAGGACCTGGTGCAATACATAGACATGGAGGCCCTCGAGAACGAGATACCGGTGATAGAACGCAACGAGGATACCTACCCAGGCGACGGGAACCATCAGGAAGATTGCCGGCCGGAGTAGAGCGGCAATTGTGCGTGATTTCTGAAACCAGTGGTCAAGGCCGAACGCGCCCAGCAGCGGGATGGCAAGCATGGCAAAGGTCATGTGATAGCGCTGCCAGATCCATTTGAACAAAGGCGCCTGATGGAGCGGGGCCAGAATATCGATGTCGAATGCCAGGAGGAGTTGTACTGCAACGCATACAGTCAGTGCGAGCACGCGGCGACGCTGTGTTGGCCGCCGCGAGCCCTTCGCAGTAAGCAGGGCCATTGCAGCCCACACCACAAGGCCCGGGTAAATGAAGGCTACGAGGTTCGAGTTCTCGGGGTGGTCCAGCCAGAAGGTATTATCGGCGGTAAGACCAAAGAACCGGGGCACGAAGAACAGCACGGACGTCACGAGAGGCAGAGCATAGTGCGACGCGGAGGCTCGAGTGAGCGCTGGAAGCATGGCATGGCTGTGGGGCACGTATTCGACGAATGGGAAGATCTGCACCGCGCATACGGCCAGAACGAGCGCCCAGGCGGCCGAGAGAAGCAGCAGGGGTTTCCAGACCGGACCAGTGCTTCGCCGCGAGAGCACCAGCCGAACAAGAAAGTACACGCCGATTCCAAAACACCCCGTGAAGGCGGTTTCGGGATGACCGGCCAGCAACAGCATGGTCGCGGCGAATGAGAACGCGAAGAACCCCCGGGAATAGCGTCGCTGCAGGATGTATTCCACGCCCAGCAGTGCGAGCGGCAGAAATGCGGCGACTCCGGGCAACGGCCAATACATCCAGGTGATGTTGTAACTGCTGGCCATATAGGCCAGGGACGCGAACGAAGCGGCGAGCGCGGTCAGCCGCAATTCCCGAGCGCATAAATAGCACAACATGCCGCACAACCAGAGGCGAAGAAGAAAATAGAGTGTCGTGGCGGTGTTGAGGTCCAGAAACAGATGAAGGAGCCTCGGCGGGAAGAATACCGCGCTCTGGAAGTTGGCAATCAACGGCATGCCGCCGTATTGAAGATGATTCCAGAACGGCCATTCGCCGTCGTGCAGGGCTTCCTTCGACAGGGCAAACCAGAAATGGGTCTGGATCAGAGTCTCCTGCGGGAGCCAGTTTGCAGGTGGTTGGAAGCCCTCGGGCGCGGAGGCATTCCAAGGCGGTGAATCGAGCAGCATCCCTCCCGGCAGGATGATTTCGCCTCTCAGAAATGTTGCCGGGAACAGGACGGCCAACAGAAGGACCAGAACGGCCCCCTGAAACACAAGTTCACGCCCGGTTATTGGATGTGTTTTGACTGTCACGGCGGTATTCTGCCATCTTTGTGGTGAATTCGCCAATGAGGGCCAGGGCGCGCTCAACAACGGCATAACGGGGAGCCAGAGATGACATTCGACAATGACCGCTACGAAAAGCTGACGTACCGGCGGTGCGGTACCAGCGGGCTGTTGCTGCCTCCCATCTCACTTGGGATGTGGCACAATTTCGGCACGCGGGCGGACCACGAGACCTGCCGCGCGATGATGCGCACGGCCTTCGACCTGGGGATAACCCATTTCGACCTGGCCAATAACTATGGTCCCGAACCCGGCAGCGCCGAAGAGCGCACGGGGCGCATCCTGAAAGAAGATTTCAGCAGCCACCGGGACGAGCTGATCATCTCGAGCAAGGCGGGTTACCGCATGTGGCCGGGACCCTACGGCGAATGGGGCAGCAAGAAATACCTGGTAGCGAGTCTTGATCAGTCCCTCCAACGCTTGGGTTTGGATTACGTTGACATTTTCTACTCGCACCGCCCGGACCCCGAGACTCCCCTCGAGGAGACCTTGGGAGCGCTCGATCTTATCGTAAAACAGGGCAAGGCGCTCTATGCCGGGGTTAGCAGTTACCGGGGCGCCTTCTTCGTGCAGGCGGCGGAGACAATTAAACGCCACGACTGGACGCCTATCACCATTCACCAGCCCTG
This sequence comes from uncultured Nitrospiraceae bacterium, assembly GCA_964520685.1. Classification (GTDB taxonomy): domain Bacteria; phylum Hydrogenedentota; class Hydrogenedentia; order Hydrogenedentales; family SLHB01; genus UBA2224. Next base: position 3,572 of record CAZFOG010000088.1, on the reverse strand, counting down.
CTACAACATGATGCACCGCTGGATCGAGTATGACTTGCTCGAGTACACCGAGGAATACGGCGTGGGCGTCATTGTATTCTCCCCCCTGGCCCAGGGATTGCTCACGAATAAGTATCTTGATCCCTCGAATCCCATCCCTGAGATATCGCGGGCGGCCGATCCCGACGGGTTTCTCCGGAAAGAGGCGGTTACGGAGGATGTGGTGGCGCGGGTTCGCAAACTGGCCGAGCTGGCGAAGGCGCGCGGCCAGAGCGTAGCTCAACTGGCGCTCGCCTGGGTGCTCCGCGATCCGCGCATTACCAGTGCCCTCATCGGCGCGCGAACGCCCGAACAGGTGAAGGATTGTGTCGGCGCGTTGGACAATCTGGCGTTTACTGAGCATGAGTTGGCGGTTATCGACGCGCTGTTCCCGGCCGATTAAGCGCTGCTCACCTTCAAGGGCCGCCGGAGTTGCCAGAGCGCTCCGAGCGAGGCGAGGACCAACACCGCTGTCGAAAGCGCCAGACCGATGCGGAAGCTCCACGGTGCAAAACGGAACACGATGGTATGGTGGCCTTCCGGGACGCGCACCGCGCGAAAGAGGCTGTATGCCGGGAACACCTCTGTGGGGGTTCCGTGAATCGAGGCGCGCCAGCCGGGATAGTACGCATCAGTCAGCACGAGGATACACGCCTGCGGGGTGCTCACCTTAACGACAACCTCATTGCTGCTTCGTTCCACCACCTCGGCACCCTGGGGAAAGAGGTCAGAAATGGCTGTCAGCGGTTCGGTGAGAGGCTTTTCGAGGAGGCAGATCTTCCGAGGCTCGAAAGCCGGGTCCGCCATCATGTCGAACATATCGTCCGGGTTCTCGACGACCTTAGCGTGGTATACCAGGAACGCGCGCGGAAACGCCCGGAGGTTTTCGTAGACTTCGAGCCCGTCGGCTGTCAGTACCTTCCTGAACCGTGCCGGATCGTCAATGGGCATTCGCGGGGGATTATGGGGGTCGTGAAGGTAGTGGGTAATGCCGCAGACAGGTTCCATGGCCGTGGCCGCTTCGGCGGTCGGAATGCCGAGTTGGCCCAGAAACTGGATGTTGCGATGGGGGTAGATCCCGTCGTATCCCCACAATTGCTCGATGCCGCATTGCGGGAAAAGCCCGGGGTTGATCCCTGCCGTGAGCACGCCCACCCGTGGCTCGGGGTACTGGGTCTTGAAATAGTTTGTGACGTCCGTTTCCGGGAAAACCCAGGTTCGTGGCGCCGTTGGATGCATATCCCGGGCCGCGTACATGAGATCGCACGCGAGAAGGAGCGTGATGGCCAGCCCGTACCAGCGGCGCTGGCGATGAAAGCGTCCCCCAAGCGCAAAGAGGGCTACCCCGATGACCGCAATGACCAGGGCGCTCACGAGCTCCCGTTGAACATAGGGCAGCATGCCCAACTGGCGCATCACAGGCCCGTTCAGGTGGAGAGCGCCAGACACAATCAAGCCCGCCATACCGGCAAGAATGACGTGAGGCGCAAGGAACTTGAGCGAACGCCGGCGCGCAAACCAATGCTCGATACCCAATGCGCCGAGCAGAGCAAAGGCGAACATGGAAAACGAAACGTACCAGCAGCGCCACATCGCATTCAGCAGGGGCAACTCCTGTATCGTCCGTATGCCGGGCAGCTCCAGGGTCATCAGAAAATGAAACACCCACGGCACGGCAAGGCACACCGCGACACGTCGCAGCCGAAACCGTCCTTTCGACAACAGCGAGACCATGCCCAGCCAGACGGCCAGCCCGGGATAGATCATCATTACGAAAGAGCTGTTGATATACCGGGGGTCGATTTGGGACCAGTAATTGCCATCGGCGGTGGTCCCGTAGAAACGGGGAACCCACAGCGCCACCAATCCCCCGAGAGGAATGAAATGTTTGTCGAGGCTGCTCTTGTCGCGGAGCCCGACAGTGTGGGAGTTGGCCATGTACTCGAGAAAAGGAAGGACGAGGGGCCCGGATACGAGCAGCGCTATGGCCCAAGCTGCGGATGCGAGTCCCAGGGCTTTCCATAAGGCTCTTCCGCGCTTGCGCAGCCAGAGCAACCGCAGCAAAAAGTAGATGCCCACGCCCATACTAACCGACAGAGCGTTTTCGGGGTGCCCCGCCAACATCAGGATAGTCGTCGCAAAAGAGAAAACGAAAAAGCCCCGTCGCCAGCGCTCCTGGGCCAGCCACTCGACGCCAAGCAGGAGGGTGGGCGTCCAGGCTGCGATGTCCGGTTCGGGCCAGTACGCCCACATCAGGTTGAAACTGCTCAGCATCCACGCGACCGAAAAAAAACGTGATGCCGGCCGGCCAAGGCCAATGCCGCGTCCGCAAATATACGCATTCATCCCGCACAGCCAAAGCTTGAGCACGACGTACAGTGTGGTCGCCACATAGAGCTCCAGAAAGGCGTGCAACAGGCGGGGAGGATAGAACGGTGTGCTCTGGTAATTGGCCAACTGGGGCATGCCCATCATCTCGTATTCATTCCAGAGAGGCCACTCCCCCGCCTCGAGTGCTTTCTGGGTGATGAAGAATGTCTTGGTGAAAAAGACGAAGACCTCTGAGGTCAGCCAGTTCTTGGGCGATTCGGCTTCGGGCGGCATGTGGTGCGACCATGGCTTGACGGTCGTCAACCAGCCTCCGGGCACCGCCAATTCGCCACGAAAGAATACGCCGGGGAACAGGACGGCCAAGAGCACGATAAGCAGGAGGGCATGGACCAGCACTTCCCGCCAACCGAGCGGAGATGACCGCCGCTGCTCTATTTTCTCGTGCATCATGTCTTCCGTTTGCGTGGCGCCATGGCCGCAAAGGGCAGGCTTACCACCATGGCCGCGATTGAAAGTGCCAGACCTCCAAAGAACGATACAGGCCGGTATTCGAAACGCACTTCGTGCCTGCCCGCGGGCACAACCGTGCCCCGAAACGCGTAGTTCGCGGGAAAGATCGGAACCGCTTCCCCGTCAACGTACGCTTTCCAGCCGGGATAGAAGGCATCCGCCAACACCAGTATGCGGGGGGCCTCGGCTTCCGTTTGGATTTCTACATACGTGGATGCGCGCTCGGTAACCCGGGCGGTTCCAGACGCCTTCTGCGCAGTCTCGTTACGGTCGACAGGCCATCCCTCGGGCTTTTCCTGTACCAAGACCTCCCGCCTTGGATCAAAGTCCTCACTTCGCATGAAAGCAAAAAGATCATCCTCACCGGATACGATTTTCGGAGTCGAAACCAGATACGCCCTCGGAAGCGCCCCGTTGTTCGCATACACGGCGATGCCGTCCAATTCGGTGAGCGGCGTGAACCGGCCCGGTTCGTCGATCGGGAACAAAGGCATGTAATCAACACGGTGAAGATAATGCGAAAGCGCACATGCCGGTTCCGCGCTGACCCAGAAATCCGTGTCGAGTTCCGCCACAAAGGTACGGGTGCGTTTGGGAAACATCGCATCGTATCCCCACCACTGTTCAAATCCGTAGGGCTGAAACAGCCCGGTCCGCACGCGGGTGGAGAGCGTGTGTAAACGGTGGGGTTCCGGCAGATCCCGGAGATACTG
>CAZFOG010000087.1:4079-18184 GCA_964520685.1 uncultured Nitrospiraceae bacterium | reverse complement strand
CCTGGAACAGCGAGCCGAAAATGGCGGGCGAGATGCGCGACCAGTCGAAGCGGCAGGCGGTGAGGACGGCGGTGCGCATGGCGCGGTTGAATCCCGCGGTGGGGAGGCGTTCGGCAAAGAGTTCCCCGTTGACGTAGGGGAATGCGGCGAGGTCCTCATCGATATAGCGGGGCCGCCGGTCTTCGGGGCTATCGAGCACCTCGAAAAGGGCATTGAGCTGAGGGCCGAGGTCCGAGCCGTCGTCCCGGGTGCGGTTCGTGATAAACAGCTCGAACTGGGCGGGCTCGAAGATGCCGGTGTCGTCGGCGAACAGGCAAAACAGAATGCGCACGAGGAGCTTTTCGAGGGCGTGGGGGTCGTAATTGCTTTCGGCGACCGCGTCGTGCAGATCGGCCATGATGGCCGCGGCCTTGAGGTTGGCCTCGTCTTCCTCGCCGAATTTGTGGGTCTTCTGGCCGATCAGAAAGGCGAAATGCTTGACCTGGGTGTGGAGGTCTTCAAGGTGGATCTCGGTGCGGAGCGGGCCTTCGGTTTCTTCCTCGGGTTCGAGGTCGAACAGTACGATGCGGTTGAAATCGCTGAGGATGACGTAGCGGGGGATTTCGTCGTGGCGGCCCGATGACGCGAGTTCCTGGATGTACTGAAAGGCCTGGGACTCCGCTTTTTCGAGGCTCTTTCCCCGGGTTTTGTGTTCCGCCAGCAGCTTACCCCGCCAGAAGAGGTCGATGAAGTGGTAGGTGTCTTGGATGCTCTTGACGGGTTCCTCGAAGGAGGCGACGGTGCGGCGTTTGATGCCGAACACGTTGAAGAATTCATTCCAGAAGGTCTGGGCTTCCGCGCGTTCATCGGCGGCGCCCTTCCATTCGCGCGAGAACTGGATGGCGCGCTGGCGGATTTCGTTCCAGGATAGTGCGGGCATGTTCTCCCCCGTCAACTGTACTGTGGCCGATGTCCATAACAGAATACACGATCCCATCCGCTTCGGGGAAAAGCCATTTCGGCCTGGTCAGCCCATTGCCCCCAGCGGGCTGCTTTGCCGCTCTCTTAAACTCTACCCCGTTCTTTGTGGGACCGCTGCCCTCAGCGGTCATTTGACAATGGAAACCCAGGAGAAGATATGAAGATGACCGCTGAGGGCAGCGGTCCCACAACCGGAGGGATCCCATCACCGGAGAGGTCATGAAGATAGAGATGAAGTGGTGAAGATGACCGCTGAGGGCAGCGGTCCCACAACCGGAGGGATCCCATCACCGGAGAGGTCATGAAGATAGAGATGAAGTGGTGAAGATGACCGCTGAGGGCAGCGGTCCCACAACCGGAGGGATCCCACAACCGGAGGGGTCATGAAGATAGAGATGAAGTGGTGAAGATGACCGCTGAGGGCACCGGTCCCACAATTTGGGAGATCGTTTCTCGCTGACCGGCCCGCCGGTTTTGGGCGGTCCCTATGAGGGCAAAGGCAAGGAGAGCAGGTTCAGGGCATGGTGATGCGGCCCACGGTGACCTGCCGCTTGGCCCCGGTTGCCGAGGGGATGTTGGTTGGGTTGCCGAGAATGGCTTCGCTACCCAGGATGCAGGCGCTGAGGGGATCGACGACGTTGCATGCGATGCCGTATCGGTCAGTCTTGCGTACAACGGCATCTTTGATGCCGGTCTTTACGTTGCGCATGAGCGTCCGGTTCCGGAGCCCTTCGCCGCTCAGGATCAGGCGCGAAATCGAGTAGCTGGGATTCACAAAACGCGTGAAGGCCCGGGTGATGCTGTAGCCCACGGCCATGGTGACGGTGGCAATCATGTCTTCGAGGGAATGGTCGCGTCTGCCGTTCAAGGCGTCCCGCAGATACTCCTCCGGCCCGAACTCGTCGCGGCTCGTGCTCTTCGGGGGGACCCGCGTGAAATAGGGATGGCTCAGCAGATACTCGAGGAACTCGTCGATGACCAGTCCTTTCCCGGCGATGGCCCCGTCGCGGTCGCGTGTCTGGGTCGCGTGGGTGAGCAGCCGCACCGAGCTGTCGATGCTCAACAGGCACGGCCCCACGTCAAACGCGAGGACGTCGTTGATATCCGGCGTCACCACCGTGAGGCTTGCGAAGCCGCCCAAATGCAGGCAGGCGTTCACGCGGTCGGGCCGGCGAAACATCACCCAGTCCGCGAACGGATGCAACACGTTGCCCTGGCCGCCGACCGCCATGTCGGCGCAGGCAAAATCAGACACTACGGGCAAGCCGGTGCACGAGGCAATGATGCTGGGCTCCCCAATCGACAGATGGCCGGCCGCGCTCTCGCTGCCCCGCGTGGGAATGTGCGCCACGGTGTAGCCGGGTGTGGCCGCGAAGTCCACTTCGATGTTCTCGGACTGGGCCCACTCTTGCAGGCCTTCCGCCACATCGGCCATCTGGGTACCGAGCTCGAAACTCAGGGCCGCCAGGTCGCGGGCGCTGCGTCGCGCGGACAGCAAACGGTTCTGCAACCCGGGGGAATGCCGGAAATGCTTGTCCTTCACGACCTTGATGAGCATTTCGGGTCCCCAACCCTTGATCCGGACCAAGGCCGCATCAACCCCCAGGCACGCACTATCCGCGGTAAGGCCAATCGCGTACCGCACGGCTTTGTCTCGTATGGCTCCGAGCTTTTTCATGGCATGCTGTCCCGGCCAGTCCCTACTGTCGTCTCTGTATGATTACACGTTTCTCAAAGTGTACACGAATAGTCCTGCAAAGTGTATAGAATTCATTTACTTTTGGATTCGCGCGATGGAGTGTCCAGAAGCGCCCGCAGGTTCCACGATGCGCCGGCCAGCGCTTTCCGGGCGCTGTTGGCGTTTATCTTGAGGCGGCCCATGGCCACGGCCACGCGGATATCCCCGCCCGCTTCGGCCAGCAATTGCGCGGCCTCATCCGGCGTTACGGTCAGCAGCGACTGCAGCATACGCACCGCGCGGTTTTGAAGTTTATCGTTCGACGGGCGCATGGCCACCATCAATCCCTCGAATACGCGGCCGCTGAGCGCCATGGCCCCCGTGGAGAGCATGTTCAGGACCAGTTTCGTGGCTGTGCCGGCATTCAGCCGGGTCGAGCCCCCGATTGCTTCTGGCCCGGTCTCGAGGGCGATGGTCAGTTCGGCTGGGCTCGCGGCCTCGGGATTGCAGCACAGAAAAACGGTTCTTGCTCCAACAGACCGCGCATGGGCCAATCCCGCCAGGGTGTAGGGGGTCGTCCCCGATGCGGCTATGCCCACCACCATGTCCCTGCCGTTCAGGGCGGGAGACAGGTCATCGAGGTACCGCGCAGCCGCCGCGGTATCGTCCTCGGCGCCTTCGACACTTTCACGCAACGCCGCATCGCCCCCGGCGATGAGTCCAACGACCCGGCCCGGCGGCACGCCAAATGTTGGAGGACACTCCGCGGCGTCCAGCACCCCGAGCCGTCCGCTGGTACCCGCACCCAAATAGATGAGGCGTCCATCGCCCGAGAGCGCCTCAGCGGCCCATTCCATCGCGCGCGCAATGGCGCCCGAAACGCGCGCCACGGCTTCGGGCACCTCCGCATCGAGGCGATTCATCGCGGCAACAATTTCACCGGCAGACAGGCTGTCCAGGGGAGGCCCCTCGGCGCGGCATTCCGTGGGCGGCTGTTGAACGGCCGGTTCCCCGTGCCCCACCGAGGCGAGCAGCGTCTGTGGCAGATGGTTCGCGCGCACCAGTTCGAGGGCCGCCCGGTGCCCCCGCACGCGGGCCAGTTGGGGCTCCGGTTTCACCCCCAGTTCAACGAGATGTGCGCGGAACGCCGCGACATACCGCGGACAACGCTCGAACACCCCGCCGTTGAGCAGCACGGGCGCATCGCCGGGCAAGCCGAGTTTCCGGTATCCCGCGCGCACCTGTTCGGCCATTCGTCGCGCCTGCTCGGTGATGCACATGGCGGCAACCGGATCGTGTTCGGCCGCCTGCGCCACCGTTTCCGCCAATCCTGCGATCTCGCGCATGGACGCGCGCCACGCCCACGGCGCCAGCATGCGAAACGAATCCACGCCCGCGGCCTGGGGCAACAAGGTTACCAGCGCGGTATCGGGGCCGAGCCCGTCCAAGGCTCGCGCAGCGGCCTTGAGTGCGCTCTGCCCAATCTGAAATGCGCTGCCGTCATCGCCGAAGGCTGCGCCGCGGCCCCCGACGAAATCGGAGCGTCCGTCGGGCATCTGGGCCACCACACTCGCGCCCGTTCCGGCAATCGCCAAAATCCCCGGCGCATCCCCGATGTTCGCGAAGAGAATCGGCCGGATATCGTCGCACACCACGGCGCGCGCCGCCCGGAACCGCTCACAGAGACGGTTCGCGAGCCACACCCCCATGCCGCTGGTCCACGCGCCGGACAGGGCAACGCCGATGGCATCAACCTCATAGCCGGCCTGCGCCACCGCGTCCCGTCCGACCTGCACCAGAACCGATAAGCAGACATTTACCCCGAGCGCGACGGGGTTGGACGCGCCCCCGAGCGCTTCCGCGAGCAGATGCCCTTCCGCGTCGTACAGACCCGCCCGGGTCGTGGTGCCGCCGCCGTCGTATGCGAGATAGTGCTTCATGACAAATCGAGTCCTTTGGGAGGCTGCCAATCCGGACTGAACCGCGCAAGCGCCCCGCTGCGAATCCCGCCGGAAGCGGCGATATCTTTATACAGGTATGCCGACGTGTTGGGCGTGCGCGCCATCGAGGTCCGGCCCACATGGACCAGCCCGTAGCGCGCCCCGTATCCCCGGTCCCATTCGAATCCATCCAGCAGCGAGCGGTGGAGATACCCTCTCACATCCGCCCCTGCGTCCACCACGGACTGCAGTACGGCCACGTGGTCCAGCAGATACCGCCGGCGCGCCTCGTCATCGTCCGTGGCGATTCCATTGCCCAGCACCATGAGCGGCTTGTCGAACGCGGCCAGTTCGCGCAAGACCGCCGCCATTCCATCGGGTTCCCGCACAGACGCGTTCGAGGAGACGCCCTCGCCGTCTCCGTTCACATTCTGCGCGAACCGGCCTCTTCCGGGGCGAAACCGGACCCGCCGCGAACCATAGTACGATACCCCGATAAAATCCACTGTGCCAGCAAGGGTGTGATCTGCGCGGAACGGCCGCGGCCATTTCCCCGAAGTCAGCACGGCTGGCCAGACGCGGTTCGACAGCGCCTGTTCCCAGCGCGCAGCGCGCAGGTCCCAGGGCCGTGTGGCGTCGGCAGGATGAACAAGCTCCGCCAGGACGCTCGCCCCAATCATTGCCTCGGGCGCACGGTTGCGAAACACGCGAAAAGCCGCGGCATGGGCCGCGGCCATGTGCCGGAGCGCCTTCCATGCGGCACGAAAGCACCGCAGTCCGGGGGGCCAGAGCCCGCCAAGATATCCCATCCGGAGCGTCGCCAGCGGGGTCATCAGGGGAACCCAATACCGGCACTGGCTCCCTAATATGGCCGCGACATGCCCCGAATACCGCGCAAAAACCGCCGACGCATCCGGCCGCAGCCATCCTCCGCGCGCGGCAAACCACTGGGGCAACGTCACCTCTTGAAGCGCCACAACCGGATGGATGCCCTCCGCGGCCATAGCCTGCAGGACACTGCCGTAATGGTCCAATGCTTCCGAATCCGGTTTGCCTTCGTTCGGCTCGATCCGGCTCCACTCGAACGACACCAACAGCGCATTCAGCCCCAGTTTGCGCGCCAGCCCAATGTCTTCGCGATACCGGTTCACGTGTTCAGAACCCGCCTGCGACGTGGCGCCGTCCGCAATACGCCCGGGCCGCTGCTCCCAGCGCCACCAGTCGCTTTCGAAATGCCCGCCCTCGACGGCGTGGGCGGAAAGGGTCGCCCCCCATAAAAACTCCGGTGGAAATGGTCTCACCAATGCCTGCTTTCTCGCTGCATTCCCTTCGGCAACTCAAACGGAACCACGCGCTTACCGAATCTCGCGCGGCCCTGCCGGCCGCCCGGTGCAGCCCCTCCAGTATGCGGGTTTCTCCTGTCCACACTCAAACCGCAGGCCCGTTACCCACGCAGGCCTTGACAATACCGGATAAAACAGATAGAATATATCCATATTAGCCCGCGGGTCCCGCGAAATTGCCAAAAGGAGAATACAGCCATGAGCCTCATGTACTGCGACCAGTGTGAACAAACACGCGACGGCAAGGCCTGCACCGACACCGGCGTGTGCGGCAAGAACCCTGATGTCGAGTCCCTGCAGAAGATCCTCCTGTATGGGCTCAAGGGGATGTGCTCATACAAACATCACGCCCGCCGCCTGGGCAAGACCGACCCCGAGGTGGATGCCTTTGTGGAAGATGCGCTGTTCGCCACGGTGACCAACGTCAATTTCGACATGGAGAGCCTGCTCGAACTGGTCTTGAAATGCGGTGAGATGAATCTGCGCACGATGCAGATTCTGAACGACGGGCACGTCGAAACCTTCGGCAAGCCGTCCCCCGTTGACGTCCAGGAGGGCATTCAAGATGGCCCCGGCATACTCATCACGGGTCACGACATGGTGGATCTCCTTGACCTGCTCGAACAGACCAAAGGCACGGGGATCAAAGTCTACACGCACGGCGAGATGATTCCCGCGCACATGTATCCGAAACTGCGCGAATACCCGCATCTCGCGGGCCATTACGGCGGCGCCTGGCAGAAACAGCGCATGGAATTTGAGGCGTTCGGCGGCCCCATCCTCGCCACCACCAACTGCGTGCTGATTCCCAATCCGGCAATCAACACCTACCTGGACCGCCTGTACACGACGCGCGTCACCGCGGTGCCCGGCGCAAAACGGATTACCACCAACGACTTCTCCGAGGTCATCAAACGCGCCTTGGAAATCGGCCCCCTGAAGCCCACCGAACTGGTCACGCGGACCGTCGGCTTCCACTACACCGTCATCCTCGACCTTGCCGACAAAGTGGTTGACGCCGTGAAATCGGGCGCAATCAAGCATTTCTTCGTGATCGGCGGCTGCGACGGCGCGGAGCCCGGCCGCAATTACTTCCGCGATTTCGCCTACAATGCGCCCGAGGAGTCCATCATCCTCACTATGGGCTGCGGCAAATACCGCATCCGCGAGCACGAGTACGGCACCGTGGCCGGCCTGCCCCGGTTCCTCGATATGGGCCAGTGCAACGACTCGTATGGCGCGATTCAGGTGGCCCTCGCCCTGGCGAAAGCCTTCGACTGCGGCGTGAACGACCTGCCCCTCACTCTCGTGATCTCGTGGTTCGAGCAAAAGGCCGTGGCCGTGCTGCTGACCCTGCTCCACCTCGGCGTGAAGGGCATTCGCCTGGGACCGGCCCTGCCTGCGTTTGTCTCCCCCAACGTGCTCGCCGTCCTGCAGGAGAAATTTGACCTGCAACCGATCGGCACCGATGCCGTAGCCGACGTGAAGGCAGCTATGGCGGGTGCATGAACCCGAATTGGACAACGCGAGGGCCGTTGCACGTGGCGGTGTCCCCCACGGCGGTCCTCGCGTTGCCTTGCCCGCGGGAACTGTACGGCCGAGAACCGCTGCGCGCCGCAAGTTGTCGTATGTGAGGCCTTTTCGCTATGGTATGGCTACACTGGCGGACAGGATACCTGACAATGTTGACCCAGACTTCCGAGACAGCCCTGCGGGCCTTGCTTTACCTCCTCGTGAACAAGGCCGAGGAGCCGGTGCCGCCTTCCCGTATCGCGCAACACATTGACGCATCCCCGAGTTACACGGCCAAGGTTACGACGGCCCTGGTGAAAGCCGACATCCTGCGCGCTCACCGCGGAGTGAAGGGCGGCGTCACCCTGAGCCGCCCGCCGGAAAAGATCACCCTGCTCGAAATCGTCGAGGCGTGCCAGGGCAAAGTGCTCGGCGATTTCTGTCAGGATTTTGACCGCATGGATCTCGTCTGCGAGTTCCACCGGGCCATGGCAGAACTGCACCAGGCCATCATCACCACTCTCAACGGGTGGACCCTCGCCGACCTCGCGAAACAGCCCCTGCCCGCAGCCGAAATTCGCGACAGCGTGCATTGCCGGATGCATCTTATGCTGGACTCCTGCCCCGAGGATACTGCCGAATGACCTGCCTCGCGTACCCGAATAAGACGTGGGAGCACACGGTCGCCCCGTTATTGCAGGCGGCAATCCTACTTCTTCGCGTGGCGTTCCGGCTGGGGCGTCTTATCGCCGCTACGGCTTGCTGTTACCTGGCACTGCTCGCCGTCGATATCCTCGCGCGCTTCTTCCCCAAGCGGCTTGCAGCCCGGCGCCGGTCCATTGCAGTCGCCTGGACGCGCCAAATCCAGAAAGGGATCGGACAGCGCGTCTCCGTCTTTGGACCCGTGCCGAAAGGACAGGTGTTTCTGGTGTTCAACCACGTCACCTGGCAGGATTTTCTGATCCAGAGCATCGTCCCGCAACTGCACCCCATCGCGATGGATCCCTTGCGCGACCTGCTCATTGTCGGCCGGTTTTTCCGTGCATTGGATTGCGTGTTTGTGAGCCGCCGCAGCGCCGAGGTGCCGCCGATCAATGCGGAAATCCGGCGGCGGCTGAAAGAAGGGCAGAGCATTTTGCTGGCGCCCGAAAGCGTGATTTCGCCCGGCCGCACGATTCAGCGGTTTCGGGCGGCCCTCCTCGAGAGCGCTGTCGCAGAGCAGTTTCCTGTGCACTATTGCGCCGTTCACTACCGTACGCCTCACGGCTGCCCGCCCCCATCACAATCCGTTCTATTCGGCCCCGATCCCTACTACAGGACACCCGAAGGCCGCATACCCCAATCCCAACTCGACATGTGGGGGCCGCCCAAGCCCTTCCTGCCCCACTTGCTCCGCCTGCTGAGCCTGCCCTACCACCGATTCGACGTGATGTTCGGGGAACCGCCCATCATCCGTGGCGACCGTATCGAACTCGCCAACGCCCTCCACGATGCTGTCTCGGAGCTCTTCCATCCCATCGACTGAACCAAGTCAAACGGCAGGCCAATCCCCGTGCCCAGTCTCTCCCCCAACAGATGCCACCCCGGTGGACCGTGCTAGAAGGGCCACGCAATCGGCACGAGAATCGTTGCGGCGACCATGAGGATAAGATTCAAGGGAAGGCCGATCCGCACGAAGTCACGCAGGCTGTATCCGCCGGGACCGTAGACCATCAGGTTGGTCTGGTAGCCCAGCGGGGTGATGAAACTGGCCGAGGCCGCGAATGCGATCGTCATGGCAAATGGCCGCGGATCCACGCCCAAACCCTGCGCTATCGCCACCGCGAACGGAAACATCAGCGCCGCGGCCGCGTTGTTGGTGACGATCTCCGTGAACAGCGTCGTCATCAGATAAACGCCCAGCAACACAGCACGCGGCCCCCACGGCCCCATCCACGCAACGACGCTGCCGGCAATGGCCTCCACAGCGCCCGACTTCACCAGGCCCGTGCCCAATCCGAAAGCCGCGCCGATCGTGATCAATGTCTGCCAATCGACACTGCGCCGCGCCTCCGCCACCGGCACGCACCGGGTCACAATCATCAACCCCGCAACAAGAAACGCCGCCAGCACGATCTGCAGCTTGCCCGTCGTCATGAGAAGTATCAGGAGTCCCAGCAGTCCAAGAGAGATCAAAGCTTTGTCGTGCCGCACGGCTCGCGAGTCCCGCACACCGCTCACCAGGAAGAAATCGCTGTTGTTCCGGTGCGCTTCGGCAAAATGCGCGCCTGCCTGCAACAACAACGTGTCGCCCTGCTGAATCTCAATGTCGCCCACGCGGCCTTGAAGGCGCTGCCCGCCGCGATGCACCGCGATCACCGCCGCGTTGTACCGTGCCCGGAAATTTGCCTCGCGGATATTCTTATTGATGAGGGGGGATGTCCGCGACACGACGGCCTCACACAAGGTTTCGTGCCGCCGCGCTGCGGCCTGGGCTTCGTAATCTTCATCCACGAACGGCACCAGGCCGGGGATCTTCTCCAGCTCCACAATGTTGCTCACGACCCCGGTAAATGTCAGGATGTCGCCTTCCTCGAGAACCTCGGAGGGGCCCACCGGCGAGATCATTCGGCCGACGCGCCAGATCTCGATCAGGAACAATCCGGTCAGGCGCCGCATCCCCGCTTCCTCGACGCGCTTTCCCGCCAGGCGGCAACCCGGTTCGATGCGCATGTTCGCTAGATACTCGCGCGGCGTCGCATCTAACTGTTCGCGGGCACCTTTTCGCTGTGGCAGAAGGTAGCGGCCGACAAAAAGCAGATAAACCGTTCCGATGAGCGCGTAGGGCAGCCCCACCCGCCCAAGCTCGAACATGCTCATCTCGTACAGCCTGTCCCCCAGGCTGGGATCGTGCTTGACCGCATCGATCATGAGCCCGTTCACGACCAGGTTGGTGCTCGTTCCGATAAGCGTGCACGTTCCCCCGAGTATCGAAAAATACGAAACCGGGATGAGCAATCGGGAAGGCGAAACCTGGTGTTTGCGGCACCAATCCTCGACGATGGGAATGAACATGGCAACGATGGGCGTGTTGTTCAGGAAGGCTGACATGGCGGCGATCGAGCTCAACCGCCGCAAGACGTTGCGTTCGTCACGGGCGCGGCCCAGCACCCAGCCGCCGAGGGTCTGCAATGCGCCGGTCTCGCGCAATCCCGCCGTCACCACATACAAGGCCCCGACCGTGAGCATGCCTTTGTTCGAGAACCCCTCGAACATCTCGGTGGGCGTTAGAATCCCGGCAAGCCCCATTGCAACGACCCCGCCAACCAGCAGGGCGTCCGAGGCACGGTTCATGGCCAGACCGGCGAATATGGCCGCCACCACCGCAAATGCAAACCAGGCTTCCCAACCCATTGCCGCTCATTGCCTCCTGAGTATCACCATCCCCACGGGGGGAGTATTCTAAACAAATTGCTCCCGTCCACCAATATATTGAATTCCTTGGTCTTCCGCCCCCTTACTCATGTGCCCCCTCAGCCACGCCTTTCCGTCAGCAATGCGCGAACCCGCTTCCTCAGAATGGGCACCAGCTCCTTCTCGAACCAGGGATTCTGCTTCATCCAGAGCAGATTCCGAAAGGACGGGTGGGGCAGCGGCATGTATTCCGGTGAATATTCCCGCCACGACCGCACGGTCTCGGTGAGCGACCTCTTCGCGCGTGCGCCGAGATACAGTTTCTGCGCGTATTGCCCGCACAACAGCGTCAGGGCCACCTGGGGCAAATGCGCCAGAAGCGCGTCGAGCCACAGCGCCGCGCATTCCGGCCGCGGGGGCAAATCACCGCCCCGCTTGTACCGGCCGGGATAACACAGCCCCGCCGGGATGATGGCGATACGTGACTCGTCATAGAAGGTCTGGCGGTCGACCTTCATCCAAGCGCGGAGGCGGTCACCGCTGGGGTCATTCCAGGGGATACCGGTTTCGTGAACCTTGGTACCCGGGGCCTGGCCGACAATGAGAATGCGGGCGGACTCTCTGGCGCGCAGTACGGGCCGGGGCCCCAGAGGCAACTCGTCCGCGCATGCCCGGCAGGCGCGGACCCGTTTGAGGAGTCCTTCGAGTGTCTCATCCTCGCCGCCTCTGCGATGGACACCGCATTCGGGAAGACACGCCATGCACGTGCCCACGCACTCACTCCGCGCCGCGATGCGGCGTTTCAGCTCCCGCTCATCCACCGGCTACGCCTCGAGCCGGCTTCCCAACACCTTCAGAAACGCCGCCAGCCACGCGGGATGGGCCGGCCACGCGGGCGCGGTCACGAGGGTGCCATCCACGTGGGCCTCGGTCAGTCCAATATCCTGATAGCTGCCACCCGAAGCGTTGATCTCGGGCCCGACCGCCGGATACGCCGACGCGCACTTGCCCTTCAATACTCCCGCCGCCGCCAGGACCTGCAATCCATGGCAGATCGACGCGATGGGCTTGTTCGTTTCCGCAAAATGGCGCACGATCGCAAGCACGTCTTCATTCAGCCGCAAATACTCGGGCGCGCGGCCACCCGGAATCACCAGGGCATCGTAGTCTTCGCCTTTCAACGATGCGAAATCGGCGTTGAGGGCGAAGTTATGCCCGCGCTTCTCGCTATAGGTCTGGTCGCCTTCAAAATCGTGGATGGCCGTACGCACACTGTCGCCGGCCTTTTTGCCCGGACACGCCGCGTGCACGGTATGGCCCACCATCTGCAGCGCTTGAAACGGCACCATCGCCTCGTAGTCTTCCACATAATCGCCCACCAGCATCAGAATCTTTTTCGCAGCCATAACGCAACCTCCAATATTCTCTGCTATTGCGCTCGTGATGTTCTTCTGCCCGGCTCCATTGTCGCAAAGCGCGTTGCCACGCCTCAATTCCCCAAAAGAATACGTGCGCCGAGGCCCGGAGGCGCGGCGCACGTATTTTGGATTTGCCTGTAAGATTTAGACGGTCAGTTCCCAACCCTTGCGATATTCTTTCGAGACGACCGCCTCGGCGTTCTTGACGTTGGTCACGACGCCCTTCTTGTTGTCCCAGTGGAGCTTCTCGCCGGATTTCACCACGAGATTGCCGAACTGGACCATTTCGGTGAAGGGACCGGCATAGTCGAAGTTCGAGCAGGCAGGCTTTCCGCCTTTGCAGGCCTGAAGCCAGTCCTGGTAATGGTTCTGGCCTTCGATGCGTTCCAGGAACGGCTCCGGCTTGGTGTAATCCGCCATCTTCTCATTGGGCAACAGCCGGGGACGGCCCCCGTACTCGCCCGCTGTGATGACGCCGTCGTCGCCGACCAGATAGGACCCGTTCGCGTTGTCATCGCCAAGCTCCTGGTCTTCGGGAACGCCCTCGGGCCGTTTCGGACGGTTATAGACTTCCTCGCCCGTGCTCGCATCCGGCCAGTGGCCGTCGTACCAGTAGACATCGACCGGCGCCATATCACCCCGCGCGGGAAACGAGTATTTGATCGTGGTCGTGAGCGGGAAGGTTTGCTCGTTGCGGCCCTTCTGCATGACCACCTCGACCGTGTAATCGCTTGCTTCGACCAGCTTCAACGACATGTACACCGGGTCCATGATGTGGCAGGCCATGTCGCCCAGCGAGCCGCCGCCGAAGTCCAGCCACGCCCGCCAATCGTGCGGCGCATAGCCTTGCGCATACGGACGCACCGGCGCGGGGCCGATCCAGCGGTCCCAGTCGAGGTTTTCGGGCGCGACCGCTGATGGCAGGGGCTCCGGACGGCCCTGGTTGGCCCACACGGGCCGGTGCGTCCACACATGGGCCTCGCGCACCTGGCCGATGGCGCCGCTCCAGATCATCTCGCATAACTCGCGCACGCCGTCGCCGGAATGGCCCTGATTGCCCATCTGCGTGGCGACGCCGTTCTCGCGCGCCACGAGGGTCATCCACCGCGCTTCCTGCACCGTGTGCGTCAGGGGCTTCTGAACATAGACATGCTTCCCCATTTTCATGGCCATGATGGCGGCCGGCGCATGGATATGGTCGGGCGTCGAGATCGTCACCGCATCGATCTCCGGCATTTCCTCGAGCATGTTCCGGAAATCGCGGTACCGTTTGGCATCGGGGAGTTCTTTGAATGCATTTGCGCACCGGTCCCAGTCGACATCGCACAGCGCGACAATATTCTCCGTCTTGCAAGACATGATGTCCGAGAATCCTTTCCCGCCTGCGCCAATAGCAGCCACGTTCAGTTTCTCGTTGGGGGATTCTTTTCCCGGAACAACCTTGGCCTCGTTCGCGGCCATGCGCGGTCTGTTGGTGGCGCATCCCGTCTGCGATGCCGCGATGGTAGTCGTGGCGATGAAGGCCCGCCGTGTCATATTCTTGTGCTTCATGGTGCTCCTCCTGACTCCAAATGGTGAAGACGATCCGCCTCAAAGAAAGACGGTCGGATACGTTCCAGACATCATACCAGACTCGGGGCGCGGGTCCCACAATGGTTTTCCCTGGTTTTCCTGTTTTGGCGGTCCCCCACCCAATATCTGTCCTCGAGGTGGCATGAGCAACTTGCTCATGATGGGGCATCTTGCCATGCCGTAGTTTCCCGTGGCCGCCGGGGTCTCCGGGATGCGGCAAGCTGCCGCATCTACGGTGCGCCAGCACGTTGTTCTTCCGGCAATGCAGACGCGCCAGGATTGCAGCCCG
>CAZFOG010000087.1:0-3979 GCA_964520685.1 uncultured Nitrospiraceae bacterium | reverse complement strand
GTCCACTCCGTCCACCCGTCCACCCCGTCCACCCGGTCCACTCGATACAGGCGTCCAATCCGTACGGCTCCCGGGATGAACAGGCACGTAACGCATCTTCGCCGGATTTCCGGCAATTCGGTTTCATTTTCTCGAATAGATGTCTTATTATGTGGGGAACGCAACAGGCGGAAGAAACTGCTGGGGAGGACGGACCATGACTACTGACACGCCGGTCGAAGGGTATTCGAAAGACGAACGCATGTGGGGCATGTTCTGCCATCTCGCGGCATTGGCGGCATTCGTGGGCATCCCGCTGGGGAACATTCTCGGTCCCCTGATCGTCTGGCTTATCAAACGCGATGAGTTTCCGTTCGTAGCCGACCAGGGCAAGGAGTCCCTCAATTTCCAGATTTCCATGAGCATCTACGGGCTGATCTGCATCCCTCTCATGTTCGTGGTTATCGGGATTTTCCTGCTGTTCGCCCTCATGATCGTCGATGTCGTGTTCATCGTGATTGCCACGATGAAGGCCAACGAAGGTACCCTGTATCGGTATCCACTCACGATTCGCCTGATTAAGTAAACGGTTTCAATAACGGAGTTAAAGAGCAGACCGGGGAGTCCGTTTGCTCCGGCTCGTCATACAGGCCCGGCTTGTCAGGCTCATCTGGCCAAACGGCGGTAGGCACACTGCCATTCGCCATCATGGGGATAAAGCATGAAAAAAGCACCATGCCGCAATCGGCTCCTGCTCTTGCCGGCAACATTCCTGTTCATTGCCGTAAGCGCTGCCGCTACGGCCGCCGAGCAGGCCGCCCCATCGCTCGAATCCACCGTCGTTATGGTCCCCATGCGTGACGGCGTCAAGCTCGCGACCGAGATCTACCTTCCCAAGGGCGATGGGCCATTTCCCGTTGTGCTGGCCCGAAGCGTATACGGCCGGAAACTGGGTCCCCAGTGGGGTCCCGCATGGCTCGACATGGGCATCGCCTTCGTGATTCAGGACTGCCGCGGCCGCGGCGGCAGCGAAGGCACGGACATGGGGTTTTTCGAGGACGGATGGGGCGAGGCACAAGACGGCGACGACACGGTGGCGTGGCTCCGCGCGCAACCCTGGTGCAACGGCAAAATCGCCACGTTCGGCGCCTCCGCCCTGGGAATTGTCCAGATCCTGGCCGCACCGGCAACTCCATCGATAACCTGCCAGGGCATCTGGGTGGCGCCTGCGTCGTTTTACGGCCGCCTTTCCTATCAGGGGGGCGTGTTTCGAAAAGAAATGATGGAGGGCTGGCTGACCGCGCAGAAGCTCCCGCACGTCCTCGAGCTATGGAAGGCTCATCCGACCCTGGACCGGTTCTGGCGCGGCTACGACGCAAGTGCAGCCGCGGATCGGGTGACTGCGCCGGCCGTGCATGTCGGCGGATGGTGGGACTGTTTCGGTCAAGGCACTATCGAGGCGTTCGTGTCGCGGCAGCATGACGGCGCCCCCCCCGCGCGTGGCAATCAAAAACTCATCATGGGACCGTGGCTCCATGGCCCGGTGCGCGAACCCGGCGACGTCACGCTCCACGAGAATTTTACCGCCGTCGATTTCAACAAGTACACACAGCGATTCTTCCGGTACTGGCTGTTGGGCGAGCAAAACGGCATCATGGACGAGCCCGCCGTGCAGTACTACACCGTGGGCGACCTGTCCGAGCCCGGTTCGCCGGGCAATGAGTGGCGCACGGCAGACGACTGGCCGCCCTTTCCCACGCTGGCCACGCCGTACTACCTGAACCCCGACGGCACCCTTACCGCGGGAGCAGTCGCCTCGAGTCCGGGCGGCCTGACGTTTGAATACGACCCCGCAAACCCGGTTCCGTCGCTGGGCGGGGCAACCCTGCTTCACAAACCCGGAGTATTCGACCAGCGCCCCATCAGTGAGCGGGCCGACGTCCTCAAATTCGCTACCGCGCCGCTCGCCACGCCCCTCGAGATCACCGGCCGCGTGAAAGTTCGCCTTTATGTCTCCACGGACGCAAAAGACACGGATTTCACCGCTAAACTCATCGACATTTACCCCGATGGCCGCGAAATTCTCATGCTGGACGGGATTCAACGGCTGAAGTTCCGAAACAGTTTCGAACAGCCTGACTATGTGCTGCCGGGGGAAATTGTCGAAGTCGAAATCGACCTGTGGTCCATCAGCCTTATCTTCAACACCGGCCACCGCATCGGGCTGCACCTATCCAGCAGCAATTTCCCGCGATTCGAAATTAACCCCAACACCGGCAAGGACTTCCCCGCGGAAGACGAGCCGATGTTTGCCGCACGCAATACCGTCCACACGGGAGTGACATATCCTAGCGCGTTGATCCTGCCCGTACCGCGCTAGTATATTCACGCCATCATGGATGACGCCCGCACGAAATCCTGGTGGATAGGCCTGACCGCCGAAAAGGTCCTTGGTGTGGTGTTCGTGCTCGCCGCCGCCCTCAAAGCGCTGGACCTCGAGGCCTTTGCCTTCCAGATTCGTTATTATCAGATCTTGAAAGCGCCCCAAGCCCTGGCAATCGCCGCCGTTGCCTCGGTCGCGTGGGAAACCCTTCTGGGCATCGCCATGGTCGTCGGCCTGCGCCTGCGCGGCTGGACCTTCGCCGCCGTCGCAGCCACCCTTGTGGGATTCACAGGGCTGGTCCTCTATGCCTGGTACTACCACGACCTCGCGGATTGCGGTTGCTTCGGGTCCCTCGTGCCCCTGGGCCCCGGACCCACCACCGCGAAAAACGCCGTCCTTTTGGTCCTTACCGTCTTGGCCTGGTTCGGTCTTCGGCGGGGCCACACGCATATCGAGGGCTCGCTCTGGCAACATCCTTATCTGAAAGCGGCCGTGGTTGCCGTGTCGTGCTTGCTCGTGCTGCTCGCCGGCGTGTTCCACAAGCCCTTCGCTCAGGTAACCACAACCCCGGACGGCCCGGGTGGGCAAGACGACCCCTCGCTTGTGTTCCGGGCCGAATACGAGGGGGAAACCTACGATACATCTCGAGGCGACTACTTTATCGCTTTTTTCAGCGATACGTGCCCGGAATGCCAGGCGGAAGCCCCATTACTCAACGATTACCTGTTTATCCCCGAGATGCCCCCCGTCATCGCATTCATTGTTATCGAAAGTGAAGAAACCCTGGAAGAATTCCGAAACCTGGCCGAGTTCCCCGCCGTCAAGATGGACCTGCTCACCTGGAGCCAATACATCAATACCGCCCCCCCGCGCTTCTATCTGGTCCGGGATGGAAAGGAAATCACCCACTGGGACGAACATTTGCCCCCGCTCGAGGACATCCTCGCCGCACTGGAGCGCCCATGACCATGCGCTGGCGCCAGCGGCCCAAAATCGTTGGCAAATAACCGCGTTTTGTGGTAAGGTATTTATTGGAAACGGGTTAAGGATCGTTAGGCCCGTTTTGGGGAGAGTGAATATAGGGCTTGGGGTTTCGTCTATATGGATGTACGAAACCGCACCCCGTGTGCACTGGAGATCGAAGTCATGCGAAACCGAGGGATGTCACTCCTGGAATTGCTGATCGTTTTGGCCATTCTGGGATTGTTCGTCGCCATTATACTGCCCGCATTCGCCCACGCGAAGGGCGTCGTGGCGCGGAACGATTGCGCTGCCAACCTCAAGCAACTGGGTATCGCCAGCGCCATGTTTGCTCAAGAGAACGCCGACGGCACCTATCCCACCCTCTATGCAGCCGAAACGCAACTCGTCACGGATTCCGGCGAGTTCGCGGACGAAGGCGCGTTTCTCGTCCTGCCCTGCCTGAATCCGCACGACCTGTTCCCGGAATATGTCAGCAGCGCCGCCGTATTTACCTGCCCCGGTATCGCCCAGGATACAGTTGTTGACGAGCGCTTTGACGCTAGTGTCGATGCAGAGGGCCGTCTGCTCGATACGCGCGGGCTAGGCCTCGCCGCCCGAAGCTACATGTATCTCGGATGGGCCGTGGACCAGATT
>CAZFOG010000086.1:1072-18227 GCA_964520685.1 uncultured Nitrospiraceae bacterium | reverse complement strand
GTACGAATCCCAGGAGAACTGATCCAGTACAAGGCCCACAAGCACTACGGGGGGAAAGAGCCAGAATACGCGCTGCTGATATGCCGCGGAGGTGACATATTCAATCAAACCGCGCCGCCAGTTGCTCAAGATGCTCGCCACAATCACTTCCGGCAAGCCCGACAGCAGGAATACAATCGCATAGGTCAGCGCAAGGGCGATGACGAAATTGCGCACCCGGCTCGCGCACGCCAGCCCGACCAGTCCCCAGGTAAGAGTCGTGAGCAGAATGGTGGCTCCGATAGAGGCCAGTTGACCCCGGTCGAGGCCGGTCGCGAAGAACAGACTGCCCACCATCGGCGCGGAAGCAATGGCGATCAGCAAGAACAATCCCGCTGAACTCAACAGTTTGGCGAGTATGATGCCCGTGCGTGAAATCATGGTCGTGCGAATCAGGTCCAGGGTATCCATGTCCCGTTCGTACGACACCGATGCCGCTGCAAAGGCGGGCGTCAGCAGGCCACAGATCCCAAGCAGGGTGATTGCATACCAGCCGAGGAACTCCTGGGTCATGGTTGTTACCTGGGCCTGACCCTGGATCATGTCCAGCCCCTGTCGTGGCCAGAAGGTACACAGAAGTCCCATGCAAGGCAGGACGGTGATAATTACGTACAGGACGGACCGCCGGCGCCGCAGGGCCGTTAAGAGCTCGCGCTTGACGATGACCCTGGATGGAAATAGGACTCTCATACGCGCATGCCCGGCAAATGGTCGAGACGCAGTCGAAATTCGGCTCCGCGTGACGCCGCCATCGTTCATACATCCTGCAAACGCCGCTTCCGGAAGAACCGGGAAGCGAGCAGCAGCAGCAGCGCGGAAACACCCGTGAAGACGGCACAATTCAACGCCCAATACCATGCGCCCACGGCATGCGGCTCTTCAACGGCATAGGCGGTCCATGGAGAAAGGAACACGGCAAAGCCCGATTGCCACTCGGCAGAACCAAATCGCAAACCGGCGTACCGCTCGATATAGTCCCACGGGAAAGCTTCGGCCATTACGAGAGGAATGGCTACAAACGCGCCGGCGAGGACTCCATATGCTACCAGGATGGCCG
Organism: uncultured Nitrospiraceae bacterium; assembly: GCA_964520685.1. GTDB lineage: Bacteria > Hydrogenedentota > Hydrogenedentia > Hydrogenedentales > SLHB01 > UBA2224. The sequence continues at coordinate 17,131 of CAZFOG010000086.1, read as the reverse complement.
AGACGGTCTTTCGGCACAGAACCGACACCAGCATGGTCAGCGAGAGTGCGTAAAAGGCGGATACCAGAAACGACACAAACCCCTGGAGAGTCACGCGCCACGATTCCGCATCAAGCCACAACAACATGAGACAAGAGACCATCGCCGCGCTGCACACGCACAGGATGCTCGAGGCCGTGCCCAGGGTTTTCCCGCTGATGATCTTCCAGGGTCTGATGAGCGTCATGCGGAGCATGTCCAGGTTTCCCACTTCTTGTTCCCGGGCGAATGCCCCGGCAACAAAGGGCGGAATCAAGACCACGATAGCCCCGATCTCGAAGGTCATCCACTGGCGGACGTCCCAGTACCACCCCCGGAACGTGGCCGCGGTAGCCGCCCCGAGCACAAAGACGCACAGGGCGACATAAGTAATCCGAATCAGGTTTGACAGGTTCCGCGTCAATCCCCAGAAGATCTCGCGGACAAAGATGGGATTTACCCGGTCGCCAATGGGTTTCTTCCGCCGGAGGGGATCGACCAGATAGAAGGGGTAAGTGCTCCGCCGCATTCGCAGCAGGGCCACATCGTCAATCACCCTTTCCTTGCGTTCCTGGGCGGGTTTGTGCACGTGGAACCGCAACAATGCACGCGCGACCAGCAGCGAGACCGCGAACAGGAAGCCTTCATAGACGGCAAGGACTGCGATGGCCGGGATCATTTCGCCCGCGCCTGCCCGGTGGAGACCCGAAATGACGCCGAACGGCGAAGTCTGAAACACGACGATGGCAATATACGCCAGGACCGTTGCCGCTGTTGTGTTCGATACCATGCTCGAGGCCAGTAGCCCCAGTCCCGCGCATCCGAATGCGGTGGCGACAATCGTGATCACCACGCACGCGAATTCCGTGGCGTCCACACCCGGCAGGAAGAATAACGTGCCGAAAATGGGCGTGTACGCGAGGACGAGCATGGCGAAGAAACCGAGGGTATTGGCGACCTTTGCCAGCAGCAGGCTCCCCGGGCGAATCAGGGTCACCGACAATTGGGCCAGAGTGTCCTTTTGCCTTTCCGAAGCGATGGCCGATGCCGCCACGGGAGGAAGCAGCACCATACACCCGAGGAGAAACACCTGGCCCGTGCCAAAGAATACCCTGCGGCTCTCGCTCGTGGTCTGCGGCGCGCCCGCCAGCTGACTGACAATCAAACCCCGTTCGGGCCAGAGCTTCAACACCCAGAATATGCCCGCGGCCACCAGCAGAAGCAGCCAGAACGCCGTGCGGCGCTGGCGCATGTAGGCTATCGTCTCGCGCTTGACTATTGCAAGCGACGGGAACGTCAGCCACTCCGCGAGCGTCTGCCGTCGCGGAACGCTTCCTGCCAGCCCCGAAGATGGCGCATGTTCTGTCGCCACTTCCGCCACGGATTACAGCCCCCCTTTGGTGACTTTGAGGAATACGTCCTCCAAAGTCCCCTTCACTTCTTCGAAGAACACGATCTTGGCTCCGACGCCCATGAGGTTCTGATGGAGATCGGCGAGGGAATCGTACGGGAGGTTGGTTTCGAACTGAAACTCGCGGCCCGAACTCTCGATGTTGAGGACGCCGGAAGTTTCCTCGAGCACGTGGCGGGCCTTCTCCGCGCCCTCGAGCACCACCAGGCGAATCTCGCGGGTCTGGCGGATCTCGTCAAGAATGTCCGGATACTTGCCTTGCTTGATCAAAACGCCATGCTCGAGAATACCGATGCGGTTGCACATATCCCCCAATTCCGACAGGATGTGGGAGGAAATCACAACCGTCTTTCCCATTTTGCGAAGTGTTTTGAGCAATTCGCGCATCTCGATGCGGGCGCGCGGGTCGAGACCGCTGGCCGGTTCATCCAGGAGCAGGACTTTGGGATCGTGCAGGAGCGTTTTCGCGAGGCAGCACCGCTGCTTCATACCGCGCGAGAACGTGCTGACGAAGTCATCCGCCTTGCTGGTGAGGTCGGTCAGCTGGAGTACGTCGTCAATGATCGAGCGGCGCTTATTCTTCGGGATCTTGTAGGCTGCGCCGAAGAAGTCCAGATACTCGATGAGGCGCATCCCGTCGTAGACTCCGAAGGAATCCGGCATGAACCCCAGGATCTTCTTGACCTCGTACGGGTGTTTCATGACATCGAACCCGTCTACGATGGCCTTTCCGAACGTGGGCGCCAGCAGGGTCGACAGGATGCGGAGGGTCGTGGTCTTGCCTGCGCCATTGGGCCCGATGAAACCGTAGATGTCGCCTGGCTCGACCACCAGATCGAGGTTCTTCAGGGCCTCTTCCCTGCCGTAGCGCTTGGTTAGTTTCTGTGTCTCGACTATAGCCATGGAATGCCACCTCCCTCACGCGGATCCTGTGCCCTCAATCTCGCGCGGCCAATCAGATAGACCCCGCGGTACGCATTGGACATTTCGTTAAGCCTTTGGTCATCACGTTCCCGCCGCTGCTGGGGCGTCAACTCTTCCGTGGAAGATGTCGTTGGGCCAAGCTCAACCTTGAAATACAAGGGATAGCCAAACCGGGGATCTATATACATGGCGCCGGCAGCCACATAACTCTTGGCGAGATCCTTCTGCCAGCCGCTTATCGCGTACACATTCTTGAACATGCGCCTGCCCATGAAGTCCGTTCTATCGGATGAAAGCTGCGTCAGGGTGATGCTGCTGTCATCCGCCGGCTTCAGCACGCCCATCGTGGCCCCTCCGGTGTCATCGGAGTACAGCTCTACGTGGAGTTCCTCGACCGTTGTCGCGGGCACGGACGGCGGAAGGAATACCGTCACTACAGACCCGCCGGACATATCGATGTGCTGTGGCTCGGTCATAAACCCCTGCTGATACTGCGTGCTGGCATTGAGCCGCACCCACCGCTCGGCGGCGTCATCCATGCGCCGCACCCGCACGTCCGCCAACACGAACCGGTCGGTGCTCTGCTTCTGAAACGTGCGCTCACTGGTCACGCTGGATGAAATCTCGCCCTTGGCCCAACCCAGGACACACGGTCCCAGCGCCCATGAAACCGCGCCTCCCGATTGGGTGCCGGTAAGAAGCGGCGTGACAAAGCTCGTGGAACGCCCCGTATAGGGGTCGATAGCCGTGCGAGCTTCGGGCAGGCTGGGGAAAGAAGCGGGTATGTCCCCCGGATCGGCTTTTCGGGCAAGTTTGCTGCTTTCCACATCGATCTCGAATTCCTTTGTCGTGCCCGTTTGCAGCGGGATAATCGCTCCATCGATGAGCAGACACGGGGATTCGAGGGTCAGGCCGGTTTCATTCTTCAAGGTGCCCCGGAGCCCGGATTGGTCGAGCACAAGTTCTCCCTTGAAGCCGCCCGGAACCTGCACAATGGTCTCGCCCTCGAAAGCGCGGGTCTCGCTGGCGCCGACCACAAAATCGTCGATACGTCCGTGCGGTCCCTGGGTGAATTCGAAAGGCCGTCTTCCCGCGGACCCGCTCTGAACCGGCGCCGGGTACCCGTAGCCATACTGGTACATCGTTCCGGGGGGCAGGGCCCGAAGGTCGCACACGAGCATGTTCTCCTGCTGCACGTCCATCGAGAACCGTAAGGTTCGCGCGGTGAGGACCCCCGTGACCGTTTGCAGCCGTGCCGGGCCTCCTTCGGGGGGTATCTGGAGCACCTGAATCTCGCGGAGTTCACTTGCCTTGGCGCGCCCCGCCGTACCTACGATCATGGCGTAGAGGGTGAATCCAATCGAGAAGAACACGAGACACACCCAGGCCATCTCGCGCCGCTTCAGAATGCTCCACACAATCCAGTTCGCCACGATGGCCACGCCGAAATACACCAGCAAATACGTCACCACCGACGATCTCGGGTGGACCCGGATACCCGCGGTCTGGGGAATCATCGCCGTAAACGTCCAGGCCGCTTCCCGGAAAAAAGGCTCTGCCACAGTCTGTTTCCGCGTGCATATGGCCGCCCAGAACTTGATGTAATCGGAGACGCCCTGCAGCGTCTTGCTATCCACGTCCACTGCGAGCGTGATGATTTGGCCTTGTCCGAGCAGCCGCCGGGTCGCCAATATCTTTTCACCGCCCAGGCGCTGCGTGTCCGGACCTCGAGGACGCAATTCCGTGAACACGCATTCCCAATCCGGCCGGGCCTCTGCGGCCGCCTCGGGGCCAAACACCGAGCCGGCAAGTTCCGCTTCCTTTACCGTGATGTCGGTTACAAAGTCCGTCCCCGCGGCTTCTTCCAGCCACGTGCCCCGGAGTTTCGGGGCGTTCGCGCCGGTATTGATAATGAGCGTCCCCCCGCGCTGCACAAATCGCAAGAGCAGTTCCCGGTGCTCCACCGAAATCCGGGTGGGATCGAGATCGCCCATCATGACCGCATCGAAGGGCTCGTAGCACTGGGAGTAGTCCGGCAGACCGTCCAACTCTGACGGGCGCAACGACTCGCGGAGCGCCCGGATATGTTCCCCTTGAAATTCCATCGCCCGATGCAGAAATGCATACCCCTCATCCGGGTTCATGTCGAGCACCAGGTACAGGAAATCCTCCGGAAGACTGGGGGGCGGTAATAACACATCGAATGACCGGGGAATGGCGGCGCGCCCGCCATCGTACAACATCGCGGAGATCTTCTCGGACCGGTCGAAGAAGCAGTACACCCGGAAACGTTTAGTCGACCCGCGGGGACTGTCCACCGGAACGCGGTAGAGCGGCGCTTGCGTCCGCCCCCCCGAAGACAGCCCGACGGTGAGATGACCAGTAAGATCTTTCTTCGTGTTGCGGACCACGATATCGACCGGCACCCACGAATTGTCCCGGTACGCCGTCAGGAACTTGGTGGCGATCTCGATCGAGATATCCTGAACGCGCGCTTCCTGGGCCGGTGCGGGCAGGCACATGCCTGCGGCGAGCATCAGCAATCCCCAAACGGCCAGTTCTTTTCTCACACCCATGCTCTCCTGCTGTATATCCACCATTCCAGTGCCAGAATGGCAATCCCCGCGGCCACCAGCCAGCGCCACAACTCGCGATTCACCGTGACCTTTTCCTTTTGCGCCTCGACTCTGCCCCGGCCGATCTCGATGGCTTCCGCCGGCGCAATGGCCGTCTCGACCGGATCCAGCAGGTTGACCGCATACGTCAACTCCCTGCCCCCGATATCCACCTTATAGGGCCCCACGAGCCCGGTTTGGGCGAAATAGGTGGGCCGCATCGCATCCAGCCGGACCGTATGAGAACGGCCGTCCGGCGCCACCACGGCCGCACTTTGGACCTCCGGTTCGGGCGGCAGGGGCAACGGCTTTCCCGCGCGCGTCGTGAGGGTGTCGGAGAGCGCGGCCCGCGGAGTCCAGCTCAACACATTCTGTACGAAAAGGGGGAAGGAAAGGTTCAGCGGCCAGTCCGAGTCTTCGAGATTGAACGTCACCAGGACGATCTGTTGCCCTCCCCGCGAGACATCCGCAATCAAGGGCCCCCCATTGGTCGAAGCGAGGGTCCGCGCGCCGGACGGCAGGCTGATGCGCGTGGCCTTGCCGATCCCCACGTTCGAGGGATTCAAATAGCGCATAACAGGATGCTCGCCATCCGATGCAATAACCGGTGGATTCTCCAACTCACCCAGTATCTCCAGGCCCTCCAGGGCAGGGACGGCATTGAAAAACAACAGGCTCCCTCCCGGCATCTCCTCGGGCGCGAAACCATTGAATACCACCAGATCATACTCTTGTGTGGCGAAATAATTCGCCGGAGCGACATTATCGAGATCCGCGCGGGGATCAAGGGCCAAGACCCGCTGGAGAAAGAAAGTGCTTGTCGCATTGGGTTCGCTCACCAGCAATACCTGTAACTTGGCGGCGGGGCGAATGGCCAGCCAGGCCTCGTTATCGACCGTCAGGGCGTCCTCCGTATCGAGCACGGCGCGTACGAGACCCTCTCCCAGGTCCCCGTGGCCAAACAGGATCTCCTGATCGCCTCCGGACGGCACCGCAACCTCGGACACGCCCACCATCTCGCCGTTGAAATAGAGGGTGAGTGTGGTTTGCAGCTCCTCAGAACCCTCGTTATGGACAAGCGCGAAGGTTTGCTGCTCGCCCTGGGCATCCGTCGGTTTTCGCATGCTCAATTGCACAATGCCTGCGTTTTCGCGTGTCTCCCCGACCTGGAAGAAGACCATCTCGGGCATGCGGGCCTCGCGCGCAAGTTCTTCGTCGGTAGCACTGACCAGTTCCCCTTCTGCGCGCGGAAGAATCTGTGCGAGGTCCGAAACATTGCCGTCGGTGATTACGATGACGCTGAGATCCGTGTTCGTCTGGTGCAGGGACTGGGCGACAAAGAACGCATCGCGCATTCGGGTGCTTTCATCGGTCGGTTTAATTGACTCGATGACGTCGCGGAGCCGCACCCGATCCTCGGTCAACTCGACCAGCACGTCGGCCGTCTCCCCGAAAGTCACGACCATCATGCGGTCGCCCCAGCGCATCTCGTTGACGAGTCTGAGCGCGCCCTGTTTGGCCAGGTCCAGGCGGGTACCGCCATTTTCCGCTGTTTGCATACTCGCCGAGCGGTCAATCAACAGGCAAATGTATTGCCCGGGCAGCATTTCAGCGCGCATGTACGGGCGCGCCAGGGCCAGGGCCAGAGCCAAGGCGATCAGAATCTGCAGAAACAGCAAAAGGTTCTTGCGGAGCCGCTGAAATGGTGCATTCGCCGTCAGGTCCTGCAGGCTTCTCAACCACAGCAGAGTGCTCGATATAACAACCTCCGTGCGGCGAAGTTTGAGCAGGTAGAGAATGACTATCACCGGGATCACCGCCAGAAACCACAGGAACACGGGCGACATGAAGAGGCCTTCCGCGAAGCTTGCGAGGCTGCTTCCCTGTTCGGTCATCGGAGCATCCCTCCCCGCCGGAACACTTCCAGAAGCAGGCGGTCGAGCGGCGTGTCCGACGGTGCAAACATGTACCCAATATCCCGGGCGAGGCAATGACGCCGGATGGCGTCGCAGAAACCGTCCACATTCTGGCGGTACCGTTTCAGCAGGGCCGGACTCACGGATATCTCGGTGTACGCGTTCGTCTCGGAGTCCAGGAGTTTCAGGTCGCCGGTCACGTCCGGGTCAATCTCCTGCCGTGCGAGAATGTGGACCACGTACACGTCGCACCCGGACTGAGCGATGCGCCTGAGCGTCCCCTCAAACCCCTCGGGGTCGAAGAAATCCGTGAACAGGACGGCCACACCTTTCGAGCGGTTGCGCAACACATAGGACCTGCACGAATTCTCGAGTTCCGTTTCACCTCCCGCCGAAATCCCGCTCAGGAACGAAAACAACCGGTTGGCGTTGCCTTTTCCCCGGACGGGACGGAGCACTTGACGACGGGAACCGGCAAAGGCCTCGACGGATACGCGATCATATCCTGTCAGGCCGATATACCCGATAGCGGCGGCGAGTTTCGCCGCGAACTCGATCTTCCCGGGCTGCCCGTAGGCCATTGACTGGCTCGAGTCGACCAGTAGATGCACCGTCAAATCTTCCTGTTCCTGGAACAATTTGAGGTACAGCGCATCGAGGCGGCCATAAATGTTCCAGTCGATGTGCCGAAGGTCGTCGCCCTGCACGTAATCCCGGTAATCGGCAAATTCGACGCTGATGCCCTTGCGCTTGCTCTTTCGTTCGCCTTTTGCGCGCCCAAGCTGGACCCGCTTCGCCGCAATGGCCAGGCGCTCCAACCGGCGCACGAAATCCGCGTCCAGAAGCGCTTTCGATTCGGTTTTGGTTCCGTTTACCACGGTCTCAGGCAACCTTCGCTTTGGTGTCCACGGCTTTCAACAGGGCATCTACGACCGCGTCGGGAGCTATACCGTCGGCCTCTGCCTCGAAATTCAGCAAGACCCGGTGACGCAACGCCGAGTGTGCGGTCTTCTGAATGTCGTGAAAACTGACATTGAACCGCCCCGCCCGCAGGGCATTGACCTTTCCGGCCAGCAACAGGGCCTGTGCCCCGCGCGGGCTCGAGCCGTACCGCACATACTGCTTTACGATTTCCGGCGCATCGGGGCTGTCGGGGTGTGTGGCAGTAACCAGGCGGACGACATACGATGTGATCTGAGGCGCAACCGGAACATCGCGCACCAGCCCCGCCCACTGGGTCAGCAGTGCCGCGTCCATCACCTTCTCCCCATGGGGCATCTCGCGCTGCGTCGTGCGGTCCAGTATCATCCCCAGATCGTCGCCGGTCGGGTAGGTCACCAGAAGCTTGAAGAAAAACCGGTCCAACTGGGCTTCCGGCAGGGTATAGGTTCCCTCCATTTCGATGGGATTCTGCGTGGCCATCACAAAGAACGGTTCCTCGAGCCGGTGACTCGTCCTCGCAACGGACACCGTGTGCTCCTGCATGGCCTCGAGCAGGGCGGACTGCGTTTTCGGCGTGGCCCGGTTGATTTCGTCGGCCAGGACGATGTTCGCGAAAATGGGGCCCGGCCGGAAGCGGAATTCCCGGTTGCCCGACTCGTCTTCCACCACAATGTTGGTGCCGATGATGTCGGCCGGCATCAAATCGGGGGTAAACTGAATGCGCGAGAACTGAAGCTTGAGGGCTTGGCTCAAGGTCCGGACAAGCAGGGTCTTACCCAGCCCGGGAACACCTTCGAGGAGGCAGTGCCCTCCCGCGAAGAGGCAGGTCAATACACCGTCTATCACCGGTTCCCCGCCAACGATGACCTTGGCGATCTCGTCGTGCAAACGCTGAAAATCGTCACGGAATCTTGCCGCCGCCTGCTCTGGGTTGCTCATCACTCGTTCTCCCCGGTCTCATCGGACCGTGCTGTTCGCCCCCGCTTCTTGAGGGCGCGTTCTTTTGCCTCAAGCAATTGCGATGTGTACTCGGTGCTTCCCCGCTGTTTTCCGGCCTTCTCCGCTACGCCCCCCTGCGATGCCGCCTCGGCTTCAATGCGTTGGCGAATCGCGGGGACATCGTCCAACACCCCCGTGCCTTCAACGGAATAGACCAGTGTCTTGGATACCTGGCGCATGGCTCCGTAGGCGCCGGTCAAGGGGCGCAGGCGCGTGCCCGGCGCGGGAACGAAACGCCGGATGCCGGGCAGGCGGCGCAACAGGGCCGCGAACCACGCGAGCGGAGCCCAAAAATCAACCACCACCCGCCGGACGAAGATCTCGATGGGAAACAGGCACACGGCAAAAGCCACCAGGTAGTGCCAGATGGGCGTGATCGTCGCGGATGCCTCCAAGTCGTGCACAAACGGATTGTCTCCGGGTGAAACAAGGGTTCCTCCCCCCTCGACGGCCATTTCTTCGAGAAGCGGCATGTTCGAGGTATGGTACTCGTATTCCGGCGAATAGCCCAGGGCCAACCCCGCCGGAAGCATCCCCTGGCTGCCGTCTTCCCGCGTATACAGCAAGTTGACCATGTATACGCCGTGCTCATTCACAGGGAATGCGCCTTCATAGATTCCCGGGCCTGTTTGCGCCAGGCTGATCTCGCTCCGCGTGAACTCCGGGGCCGGCCCCGTCACAACGCCGCGGGGACGCAGAAAATTAACGAAACGCCCTTCTTCATCCACTGCATCGATCCGCACGTATCCCGTTCCAGCCTCGGCGCGGACATTGACTTGAAACGGGGTCGGAGCGGTGTCGCGTGTTGCCCATCGTATGGTCTGTGCCCAGAAACGGTTGAATCCTTCCCATTGCATCCACTCGGCCGCCCAGCGGGTCGTCACATCGGAAGTAAACGCCACGGATTTGCCCAAGCCGTACCGCCAGTGGGCGAGAATGGGGTCCGCTTCGTCCGAAACGAGCGGCACGACCGCATTGTCTTTCGGCGTGGTGACTACATATCCCCGCAGTTGGGGCAGGCCGTTGTCCAATACGCCGCGCAGGATTTCCGAGGCATATTGCGCCTGGGGCGTGAACTCTTTCTCTATCAGAAGGCCCCGCTTAACGGTGGCGGCTTCCTTGGTGAAAATCTGCGGCAGATTGGTCGGATTCAGGACGAGGTAATACTCGCCCCCCGTTGCTTCGGCGATAATCTGCAGCGATTGCTGATCGCTCAGACTGTGTGGGCTGATACACACGGTGCTCACGGTGATTTTGGCGTCGGCGAGGTCCTTCAGGAGTTTTCGAGGCGGTTGCTGGGCGTCGCCATCTGAGATAATGACCACACGCTTTGCGGCCGCGTCGGCGTCAATCAGCGCATCGTAGGCCATCTGAAGCGTCGGGCCGGTGGCTGGCATGTCGCCCACCTGGGGGTTGGCCAGCCTGGCTTGCATGAGCCGCTTATCACCCACGGGCTGCAATGGGAAAAGCCAATCGTCGGTGCCGGTCCAGAGATAGGCTAGCGCTCCCATGAGGTCTTGCGAGGAGAGCACATTGAGGGAGGCCATCCCGATTTCACGCGCCCAGGCATTGCCTTCCGGGATCTCGCAGGTGTGCATAATGAGCACCAGGGCGCCGCGGGGCATCACCTTCCGCTCCTTGATGTCCATGTTGACCGGCAGCGCCCGCTCGACGGCGCTGTCATAGTAGCCACCAGCTCCGAAGGTGTCCGGACCGCCGATCATCACCAGACCGATGCCCAAATCACGCACCATGGCCTCGAGCGACCGGATCTGCTCGCTGGTCAGGTCCGTGCTGCTGACATTCGACAGCACCACCGCGTCATAGTCCTGGAAACCTGCGAGTGTGGTCGGTAAATTCGACAGATCCGCCATCACGACATGTAACCCCTCTTCTACGAGGGCCCGGCCCAGCCGGGTGCTGTGTTCGGGATCGGCCTCGAGATACAGGACGCGCGGCTCCCCCTGAATCACTGTAAAGGCACGGCCCACGTTGTTCGCGAACACGGTGTCCGCGGAGGATTCGATGGTGGCCTCATATTCATAGAATCCCTGCTCGGTCAGCTCCTGAGAAAGTAGAAACGCGTTGTCGCCCTCTTGCAGCGTGACCTCTGCCGACTGGAGGAGGCGTTTTCCCTCGCGCATGCGCTGGTATACCCGGAGAATAGCTGTGCAGTCCTGTTCCGCTTCGACCAGCACCTGCAGTTTGAAGGGCTCTTCGGCGTTCACCCGCGATGGCACGTTGACCCCTCGGACGCGCACCTCCGCCGCTTGCCCAATATCGAGGGGGGCCACATTTACCTGAATGCCCGCCGCGCGCGCCAGTTTGATCTCTTCCAGGGCGGTCCCCGCAGTTTCGTTCCCATCGCTGTAGACGAGCATCCGCTTCATGTGACCCTGTGGAAAGGCCGCCATGGCCAGCCGTATGGCTGCCGCGATATCCGTTTGCTCTCCTCCTACGTAGGACCGCACCTGCTCGAGGCGAAGCTTCGGTTCGATCTTGTGCTCGATGCTGGGTTGTGCTCCGAAGACGATAACCCCTGCCTCGTCGTTGTCCTCCATGAAGGTCTGGCAGGTCTGCCGAACGGCTTCGACCGCCGCATGGCGAAACTCCTCGGTGATGCTGTTCGACTGGTCCAGGAGGAAGAACACGGCGAGTTTGTCGTTCACGCGAACGAGTTCCGCGCCCGCCAATGCCCCAATCAGGGCCGCCAGAATGAGACACCGCAGGACAAGGGCAACCCATTTGCGCGACCGCGACATCGACCGCATCCGGGCGCCAATCCAGATGGTCCAGGGGATGAGCGCGAGCAGCAGCAGGGCCCACGGAAAGATGAACCGGGGAGTTATGTCCACGATACCCCTTCCTTCCCAGGGTCTGTCGTGACGCGTGTAACGCTGGCTGTCACGTTGCCCAATTCGTGCTGCTCTAATCTGAACGCGTTAATGCGGTGATTGTCCGTATCCGCCACAAACACCATGTCGTTCTCGCTGACTGCGATGCCCCGGGGGCCATGAAACTGTCGTGGCCCCCTGCCGGGCCCCCCGTAGCTCCGCTGCCACTCGCCTGTGCTGCTGAAATGCGAAATGCGGTTATTGCCGTATTCGCAGGCCAGCACACCGCCGTCGGGGAGTATCGCGGTATCATAAGGATACTTGAGCCGCTCTCCGTCGCCATCCCCCTGCCCGATACAGCGCAGGAATGCTCCTTCAAGGTCGAATACTTGTACCCGGTGGTTTACCGTGTCGCAGACGTACACCAGATCGCCGAGCACGTCGATTGCCATCGCACGGCTGAACTGCCCGGCTTCATCTCCGAATTCGCCGAAGGTGAAGAGAACGGCGTGGTTCGCGTCGAATACCTGGACCCGGTCCGCATCCATCCCGTATTCCGAAATGTAGGACCGGCCGTCCGGGTGCCGCGCAATGTCGGTAGGATAGATGAAATTGCCCGGTTCCGAGCCGTAGGAGCCCCATTCCGTCAGTAGCTCGCCCTTTGGGGTGTATTCGCGTATGGTGCTGTAATGCGTGTCCGCGATGAGCACCCTGTCATCATGATCAAATGCCACGCCCGTGGGCGTTCCATTATCCGCGGCAGGCATGTGCCATTTTCTTCGAAAATCCCCTGTTTCCGAAAAGACCTGCACCCGTCCCGTTACGTCAATTACGTACACCTCATCCCGAAACGCGCCAACGGCCCGCGGCCGCAAAAACTCACCGTCCCGCTCTCCGGGGCCGCCCCAGGACATCCATCCAGAATCCTGACGCACATCGGGTCCGCTACATGCCCACACACATGCAGCGGCGGATGCCGCAACAAATTCCCGCCTTGTAACCCCCACGTTTTTATGCACCTATTCCCGGACGTTCATTCGCGTTGACCGCGTGCCGAACGGGCGGGCTCCAGCGACCCAAAATACTGACGCACAAACTCTTTCGAGCCCTGCGGGATCTCCTCCTTGGTCAAGGCTTCTTCCGCGGCCTGTTGCACCTCGATAATCGTCTCTGAAATGTACCCCACCGTGGCATCGGGGTTCTCGTCCGGAGCATTATGCTTCATGATGCTCGACAATACCTTGCCCGGAGTCATCTCGCCGGGAAGAAACGTTGGGTTGAAACCCGCCTCGACCTCGGGCAACTCGCCCACGCTGCCCCCCCGGCCGCTTCCCGGACCGCCCATACCGGGGCCGGTGCCCTGGTTGGCGCCCGCGGCCCACGGCGAACGGCCGGGGCCCCGGCTGCCCCATCCCGAACCGGTTCCCTGGCCCATCTGGCCGCCTTGTCCCATGCCTCCCATACCAAACGCCGCCAAGTCGAACTTGCCGCCCGAACACGCTTTGCACCCCTCGCCCAGGCATTGCATCGCCATTTCCATCTGCTGCATCTGTTCCATGGCCGATGCGACGTCCTCGAGGGACATCTGCATCTGTTCAAGGGAAGCAAGCAGCCCCTGGGAGTCCTGCGTCGTCATGCCTTCGGCGGCTTTTTCGAGGGCCTGTCCAAGCATCGAGTCTTGTCCGCCAAGCTGCTCCGCCAGTTTCTTCAATTCGCTGGCCAATGCTTCCCGGTCCTGGTCGGTAAGGCCGCCCTCCTGCTCCATTTTTTCCGCAATCTGCTGCTGCAGCTCCCGGGCTTTCTCCGCGGCTTTCTCAAAATCTCCTTCCTGAATGCTCGACGCCAACTCCTGTGTCCGGTCCAGGTCGGCTTTTGCCAAGCCTGGCCGCGGGGCCGGCATCTCGCTGGCCAGCTTCTCCCGCTCTTCCCGCAGCTCTTTCGCCATGTTCGTCAGCTTTGCGAGGGCCTGTTTCTCCGACAACTCGCCGCTCTCGAGGCCTTCCGCGATTCGTTCCACACTCTTGAGGTTTTCGGTGAGGCTTGGGTGGCGTTCCTCCTCGGGAAGCTCCTTGATCGGGCGCATTGCCTCTTCAAGTTTGTGGGCCCGCACCTTCATCGTTTCCCGCAGTTCGCGTGCCTCAGCCACACGCTCGCGATGGCCCAGCACATCCAGTTCCGGCAGAAACGCATAGGTGAGGCCGTAGACTACCACGGCCAACGCAAGCCACCGCGTAAACCGGGGAACTCTTACCGGAAAATCCTTGCCGACATTGATGTTCGACGAATGGACCTCGGCGTCGCGATGGAGCGCCTGAACCATGGCCCCGTCCGCGTCCTCGAGTTCCAGCGAGGAGGTAATGCGTTCCTCGAGCCCCAAGCGGCGGTCCACCTCGAGGGCGGTCATCGAGTACGAGGGACTCTGGCGGTACGTCAAGACCGTGGCCGCAAGAGCAGCTGTTACAAGGAGAACCCCGAACGCCGGCCCGGGCTCACCCAAGACGGGGAAGAGGCGCGTTAGAATCAGCCAGAATAGAGCCGCTGCCACTGCCCACGTGGCAAAGAGCGTTAGAAAGTGCACCCACGCCGTCACGATCAGGCGCCCGCGTACCGCGCGCAGAAGTCGTCCAAAACGTTTGCTCGCCATGTCATGCTCTTTCGGATAGGTCTCGACTCGCCGAGGAATCGCTGCAGGCACTTAACCTTTACATTATCATGTCATTCCCTGCGTATAAAGATCATTATCCTGCGTTTGCAGAAGTGTGAATAGTGTGTATTTCAGGCCAGTCCCCTGTCTCCTCATAGTCACTACGTCCCCAGAGTAGTTTTGTTCACTGTCTCTCGTCTACTCTGTCTTCACGCGCGCCGGGAACCCGCCCGTGTCCGCAGGAATCCCAATTCCACGTCTTCCCAGGCCATCGCGGAAGTATCGAATCTCTGCAAAAGGCCACAAAGCCTACGACTTCAGGGGCTTTCAGATGGAGGGAAGCTTGGCGCATAAAGCTGGCGTAGCGTCTGCCCAGGGCGTGTCGCAGCGCGGCTTCCAGGGCTTCTTCCGGGGTCGCCCTGGTCTGGGGGAATGACTCGGGCATTTCAGGAGGGACCCAATCAGGGCCGTCGTGCTTCCCTAAGACGAGCAACACGGACCCGCACGTGGCCGGGCCCAGTGCTGGCAGGAAGCGCCGGTGAACCAGTTCACAGAATTGCAGCACGCAGGCGTGGTCCAAATGCTGGCGCAGCAGCGCCATAAAACCGTCATAATCGCTTGCCATGACGTGCTTTAGAAGGGGATTCCCATTGAAGAAATCGTGCGCTTGATAGGCTTCTATACAGAGGCCCCGCTGCCGGGCACGGGAACGAATCTGCTGAAAGGTGACCCCCGCGTCGAATTCCAATGCCTGGAACCCTTCGCGCAGGTGCGGCCGGGCGATCCCGATAGCATCGCCAAATTGTTGCTGCTCGCCCGACGCCATATCGACTATCACCCGTCCGCCCTCGCGAACCACCCGCACATATTCGTCGAGCAGCGGTTCCCAGTTTGGAAAATGGCGAAGAACGGTCATGGATACGACGCTGTCGAACGTGCCATCAGCAAAGGGCAAGCGTTCGATTTCCCCCTGGGCACACGGATACGCTTGATGCAGCGCCGCACCGTGCGCTCGTCCCTCGAGCAGCATATCGCGCGAGATATCCAAAGCGAGGACCGTGTGGCCGGCGTCGCGCAACGAGAAAGTGAAACGCCCGGTACCGGCGCCGGCATCCAGGATGCGCGGCCCCAGGGCGTGACGCCGCACGAAGCTGAGTTCGGTCAGATTCTTGAGCCGGATTATGGGGTCTCGCTGGTGGGCCAGATGATGATAGTGACGGCCAGCCCCCTGTTGAGCCCAAACCGCGCGCTTCTGTGCGCGAATCAGGCTCCGTTGTTCCTCCGTAAGACCGAACGGGTCCATCCGTGTCTCCCTGCCCAAACCGGAATCTAGAACGATTTCCCCTGCTTTCGCCAAATGGAAATCTGGCGTGAGCGCCGGGCAGCCTGTCCCCGGCGAACCACCTTCGACCACGTGGCATAATCCTGGTCTTGGGGGAGCATTTGTGCCAGAAAGGGCTCGAGCATATCGTCTCCCAAGAAGTCGCAGAACGAGTCATAAAGCTGGACGTGGTTCTTGTAATGCATTTTGCGTGTGTACTGTTCCACGGGAAGGATGCTTTCGAGATCGATGAAATAGAAGATCTCCCCCTTGCGCGTCAGGATGTTCTTTCCGGACAAATCCTGATGGAATGCCCCCGCTTCCTGAAGCCCGTTCAGGGCTTGAGCCAGCTCCCGCAGAAACGTCCGGATCCGGTTTTCGGATGCGCCATCCTGAATCATCTCCGCCATGAACCGTTCCACGTTGCATGTACCC
>CAZFOG010000086.1:0-1062 GCA_964520685.1 uncultured Nitrospiraceae bacterium | reverse complement strand
CCCGGAGATCATGCCCCAGCGCCCCGTCTCCACGAATCCCTCGACACGGGGCACACTCACGCCCTGTTGTTCCAGATAGAGTCCGGCAGCCCAGCCGCGCCGGAAACGGTTGCGGCGAATACTCCGCTCGAGGAGCCCTTTCAGCGCCCCGCCGGCAGATCCCTTCACAACCAGGCCATTTACCCTGCGCGTCTCGGACCTCGGCGAGATCTTGAGGATCTCACCTTCGGCGGCTATCGTCTCGAGCAACCGTTCGCAGGATATGTCCGCACGCCGCCGCACAACGGCGTTGCCGCAGCACTCGGTGACCATGTCTTCTACTACTGTCGCGAATGTGTGCATTTTCCTCTGTTACCTTCTGAACCTGACACCCGACAACGCACCTCGCGCCTTGTAAACCAGCCAGGCAAATCCATGACAGGGTATCGGGCCATATCCACTGACAATCGTGTGAAACCAGCCCGAATCGATGCGGTTCTTGTCAAATGACCGGCGTAAACGGAAAAGATTGGACGCCTTCGACCATGACATGAGGCGCCACGGTCTGCGGGCCTTGTCAAAATCGATCAGATACGGCATTTCCCCGGCAATCAGGATGTTCCGCACCTGCAGATCGCCGTGCCACACGCCCAGAGCATGCATTTTGCGAATCACTTCACCGACGCGCCTCATAACTTCCGGAGAGGGAGCCCTCACCGTGGTGAGGTACTCCTGTAAGTGCTTGGCCTCTAAAGCCTTGGTTGCGATGCAGCCGTGAAGCAGTCCTTTTGACCGCCACCAGCAGGCCCCAAGCGGCTCGGGAACCGGAAAGCCCGCCCGCCACAGATAATCTACCAGCCGAAGCTCTGCAAAGGGCCGGTTCGCCAGAAAGGCGCCGCGATTTACGTGGCGCAACAGTCCTCCACGCCGGTACTCGCGCACTATGCCCGACCCCGATGCAAGAGAAAACCGGTACACCGTTCCGCGGCCCGATGTGCTGTCCGGCGTTGTGTTCTGCCCGGCAAGCAGCGCTTGCAGGACACGGTCGGGGCAATTTCCCCGCACAAGGGCCGATTTCCCGGA
>CAZFOG010000085.1:0-18294 GCA_964520685.1 uncultured Nitrospiraceae bacterium | reverse complement strand
ATGGAGTCAATTTCGTCCACAATCGCGTAGTTGAGATGGCGCTGGACGCGCATCTCGGGGCGTATGGCCATGTTGTCGCGCAGGTAATCGAACCCGAACTCGTTATTGGTGCCGTAGGTGAGGTCAGCGCGATATCCGACCTGGCGCTCGGCCGTGCCCATATCGTGTTGGATGAGCCCGGTGGTCAGCCCCATGAACTGATAGATGGGCCCCATCCACTCCGAGTCGCGCCGTGCCAGGAAGTCGTTTACGGTGACGATATGGACGCCGTTGCCGGTCAGGGCATTGAGGTATACGGGCATGGTGGCGACGAGGGTCTTGCCTTCCCCTGTGACCATTTCGGCAATACAACCGTTGTGGAGTACGATGCCCCCGAGCACCTGGACGTCGAAGGGGCGCATGCCTACTACGCGCTTTGCGGCCTCGCAGATGGCCGCAAAGGCCTCCGGAAGGATGTCGTCCAGGCTTGCACCCTGTGCGAGGCGCTCCTTGAAGTCCCCGGTTTTGGCGCGCAACCGGTCGTTGGGCAGCGATACCATGTGGGCTTCATGGGCGCGGACTTCGTCCAGCAAGGGGGCGACTTTTTTGAGCTGGCGTTCGCTGCTTGTCCCGAAGAGTGAACGCAACATCGAGTTCAACATGCTAAATTGGCCTCCAATCGGCCACGAATGTTAGTATTCCGGCTCGTAACCCTGGGTCAGCGTTGGCAAGCCTGATAATACCAGAGGCTTGGGGGCGTCACAACATAGGAGCACAGCTCGGGTACGTGATAGCCGTATATCTACTCACGCTGGGCCTTTCCTCGGCCCTGGTTGGTGCGTTTGTGCACAGTCTGCTGGCAGATCTGGGCTTCGCGCCGACGTTCGAGGTCAGCTCGAGACTGGCGCTGGGCGCCGCGGCGGGGTACATCACCGCCCAACTGTGTTTTGTCACGCTGGTCAAAGCCCTCAAACCGACCCGGGCCCGGAAATTCCTCCTTGCCGAAAGCGTCTCACACGCGGCGGCGCTGCTCCTGTTGCCCTTTCTGATGCAGGTTCCAATAGCCTGGCCGGATCCATCGCTGGCAAAGGCCGAACCCCTTATCTTCCTGGGCGCTTTTGTGGCGCTGCATGCGGCACTGAAGCTCTTTTCCTTTTACACCGCGTTATACAGCGAGCCTTCCGGACGACTCCCCGTGCTGGCGTGGCTGGGTGCTGCCTGCGGAACAGCCCTTGCGGCCGCACTTGCGTTCCAGCAATGGTTTTCGGGGATCGAATCCGCGCGCCCGGTGGCAGCGTCGATGCCGGGTATGTACCGTTCCGGCGACACCTACGCGGAGGCCCGGCCTATTCCCGAGGGGGCGATGGCCCATTACGACCTGCCGCTGTATGCCGAGCGCGGGATTACGTTGCGATGGGCCAATCCCCCGGATGTCGCGCCTGCGGATTGGGTCGAGCGGGCATTCGTCACGGTGAAGATTCTGGGGGGCGAGACGGAGCGGCACCGGGCCGTTGTAAGCCTCGATGAGGGGACATGGGGCACCATGCAGGTGCCGGCGGAGGATATTCCCGGCGACGCGACCCGGTGCACGGTATCCTGGACGTACCGCCCGGCGCCGAGTTGGATGCGCCTCATCGGGTTTACGCCGGTGGTCCGGTCAAACCGGCAACTGCTGGTGTCGGGGCCCCTGTTGCATCAGGCCCGCCAGGAAACAACGGCCCCGAATTTCGTCATTATTGGCATTGACGGGTTGAGCCCGGCCCATGTGTCCGCGTGGGGCTATGGCCGGCGCACAACGCCGATGCTGGACCGCTTCATCCACAACAGCGTAGCGTTTTCCTATGGATATTCCCCCACGCCCGAGGCGCGGGCGGCCTATATGTCGCTGCTTACGGGGGTGAATCCGCTGTGTCACGGCTACTTTGCAGGCAAAAACGGCCCCTTGCCCCCCCGATGCGAGTCTATTGTCAAGCTGTTCCGTGAGCAACACTACGCCACAGCCGCGTTCACCGAAGGCGAGTACCGTGCTGACCTGGATTTCGGCAGCGGGTTCGAGGACGGATTCGAGTGGTTCGACGCCGGGTACGCCGCCGAGGAGGCAGGCAGCCGGAGCACCCTCGAAAGAGCGCTTGCATGGATGGAAGAGCATCGCGGCGTGAAATTCATGCTGTTCATACGCATCGGCGAATTGACGGATCTCAAAGTCCGCGAACGCTATGGCGTCGGTTTCCTGGACCGGCCCGATGCTCCGAAGGACATCAATTTGTACGACGCCATGCTTGAGTACGTGGATACGGTGGCCGGGGGGCTGGTCCAGCACATACGCGATTCGGAACTTCGGGATAACACCTGCGTCCTTGTGCTGGCCCCGTATGCCATGCAGTTTGGAAAAGACGGCAGACGCATCGGGCCCGACTTGTCCGAAGGGGCCGTACGGGTGCCGATGATCTACTGTGCGCCGGGGGTACCCCACGAGGCCCGGACTTACGCGGTCGGCATCGAGGACGTTGTGCCCGCGATTGCCCGTGTGGCGGGCGTGCCTCTGGACGCGGCCGTTGACGGACGCAGCTTTCTCCAGGGGCCCGTGGGAAAGGACCCTGTCTCGATGGTCGCCGAACCCTTCGGGCTGTCGGTGCTGTCGGGGAGCTTGCGCTATGTCTGGTGGCCCGGGGCAAGCGCATTTGGTCCGGTGCCTATGCCCGGCGCAGGAACCTCGGCGCTGTTTCGCGTGGGCACTTCTATCCGGGAGGTGAAGATTTCCGGAGAGGAGGAACGGCTCGTGGCCGAACTCCAGGCCCGTTTGGCCGAATACGTTCATTCGAGCTACACGTGGCGCGGCTTGAGTTCCGCGGCCCCGGTGAGCGATGTGGTGTCCCCAACTGCTGAGAAATGAGGAGTAGATATGACTGGGCAGATTACGCGAAGAATGGCTCTCAAGAGCGCGGCCGCACTGACGGGCTCCCTGGTGGCCGCAGGGACGGTCACCGCACAGGCCCCCGAAGCGGTTACACCTGAACCACAGGATAACCTTGCCCGTATCCAGGCGCTTCTCGAGGGCAATCAGGCGGTAAAATGGGTGTTTGCGGGAGACAGCATCACCCATGGGGCGCGCCACACGAGCGGCTGGCGGGACTACCCCCAATTGTTCGAAGAGCGCCTTCGCTACGAAATGGGCAAGGAGCGTAATCTGATTATTCGCACCGCCACCAGCGGCTGGACCGTCGAGGCGCTGTCGCAGGACCTCGATTGGCGCGTGCTCCAGTTTGCTCCGCAGGTGGCCTCGTTTCATTTCGGGATGAACGACTGTAAAGGGGGGCCCGATGCCATCCCTCGCTTCCGTGAACGGTATCTTGACGTTGTCCGGCGCGTTCGGGAGGCATGCGGCGCCGTCATTCTGATTCACACGCCCAATCCCGTGTTGCCCAACTCCGAAACGCAGCGGGGGCCGTACATCGATGGCTACGTTGCGGCCATTCGGGAGCTTGCCGCCGAAACCGGCGCGATTCTCATCGATCATTACGCGGCGTGCATGGAATATGCTCAAAAAAGCCAGTTGTATTATCTGATGAACGACCCGCTGCACCCGAATGAGTACGGCCACCGCTTCAAAGCCCAACTGCTATTCAAGGCACTGGGCATATACGATCCCGAAAGCGAGGTGTGCCGTCTGTTTGTTCCCCGGTGATTGTTTCGGGAGCAAGCGCCGTTTTTGAGGGCAGGCGGCCGGTCAGGGTCCCCACAAGGGCGGTCCTTCGCGTAGCGCGTCGAAGCTGTTCCAGATGTACGCGAAGATGACGTAGCACAAATAGACGAGGAGCGCCGTGATTGCCGTGACGGTGACCGTGAAGAGCAGCTTGTTCCTGGCCTTCATTTTGGGAGACCACCAGGCAAAGGGAATCGCCAGCGGTCCGAGAATCAGAAGGCCGAGAACCCACACCCAGACCGGTTCGTAGTACCATTTCACGCCGGGTTTCAGCCTTCTGCCGCAGTGCCGGCAGTATTCGTCGGTCTCCCCCACTTCGAGCCCGCAGCCAGTGCAGACGACTCGGGCGCTTGCTGGCACGTGTGCGTCGTTGCGTTCAGCCTCCACGGGCGGTCCTCTTCGTTTCCCGGACTTGTTGAGGCATTCTACGGTGCCGGATCGAGCCGATCAATGGGTACGGTCAGGAATCCGGGGGGGGCCAGGGATATTGCCCGGGAATGACGAGCACGTGCCGGCCCAGCGTGTCGAGGGGCGCCTCAATTCGGAATCCTTTTTCCTCGAGCACCTCGACGACCACCTCCGGAGGCGCATCCAACGGCACAATGTCGACCGGTTCGGCGCCCTCGACCCTAATCGTCAATGTGCTGTTTTCTACGGTGCTCTGCATCCGGACGCCCTTTCGCTCGAACAAGTTGACCTGTGGCGCCGCGATGACACCGCCTGGAAAACGGGGCACATCGGGCGTGAAGGGTATAGCGCGCGCGCCGGAAACCAGCGAGGCAGACAGGCACACCGGCGCTCCCGCCAGGTATTGAATGTCGGGCGATACAAGCAGGATCTCGGAACTTTCCCGCTGGCCGTCCTGGGCGGTCGCCAGCCTGATTTGCCCGTGGAAATCTTTCAACAGCCCCCCGGCGAAGCGCCACTGCATGATGGCGTGGACCTGCATGACCATGAACAGGAGGCACAGAAGAGACGTTCCCGTGATGGTGATGCGCCGCCACCGGGGGTGGTCCATGATTCGATGGAACAGGGCTGTCAGTCCCACCACGAACAGGGCGTTGGAAAGCAGCAATTGTCCTCCGCCGATGAGATGCACCGGGTCAATCGGCCGCCCCCCTCCGAACACCCGAACGGCGGGTATGGCCAGCAACGCGAACAGGAGCACCGGGCGGCGGGCTTTCCGGTAGACAGCGAACACAACGGCCGCGACCGTGGCTGCCGCAATCCAGCCCAGCCACGGATGCGCGACGAGTGTCTTTACGGTGCCCGGGAGGAAACCGATGGGATAGACCAGGAAATAGAGCGTTCCGAACATCGATGCAACGTCCCATCCATGCGAAAAGAGGAACTCACGGTGCAGCCAGGCGGCGCCGAGAGCAATCGGCACCATTGACACAAAGCGGAGGAGGCGCTTCGGCGCGCCGTCCGAAGCAATAATCGCCTCAAACAGTGCAAACACGATGATGAGCCCGATGTTCTCGGGTGCGGCGGCTGCAGCGAGCGCGAAGAGGGGCGCCGCCAGAACGAGCCACATTGGATTCCCCGAGCGCGCGGTGAGGCAATATCCGTCGAGGGCCAGGAGTGCCAGAAAACACGGAAGAAGGTCTACCATGCCGCACAGATTCGTGACGGATTCAGTATGCACGGGGTTCGCCATGAATAAGACCGCTGCAAGCGTTCCCAGCCACCACGGGCCGTTGTGGGTGAGCTTCATCAGATAGAAGATCGCGAGCATGCACCCGTACATCAGAAAGATATTGACGGCGTGATACGGCCAGAACGCGCTCCCGAGAACGTTTTGAAGGCCTGTCCAGACCGGGGCCAGCCCAAACGGCAATTGCTGTTCGGCGTAGTCGCGCCCCATGGGGTAGATGTGAACCGCCCAACTGAATACCAGGAGCACGTAAACCGCCATGGAGACCCAGTCGAATAATTGGGGATACCGGACACGCAAATGTGCCTTTGCCGGCGCGGCATTCTGATTGGGAGCATTCATAGCGGCAGAGTCTACTGACCAAGCGGCGGCAAGGTCAACTGAACCCGGCCGGGAATGCGTCCCGGGGATATCTGCGGCGCTGCCGAACACCGAACGGCAGATTCGGCCCGTCTCATAGCTTCCCCGCCCATCCAGAGCTAACTCAACGGGTATCAGGCGAGCCATCGCGGGCCCAGGACTCGGCGAAGAACCCCCAGAGCGTTTCGCTGGCATCAAAATCCCGATTGGTCTTCCCGATAATCCACTCGGCCAGGTACTGCTCGCCGCCCGGCCACGTATGCCCCCCGCCTTCCACGCCATACAGAACAACGTTCGCGCCGCTGCCGGTTGCGTGGTGAACCTCGCGCCATACCCGGGTATCGCCATCGTTGTCCTGCTTCGGTAGCCATTCACGCTCGGCCTGTTCGGACGCCCCGTTGTGCCGCACCCAGAACGCAACGGTTTCCGCGACTGACACAACTTGCCCGCGCATTTGCCTGCCCACGCGCACCGTCCCTCCCTCCCATGGGACGATGGGGTCTTCCGTGCCGTTGATGAACAGGGCGGGCACGGGCCGGGTGGGCGCAAAGGTGTCGTACACTCCGGCGGGGATAGCTCCCATCACCATGCCAACGCCCGCGACGAGGGCCGACGATTCGCACGCCATGCGATGGCACATCATCGCGCCGTTCGAGGCGCCGGCCAGAAACACGCGCGCGGGGTCAAGCGCGTGTTCCGCAACCAGCGACTCGATGAGCAAGGCCAGAAAGCCGGTATCGTCGGCATCGTGAGGAACGTCGCGTTCGGCCTTCGCGTGTCCGCCTGAATTCCAAACGTTGCCGACGGCATCGGGATAGGCAACACAGAATCCTTCGCGCGCGGCGATGGTGTCGAAATGGGTAATGCGCTGAATGTGAGCGCCGTCTCCCCCGCCCCCGTGCAAGACGACAACCAGTGCCCGGCGTGTCCGTTCCTCGTCCGGAACGAAGACGTGACAGGTGCGTTTTTCGCCAGAATGCTCAATTTCCTGGTGGATGACTGCCATGGTTCCTCCCGTCATGATCTCGACACCATCATCATAGCCGAGTGATTTCCCAAAATGCGATTGGTGGAACAACCGCCCTTGAGCCGCGTGTTATTCTCGATATGCGGCACCATGGAGATACCGGTGATGAAGGAATCTGCGGAGCGTTCGAGACAATCTATTAAGCGCACGGCGATCATTGGCGTGGGTGCGGTGGGCTCGACTACCGCCTATGCCATGCTTCAGGCCGGCTCGGCTCGGGAACTGATCCTCAACGATTATGACCGGCGCCGCGCCGAAGGCGAATACATGGACCTTCAGCACTGTCTGCCCTTTACGCAGCACTCGGCGCTGACCGTGCGCGACACGGATGAAATCGAAAATTGCGATCTTGTGATTGTGACGGCCGGAGCAGGCCAGAAACCCGGTGAATCGCGTCTCGAACTGGTCAAACGCAACGCCGGCATTTTTGCCGCTTTCTTCCCCCTGCTGGCCCGGAATAATCCGAACGCCATCTTTCTGATCATCACCAATCCTGTTGATATTATGACGCGGGTTGCGCTGAAATTGAGCGGTTTACCCGCGCAACAGGTGATCGGTTCCGGAACCGTGCTCGATACCGCGCGTTTTCGCACCTTGATCAGCCTGCATTGCCGCATCCTCCCCCGCCATGTGCATGCGCTGGTTATCGGCGAGCACGGCGACAGCGAGGTCATGGTGTGGAGCCGCGCGAGCATCGGGGCCTTCCGCGTGGCCGAGTATTGCGGCCACCTGGGCATTCCGCTGACCTCCGAAGACGTCGTTCGCATCAACAGCGACGTCCGCAACGCGGCCTACAAGATCATCGAACGAAAAGGGGCTACCCATTTTGCCATCGGCGTCGCTACCAACAGGATCGTCGAGGCATTGTCCATGAACGAGAGCTCGCTGTACACCGTCAGCCGCCGCTGCGAAGGCATCTATGGCCTCGAGGGCGTCTGCCTGTCCGTTCCCACGCTGCTCGACCAGCGCGGCGCCCATACCCACATGGAGATCGGCCTGTCGTCTTCCGAACACGCCGCCTTGCTTCGGAGCGGTGAAGTCTTGAACGAAGTCTACGAAAGCCTCGGGCTCTGACCCCGGGCGGTCTTGTCGGGCCTGCCCCGGGAGGCCGTTTTTCTCTCACCCCGCCCCTCGTGGTACCATGCGGCAGTCTTACACCGTATTCGTAGGAGGATGACCTGTGCTTTGTGTTTCTACTTGCATTTTAGGCGGAGTGATTGCCATGGTTTCGGGTGCTGCAACGGACGATTTCGGGGATGCGGAATGGCTGCGGAATCCGGTCTTCGAGGGGGTCGGCGTCATCGACGTGTTTCACAAGGAAAAGGCGCCCAAGCCCGAGTTGTCGGGCCCGCGCAACGTCCACACGCTCTTGCGCAAGGAAGTTTCGCTTTCAGCCGAGCCGTCTGCCGTGACCCTGGTGATCACCGGCGACGACTACTACAAGTTTTACATTAATGGGGCCTTCGTGGTGCAGGGGCCCGAACCCGCCTATCCGTTTGCCCACCCCTACTACAAGCTCAGCGTAACCGGGGCGCTCAAAGCCGGCACAAACACCCTGGCCGCTCACGTGTATTATCAGGGCCTGCGAAACCGGGTCTGGAACAGCGCCGATAACCGCTCGGGGTTCATGATGGCGCTCATTGTCAGCTATGCTGACGGGTCGAGCCAGAGGTTCGTTACGGACGCATCCTGGAAACTTCACAGCCTGAAAGCGTTCCCCACCGGACGCACCATCGGCTACGAGACCCAGTTTGCCGAGGATATCGACATGCGGGCCTTCCCCGATGGCTGGCAGAAGGCCGGCTTCGACGACAGCCAATGGCAGGTTCCCCTTTGCGGCCGACAGGACCATGTGTTCGTCCAGCAGATTACGCCGCCGCTCGAGCACTGGCACGCAGCTCCGGTTGCCGTGGAACAGAAGGCCGAGGGACACTATTTCTATGATTTTGGCCAGGAGCTTGTCGGCCATACCCGAATCCGGGTGAAGGGTCCCGAGGGCCACAAACTCGAGGTGCGGCACGGCGAAGAAGTGTCCGAGCCTCTGACCGTTCGGTATGAGATGCGCGCGAACTGCGTCTACCAGGAGTTTCCGGTTCTTTCCGGACGCGACGATACCATCGAGTTCTATGACTACCGTGCTTTCCGATATCTGGAAGTCCTGAATGCTCCTGAGGAACCGGAAGTCTGGGTCGATGTGCGCCACCACCCTTTTGATCCCGAGGCAGCAACCTTGAAGGCTTCCGACGACCTTCTCGTGCAGATCTGGCAACTGTGTAAGAACGGCGTGCAGTTCGGTGCGCAGGGCAGTTTTCTGGACTGTCCCTCGCGCGAGAAGGGCCAATACCTTGGCGACGCCCTTATCACCGGTCATTCCCACGTAGTGTTGACCGGCGATGGTTCGTTGCTTGCCAAGGCCATACAGGATTTTGCGCAATCGCGGCGGATCTGCCCCGGATTAATGGCCGTTGCGCCGGGGAGTTTCATGCAGGAAATCGCCGAGTACTCCCTTCAATGGCCTCTGGTGCTCCGCAACTATTTCGACTACACCGGAGACGAGGGGTTTACGCAGCGTATGCTCGACGACGTGTTCCCCGGTTTGTACGCCTATTTCGAGGGTTTCGAGTCCGAGAGTGGTCTTTTGACGGGCGTGACCGAAAAATGGGTCCTGGTCGATTGGCCGAAAAACCTCCGCGACGATTACGACTACGATTATGCGGAACACCGCGAGAACACGGTGCTGAATGCGTTCTACTATGCGTCTCTGAGGGCCGCCGCCAGCCTCTGTCGCGATCTGGGCCGGAACTCCGAGCCCTATGAACGGAAGGCTGACAGGGTCCGAGAGGCATTTATCACGCATTTGCTGGACAAGGAGGCCCGCCTCTTTGTGGATGCGCCGGGTTCAAAGCACAGCTCCCTGCACGCAAACGCCCTGCCGCTCGCCTTTGGACTGGCCCCCGAGGAGTCGGTTCCGGCCATCGTCAGCTTGCTCCGCGAGAAACGGCTGAGTTGCGGCGTCTACATCGCGCCGTTTG
Organism: uncultured Nitrospiraceae bacterium; assembly: GCA_964520685.1. GTDB lineage: Bacteria > Hydrogenedentota > Hydrogenedentia > Hydrogenedentales > SLHB01 > UBA2224. Next base: position 8,536 of record CAZFOG010000085.1, on the reverse strand, counting down.
TTATCGAGGCCTGCTACCGCGCCGGCGAGCCCGAACTGGCGTATGACCTGCTCACATCGAAAGACGAACATTCGTGGCACGAGATGCTCAAGCACGGCGCAACCACCTGCATGGAAGCCTGGGGGCCGGACCAGAAATGGAATACGAGCTGGTGCCATCCCTGGAGCAGCAGCCCGGTCTACCTTGTTTCCGAGCGCGTGGCCGGATTGTATCCGGCGGAACCCGGGTGGCGCCGCATCGCCTTCGAACCGAACATGCCCGATGCAATGGACCATTTTACGTTCCATCTCGCCATTCCCCAGGGCGTCGTCGCGCTGAGATACACCCGCCAGGAGGGATATGCGTTGACCGTCCCGCCGGGCGTTCCGGTCCGCTCCGAGGTGCCCGGCGATACGCCTGTGGTTATCACCCATGCGCCTCGGAAACTCGCGGAAAGCCAGCGTACATGCCTGGATGCCCACGAGTGGCCGGACCGCGTGGGCGAGGCCTTGGGTTTGTGGGTTTCGGTGGAGGACCAGGCTTTGCGTGCGGTGCGCGGAGACACCATCATTTGGGAAAGTCCCTGTGCAACCGCGGAGAACGGCACCGGTTCTGAGATGGACAGCTTCAAGACCCCGCTGGGGTGGCATGAGGTGTCCGCGAAAACCGGTAAAGGGGCGCCTTGGGGCCAGGTATTTCGAAGCGGGGAACCCACGGAGCAGGTCTGGGAGTACGGGCAAGATACCACCGAAGACCTGGTGCTCTCGCGTATCCTCTTCCTTGACGGCCTCGAACCTGGACGTAACAGGGGCGGTAATGTTGATTCCCGCGCCCGCTACATCTACATCCATGGAACCAATAACGAGGCGTCACTCGGTATCCCTTCGTCACACGGTTGCGTCCGTCTGCGCAACGACGACGTCATCGCGCTCTACGAGCTAGTTTCTGAGGGCACAAGGCTGCTTATTACTGAGGGGCAGTCGACCAGCCAATAAGAAGGCGCGGGAACACGGACCCACACGGACTCGCACGGACGGACACGGACGGAGATAGGCCCGCACGGACAAATGCGGCTCATGGTGTGCTGCCTCGAAAACTCTGAGACCCCCCTGTTTCCCCGTCCGTGTAGGTCCGTGTTTGTCCGTGTGCGAGGGTTTCGCCCGTCACACCCCCCGATTTTCATCGTCCACGGGTGAGCCGGGCGGCTCATGGTGTGCTTCCTCGGTTTCTTCGGAGGGTTCGGAGGATTCTTCCGGGCTGTCTTCGGGAAGGGGCACGGGCATGATCTTGAAAATGCGCGTCTGCCCTGCCTCGATGGGGATGGACATGAGGCGTTTTTCGGGCCATCCCACGGAAGGATCGAGCAAGTCTTGAACCGTGTAGATGCCGCCCAGGTCGATGATGCGTTCGCCGCTTGCCGTGCCGTGAATGGCCAGGGAGTTGCGCCCGAAATAGTAAAAGTCTTCGGATTCCGCAGGGGCGCTGCGCACGTATTGGAAAACCTCGAGGGTGCGCAGAATCTCGCGGAGCAGGCCGACTGGCAAGACAGGTTCCGCGCAGTAGACGGAAGTCCATCCCTTCTCCTCGGCCTCGTCGCCCAGGAACGCAATGGCCACGCTTGCCTTGCCGCCGTCCGCGCGGGTGGCAATGACGTTGACGTCGTCGTCTTCGATGTAAAATGACGGCGACCACGCCACGCCGTCGCCGAACTCGGTCCCTGTCGGGACCCAGGTCCCCCCGAGCGTCACGACTGAACCGGACGGGACGGCCTTGTCATAGGGTTTCACATCCATCTGGACGGTGGCCGCAATGTTCGCGGCGGCGTTTGCCTCGCCGTTACAGTATCCCGGTGCATACACCCAAATAGCCGTGGCGCCGGTATCACGCAGGAAGGCATGGAGATGCTCGCGGTTCTCAGTCGAGAGATAGAACGCGTTCAGGAACAGATAGCACGGCGTGGGAGGCGCCGTTCCCGCCAGTACGTCGCTCAAGAGGCATATCTGGGTGGGGATTCCGGCACGCAGCGCCTCGCCGGGTAACGCATGGAGGAGATGGGCGTTCAATGGCGTGTCACAGACCTGATGGAACCGGCCCGTATCGGCGAGCACGACAGTCATCACGCGGCTGGCTGCGTCACCAAACGGGTCCATGCCTTCGGCCGGCGGGGCCTCCCGGGTCGGGCTATACAGCGCCTTAAGGCTTTTGAGCGTATTCCAGGAGTCGGCGCTTGGGACTTCCGGCGTGTCGACGGGTGCGCGCCAGATGAGGCCCATGCCCTGGGTGAGAGCGACTGCGAACACATGGTCTTGTTTTCGCCGCAGCTCCTTCGATGCGCTCTCGTCTCCCGCCGCGGCCGTCCCGGCCGTTGCGAGCGAGTCATCCACGAGGAACCACGTCTTCCCATGTTCGAGAGCGCTGTGGACGGCGCCGAACAATCCCCCGTTCTTGTCTATGCCGCGGCTGTCATATGCGGCAGGGGACAGAAACCCGTCTACTTCGCTGTTGAGGAGATCGCTCAATGCGGCCTGGCCCGCGCAATTGGATGTTGGACCGAACGCGAGGCCGTAGGGCGCGTAGACGCGGGTGTCGTGGCCTGCCACCGCCTTTATTTGCGTTGCGAGCAGGGCCAGGGTCTCGGCGGTATTCTCCGACACGTATTTCAGGTAGTCCACGTTGCGCCGTTCGCCCGGGAACTTGTGAAATACCGTATTCGACTCGCCGCTTCTCTTCTCCTGAGGAATCGAGGCGGTCTCGATGGTGATTTCGCTCTCGCTCCAAGCCGCGCGGAAGGCCTCCGCTGTTTCGTAGCGAATCGTCAGCCATTCGCGCAGGCCTGCCGTGTTGGCCTCGGACCGGTCGTATCCCTCCGGCTGCACCCACCATCCGTCTTTCAGACAGCGGAGGATGTATCCCTGGACGTGCGACCCTGCGGGGTTGTTCTGGAGCGATGTGATTAACGATTCGAGATTAGCACGGACAGTCTCCCGCCATTGCTTCGAGGCGATCGATACATGCGGAAGCTTCTCTTCGCCAATGGTCATGACTGCTTCAGGGTTCGCTTCGAGCCACGGCGCAGGCGGATCGAGGGAAACCGACAAGATGATCTCGGCGTCGGGGCATGCCTCGACGATCGCGCCCACCGCCGTCACAGCCGCATCCGGCGGCACGCCGGCATCCGGCCAGGGTAAGGGGACTTCCGCCACAAACCGGTTCAAGCGCACCGGGTCACCGTCTTCGCGGGCCATCTCGGCGGCCGCTTGCTGGACCTTTGCCCGCAGGACCTCCGGCGGCGCGGGCCCCAGGCAGATATACACGGGGGGCTCGGGCCATACGATGGGTTCGGGAATCTCCACGAGCGCATCCGTGGCCTCCGCGTCAGAGTCTTCCAGGTCAGCCAGACTGACCGGCTGCGGTGAGGGGCTCACAATTCCCCCGAGCCAGAAACCCAACGCTCCGGAGGCTATAACGGCCACGAGAGCGAACAGTATGTAGAAATATAGAGGACGTTGTTTATTGTTTTCGTGTTCCGACATATTCTGCGAGAGCCCTTAATACGGCGGCTTCGGAGCCCAGCGCTTCCAGAGCCGCGTTTGCATTTGCCACGAGTTCCTCAACCTTTGCGCGCGCGCCCGCTCGGCCAAGGTGTGTTACGAACGTGCTTCGGCCCACATCTTCCGGAGCGTGGCCGGCGTCCAGAAAATCATCCGTTATCTGGAACGCCAAGCCCAGATTCCGGGCGTATTCTTCCAGGGCGCGGAGTTTTGGCGGTTCTATCGCGAGAAGCGTCGCGGGGATCCGCACCGCAGCCAGGAAGAGCGCCGCCGCTTTGTGTGCGTAGATTTCCGTCAGTTGTTCCAGGGAAGGTTGTTTTCCGCCCAAGGCCAAATCAGCGTGCTGGCCCCGCACAATACCCTCGTGGCCTATGGCATTCGAGAGCTGGGCGATCACAGGGGCCACCGGACGCCGAAGGCGCTCGGCGTTTTCCGCGGCAAGACGATAGGCGATGGCAATCAGGTCCATTGCGGCCAGAATGGCAGTCGATTCGCCATACATCACGTGGGTACAGGGTTGCCCGCGGCGCGACTGGGCATTGTCCATGGACGGCAGATCATCGAGTATGAGCGATGCCGCATGGATCAACTCGACGGCGCACGCGGCATCAACGACTGCCGTGTGTTCGAAGCCCCCAATCTGGGCTACTACGAGCGACATCAGGGGGCGCAGCCGTTTCCCGCCCCCGAGGGTCCCATACCGCATCGCCGCCGATACGTCACGGGGCTCGCAGTCATCACCAGGGAGAACACGGTCCAACTGACTATCCAGGAACGCTTTGTGCTCCTGAATGTAGGTGGCTAGGTCAAAACTGGCCATGGGCCTTTCCTATCCCGAACTCGAACCATTTTCCGGAGCATTTGGCGGCGTTGTGTGCTTGCCGACCTGCAACCATCCGCCGAAATCGCATAACTGGCCCGTTTCGTCCGCGTCAAAGATACGCCGGGCTTGGAATTCCACCAGCCCCTCGGGGACCGTCACGGTTCTTTCCAGCCGATCAGACGTGACCAAGCGTTCGATAACTTGTCCCCCGGAAAGGACTTCGACTTCCGCGTCGCCCAATGCAGGATAGCAATTGACGAGCGTTATTCGCAACTCGCCCCCTTCGCAGTTCAGGGTCGCGGACTTCGAGATCGGACGGAGCACCTCGTCGCTGAAAAGCGTGTGGGACCGACCCCGGTTTGCTGCGCAAACCGCCGGGTCAGTCCCCGCTTTTCGCGATGGACAAGTTCGTGCGGGATACCATCCGTCTTCGGGCAGTTCCACACCCGGAAAGAACAAGACATCGTGCCTGATCTGGTCCCAGAACCGGGCGCTCGCGCCATACTGCTTTCGCGCCCGCCACGCCTCGGGGAGATACGCCAGTGTTGCCCCCCACGCCCTGGCGTGCGCCCAGAGTTTCCAGCAGTCGCCGTCCAGAACGCCCCGGCCGATGGATTTGGCCTCGCCCAGCAGCATTTTCGGTACTACGCGGTGCATCTGCGAGACAGGGAAATTGCGCATCACGAGCCGCATACGGTTCCGTGTGTTCAGGTAGTATTTCTGCCGCAACCGTTTCCCGGTTCCCATGGTCGCGCTGAACTTGTGGCGTACGATGGCCTCGGGACAGTTCCAGATCTCATAACCGGCGTTCCAGATGCGGAGGCACAGGTCCAGATCGTCCAGATAAATCTGAAAATCGGGCAACAGGCCGGCCTTCCGCAGAGCGTCACAACGCAAGAACATCGCCCCGCCGCACACCCCGAGAACCTTCCGCGGCACCGCCCATTGGGGCCCGTCAATCCGTCCGACCCCGATGTCCCACGACGAGCCGATAATCGAGCACTCGATGCCCAGGGAATTCAGCAGGTACGGCGCGTTGAACAATACCATTTTCGGGGCCAGCGCGCCGCATTCCGGTTTGGCTTCGCCGGTCGCTACCAGTTTCGCGACCGCGTCGGGCGCCGTGGCGGTGTCGTTGTTCAAGAGGAAGACGTAGTCGGCGCCGTCGTCCAGGGCACGTTCGATGCCGCGGTTGTTGCCGCCCGACCAACCCAGGTTATCTGGAAGAGCGAGAATCTCGATGCGGGGGTCGTCATAGTGCTGTTTGACGAAGGAGAGCGAGTCGTCCGCGCTGTTATTGTCGACCAAAACGAAGCGGCAATTCGGGTAGGACCCCGCCAACAGCGAATCAAAACAGTCCGCGAGATGTTCGCGGCCGTTCCAGTTGATGATCAGGACATATACAAGCGGTTCGGCCATAGCGTCGCGCAGTATAGCAGGGGGGAATCCTCCGTTGAACCTCTTATCGGGGTCGTGTCCTGGGGCCGCCCAAGGCCGACGCGGCATTTCTGCCAGCTACGGCAGGTCTGGCACGTGACCTGTTCACGCAGAAACGCATGCAAGCCGTTTGTTCTTGTGAAGATGCTTCTCCCCCGGTTGCTGTTAATGTGGACATGAATCTCCTGCAGGCGTACACTGTAAACACTGCAGTAGCAGTCGGATGGTAGGAGGCTTAGATGTTTTTGAGAAAGAACGCGCCATCCTTATTCCGCTTCTCCCGCGTGCCTCTCCCGGCAGACAGCGGCCTGACCCCGCCGCCACCGAAATACCACGTGGCGGGCCGCCGCAAGTCCGACCCCAACACGTGCCTCATTGTTGGCCTCATCTTGGGCGGGGCAGCTGTTTTCATGATCTTCGTCATAGGAATCCTCGCGGCCGTCATGCTCCCGGCACTTGCCCGCGCGCGCGAAGCTGCCAGAAGGGCTGCCTGTGCAGGCAATTTGAAGCAGGTGGCCATGGTTTGTCACCTGTACGCCGGCAAGCAGCCGGATGGCTCTTTACCGCCCCTTAGCGGTGTTGAGGGGACGTTCATGTTTACCCCGGATTCGGTCTATCCGGATATCCTGCTCGATTTGAACATCCTGGCCTGTCCCAGCGATACCGACGCATCCGCCGCGCAGGGGTTGCCGCCGGAGCAGGCAATTGACGACTACAGCTATTATTATCTGGGCTACGCGTTGGCCAACGAGGACGAGGCCCTCGCCTTCATCGAGAGCTATCCAGTTTTCATTGCTCAGGGCGCCGGTTTTACGCAGGATCTCCCCGCACCGCCGGGACGAGGCTCGTTCGGCGGCGATGTGTTTCGCCGGCTGCGCGAAAATGTTTGCGATGGCACCGGTTTCTCATCCGCGCGGGTTCCGATCATGCTCGAATCGGGAAGCTCGAGCGGGAGCTACGGTACCTTCAACCATATTCCCGCGGGCTGTAATGTCGTGTTCCTTGACGGGCATGTCGAGTTCTTCCGCTACCCCGGAGAGTTTCCCGTCAGTCCGGCGTTTCTGGACGCTCTATCGGCTCTGGATGAAGCTGCCGCCCGTAAGACGGGCCGCGGGGCCCTCGAATAACCTGAGGGCCTAAACTGTAGTAATTCGAAAGCAGGCCAAACGGCAGGAGGTCGCCATGTCACACACATCAGATTGCAGGATCGATACGCCGGATCGCTCACGCTTCCAGCGTTTGCCCCTTTCGGCGGACACGGGCCAGGCGCCACCCCCTCCTCCCCCGCCACCGCAGTACCAGCGGCCGCCTCTGCAGCCACAGCGCGCGTCGGATTCCAACACGTGTCTCATTGTTGGCCTGATTCTGGGCGCTTTGGCCGTTTTCATGATCTTCGTCATGGGAATCCTCGCGGCGATCATGCTTCCGGCCCTGGCCCGCGCCCGCGAGGCCGCGAGAAGAGCATCCTGCCAGAACAATCTGAAACAGGTTGGAATTGTCTTCAAGATGTATGCCAACGAGAACCCCGGCGAGTATTGGCCGCCCCTCAGCAGCGTCGAGGGTACGTTCATGTTCGAACCGGACTCCGTGTTTCCCGAGTACCTCACCGACACCAACATTCTCGTCTGTCCCAGCGATGCGGATGCACCCAGCGGCACCATTGATGATCACAGCTACTACTACTTCGGGTATGTGCTGGTCACGGAGGACGAAATGCTGGCGTTCCTCGAGAGTTACCCGGCATTCATCGCCCAGGGCGCCGATTTCACGCAGGATCTCCCCGCACCGCCCGGCCGGGGCTCGTTCGGCGGCGACATGTTTCTGCGGCTCCGCGAAGGCGTATGCCAGGAGGCCGGTGTATACCCCAGCGAAGTTCCCGTGATGTTCGACGCAGCCGCTGCCTCGGGCTCTGTCACCATGTTCAATCATGTCCCCGGCGGCGGTAATGTGCTGTATAAGGACGGGCACGTCGAGTTCATCAAGTATCCTGGACAGATCCCGCTGACGCCCAGTGTCCTGGAAGCCTTGGGCCGCCTGGACCAATAGAGTGACGGGTTCGGTTGGTGCAGGCTTTCAGCCTGCCGTCGGAAAACCCGGGACTGTCCCAAGCGAGCGACGCAGGAGCGAGACAGGACTGTCCCGAGGGTTTTCGCATGTCTCCAGCCGTTTCTTCATCGCTCCGAGAGAATCGGATCCGGGCGAGATGCTTGAGATACAATGAGACTCAACGATGACCAGTAGACGTAGCAGTAAGCAGTGCGAATACCTGAAGCCACGTCTGCCCCTCCTGGCGGACGAGGACCAGGCCTCAACCTCAATCGGTCCTCCGAGGGAAGCCCCCGCCGTCGCGAAAACGCCGTCGCGCTGGGCAGTTCGCTTGCTGTGGATCTGCACGTTCGGCGTGATTGCCGCCGTGCTCGTGCCGTTGGCCATCATGGTCTACCGCGCCCAGGAGACAACCAAACAGGCCAGTTGCATGTGCCATTTCACCGGTCTCCGTGTGCTTTGCCGGATCTACGCAAACGAGGCGCCCGGCGGCGCCTGGCCTCCTCTGAGCAGCACCGAGGGCCGTTTCATGTTCGATGTCGATACGATGTACCCGGAGTATCTCCAGGACAAGGCTCTGTTGCTGTGCCCAAGCCTCTACGACAGGCATGCCCGCCGCGAAATGCCGCCCGAGCAGGCCATCGACGACCACAGCTATTACTATCTCGGGTACGTGCTGACGACCGAAGACGAATTCCTG
>CAZFOG010000084.1:0-18372 GCA_964520685.1 uncultured Nitrospiraceae bacterium | reverse complement strand
CTCTGCCGGTGGTTGCTGATTCCGATGGTCCTATGGTAAAATGAATGTGCACGGACAGGTGCGGTCTGGGGACTCCGGGAGTCCCGACCGGCCCGCGAATGGTATGTATAGGGAATAATAAGCAGAAGAGGAGCAGAGCCATGAAACGGTGCCGATTCGGATTTACATTGATTGAATTGCTGGTAGTCATTGCCATCATTGGCATTCTGGCCGCGATTCTGTTACCGGCGCTGGCGCGGGCGCGTGAAGCGGCCAGGCGGGCGAGCTGCGCCAACAACCTCAAGCAAATGGGGATCGTGTTCAAGATGTACGCCAACGAGTCCAAGGGAGAAAAATGGCCCCCGCTCAAAAAGTTCAAGGATGACACGAATGACTTCAGCGACGCCACGCTGGGCATCTGCCGTTCCCCGAACGCCCTTCCCCCGGTTGGTCCCAACGATTGGGTGCATTTTGTCTTCGATGGCCCGGCTGTTTATCCGGAATACCTGAGCGACGTGAACGTGCTTTCCTGTCCTTCCGATGCCGAAAGCGATGTTGCCCAGGGCCGGTGGAACATTGGCGGGGACCCGAGCGCCGGCATTAACCCCTGCAAGATCGACTACTCGTCTTATATGTATTTCGGGTGGGCCATCTTGCCGCAGCATTTTGTCGTTGCCGGATACGACCTGAATTCCGACGATCCGGCGGCGCTCGATCTCGGTTTTGGCCAGGAAGTGCTCAATGTTCTGGGCAGCGACGGCGCGTGGGCCCCGGCAGATTACGAGGCCGATGTATCGCCGCCGAGCGGGGTGACCGTATACCGTCTGCGCGAAGGTATCGAGCGGTTCTTCATTACGGACATCAACAATCCTGCCGGCAGCGCCATGGCCCAGTCTACCGTCGCCGTCATGTATGACCAGGTTGGAACCGATGTCAAAACGTACAATCATGTTCCCGGCGGAGGGAACGTGCTGTTCATGGATGGGCACGTCCAGTTTATCCGGTATCCTGGCGAATTCCCGATCTGCAGGACCTGGGCGATGTTTATGGACATCGCGGCCACGATGCCGTAATAGCAGTCCGGCAGAGCCCAACGCATAGCAGTCGTACGTCCCCGTCAATCCGGCGGAATCACGGACAGGATTGACGGGGATTATTTCGCCCATATGGCATTCCCGGAACCGTCCGCATGTCAATGGTAGATGCCCGAGGCGCCGGGATTGATGTGGGGCCGCAAGGCCGGCGCGTGCCTGAATGCGGCGTAACGTGGTATCTTTTGTTTCGGCAGTGACGTCTACGATATGTGAAGCTTTGAAAGGAAATGCGATGACGAAGAAGCGTGATACCAGGAAACAGGCCACGCGGCGTGAATTTATGAAGACGGCGGCAGGACTTGCGGTCTTTTCGATAGTCCCGCGGCATGTCGTGGGAGGATCGGGGGAGACAGCGCCGAGCGATAGACTGAACATTGGCTGCATCGGCGTGGGCGGCATGCAGGGCGCCGGGGACGTCAGGAGCGTGAGCGGGGAGAACATTTATGCCCTGTGCGACGTGGATGAGGTGTTTCTAAACCGCATCGCGGCGCATTTCCCGTAGGCCAAGCGGTACCGGGATTTCCGGGAGATGCTGGACAAAGAGTACAAGAACCTTGACGGGATCACCATCACGATACCCGACCACATGCATGCGGCCGTGGCGCTGTGGGCCATGGAACGCGGCGTGAATGTGTATTGCCAGAAGCCCCTGACCCAGACGGTCTGGGAAGCCCGCCTCTTGACAAGGGCCGCGCAGAAGTGCGGCGTGGTTACCCAAATGGGCAATCAGGGGTACTCGGCCGAAGCGACGCGCGTTGCCTGCGAAATCATCTGGAGCGGCGACCTCGGAGACATCACCGAAGTGCATTCGATGAGCGGCGGTGGATTCGCCCGCGATATTACCGAATGGCCCGCCGCGGAACCGGTGCCGGAAACGCTGGATTGGGACCTGTGGATGGGACGAACGGCCGAGCACACCTACAGCTCGAAAATTCACCCGTCCAACTGGCGCGGTTTTCTCGAGTATGGCTCGCAGATGATCGGCGACTGGGGCATCCATATGCTTGGGCCGGCCAACTGGGCGCTCCAGCTTGGCAGCCCTGTCAGTGTGGAATGCATTGCCGTCGAGGGCGTAAACCCGGTTACCTACCCACACTATGCCTGCAGGATGGAATTCCCCGAACGTCCGAACAGCCACGTTGCGTCCGGGAAGATGCCCCCGGTCACGGTGTACTGGTATGAGGGAATGATGGCCGGAAACTTCAGCCCTCCCGAAGAGCTGGCAGGTCAGAACCTCGATGGTTACAACGAATTCTTCATCGGCACCAAGGGCTTGATGGGTACCAAGGGGCGCGGCGAGTCCGTCAGCCTGCTTCCGGAATCGAAGATGCAGGAGTATCAGTTGCCCGAGCCCGTTCTGAAGCGCTCTCCCGGCCATTTCGAAGACTGGCTGCAGGCGTGCAAAGGCGGCGAGCCGCCCTGTTCGAACTTCAGCATTGCCGGACCCTACACCGAGTGGGTTTTGCTTGGTTCGATCTGCTGGCGTTTTCCGAACGAGAAACTGTTGTGGGACGGGCCGAATTTGCGGTTCACCAACAACGAAGAGGCCAATGATTACGTCAAGCCCCAATTCCGCAAGGGTTGGGAGCTTGAGGACGTCGTTGTCTAGTTTCCAGTTGCCCCCAAAACGCTGGATACTTGCCGGAGACACGTCCCATGCCCGGACTCTTTCGGTGGAAGGCGCCGGTCCCACACCGGAAAACACCCTGGCAGACAATGCCGCATTGGGAAACCGGCCTTTTGGGCTACGACACGGGGTTGAAGAGAACACGATACCCCCGGAACTGGCGATTTACACACGGTTTTAGTGCGATTGCTGTGTGAACTTGGTTGACTCTGGCGCCGGGTTGGCGGATGATAGAGTCTTTGGTAACCGGGCAGTAATTGGACAGGGCAGGAGGTACGGGTTATGAATGCGAACGCGAAAGGTCCTACAACCAAACGACGCACCTTTATTAAAGCGGCTGGCGCGCTGGGTGTGGGCCTCTATCTATCTGGGGCCGGAAAGAGCAAGCCGGGCCTGGCGGCCGCGGGAAAACAGGAGGCGCTGGCGCTCAACGGGGGCTCCAAGGCGGTTACGGCCGCCGCAGCGGATGCCACCAAGTGGCCGCTGTACGGCGAGGAGGAAACCCAGGCCGTTGCGCGGCTGCTGGGCAGTCCCAGCTACGGTCCCGTGGCGGAGTTCGAGGAAGCGTGGAAGGCCTATCATGAATGCGCCTATGTGAAGGCCCACTGCAATGGAACGAGTGCCTTGACCTCGATGATGTTCGCCTTGGATCTTCCTGCCGGCAGTGAGGTGCTGGTGCCCGATTTCAGCACGTGGTTCCCCGTGGTGCCGATGCGTTTCTTTGATTTGGTGCCGGTATTCGTCGATGTCGATCCGCGTACGATGAACATCTCGGTCGAGGACTGCAAGCGGCGCCTGACGAGCAAGACGCGGGCGATCATGCCGGTGCACTGGTATGGTCTTCCCTGCGACATGGACGATATCGAGGCGTTTGCCACGGAGCATGAACTGTACGTGGTGGAGGACGCGAGCCACGCCCATGGCGCGCGCTTCAAGGGGAAACTTATGGGCACTTGGGGCCGCATGGCGGGCTTCAGCCTTCAGATGGGGAAGCCCTTGCCTTCCATCGAGGGCGGGGTCGCCAACTACAAGGACCGGAACGATTTTGAGCGGGCCGTCACCTACGGCAACTATGACCTGCCCAACACGTTCCCGGAAGACAGCCCCTACCGGAAATATCAGGGCACGGCGTTTGGCTCGAAACTGCGCATGCACCCGGTTTCTGCGCTTCTTGCCCGAATCCAGCTCGAGCGGCTGGATGAACGCAACGCCGCCGGCGTGGCCCAGATGCGCCGCCTGAATGATCGCCTGACGCAACTGCCCGGGCTGACCGCGCAGCACGTGGGGCCCGACGTGGACCGGGTGTTCTACGCTAACAATCCCATGTTCATTGACGAGAAGAAGGCGGGCATGTCGCGATCGGCTGCAGTCAAGGCGTTGCAGGCCGAGGGCGTCGGTGTCGGCGAATACACCTGGAGGCTGCTGCACACGTATCCGGTGTTCCAGGAAGACCAGTGGTGGCGTCACATGCCCGTTTTGCCGGAAGAGGGTTCCGTGCCCGGGTGCGACGAGATCAATCGCAACGCCATTCACTTGCCGTACTGGACCTCGGACCAGCCGGAGCTGGTCGAGCAATACGTGAAGGCCTTCGAGAAGGTGTGGTCCCACCGGGACACCTTGGGGAAAGCCTAGCAGATCTACTATATCGCCGAATAGACGACTCTGCATTACGGCCCGGCCCGTCGGGCCGTTTAGTTTGACTGTTTACATCAGTCCAGGCTAACGGGCAAGCACTGCCGGGCGGGGCGGGCCGGCATAAGGCGCCGCGCCAAGCTGCCGAACCGGGCCTGCCTCGATCGTTGTCAACGCCGGGTCGGTGGCAACGGGCGCTTCGATAAACCCGTAGTACCGTCCCATCCAGTAGTCTTCGAGCCAGCCCAGCGGAGGCGTGACCGTTCTTCCGCCACGCCCGCCGTCGTAATTCAGTGCGTTGCGGCTTCCGCCTTTGGCCTCGGTTTCACGGGGCGATATGGCACGGGTGCCTCCGCAATACACGACATATCCGGGCTCGGTTGCCAGATCGCTCCGGTGGGAGTTTGTATAGCTGTGGTTCACCGTGTCCAGGGACCATTCGCGCAGGTGCTGGGCGGCCTGCTGCTCTTCGCAATCGTTCCCGGTGAGGGCGCCGTAGATGTAGTTGAAGAAGGGCACGTGCTGCATCCGCATGACCTCCCAGCTGCGTTCGAGGCTTCGCAGATATACCGAACGCAGCTCGGGATCCTTCGCGTACGTAAGCAGGGGGTGGTAGCACCGGAAAGCGAGTTCGTCGTCCCATGGCACCACAGCATCGGGCGGAAACGTGAGCTTCTGGCGGACCGTGTACTTGTGGTAGCGCCACTCGAGCAATTGCTCCAATCCCGCGCTGAACTTGGCGTCCTGGCTGAGGGCGTGCGCGGTGATCATGTAGGTCTGGGCCTCCATACCGTTGAGACCGCGCGCTTCGAAACCATACGGGGTCAGCAGATACGCGGGGTCCCACCGCCCCCACCGCGTGGGCTTGCCGTCCATGTCGCGCAGCACCCACCCGTTGTCGAGAATGTGCGAAGCGATGCGCACAATGTGTTCCTTCGCGCGCTCCTTCTCTGGGCCTTTCGCCGCGAGATCGTGGAACAGCGCAACCGAGTAAAAATGGCCGTTGACCTCGTCGCTCGAGGTGTCTCCCTTCCACTGCCACAGTCCATCGTCCGTGGGATACCATTTCGCGGGAAGACCGCCGGATCCACGTTCCGAGCGCCGTCCTTTGTCGCCCTGGACCGACCATACGGCGCGTGCGATGAAGCCGTCCGAGGGGGTGATGTCATCGAGCCAGATCATGGCCTCGAAAGCGTCAACGGCCTCTTTACGCGCCTGTTCATCGCCTGTGGCGGCATACTTAAACGCCATGGCGGCAAGATAGTGGGCGGTGTGGCCGCCGTCGTTGTCGCTGATCTCGCGCAGCCAGCCTTCCGCATCGCCGCTCCAGTACAGGGAATGCACAAACCCGAGGCGTTTGTGGCCCCACTCCTCGAGCGCACGCTCGAAAAACGCGGCCTTTTTCGCGAGGGTGTACGGTTCATAGCGGATAATGCCCAGGCCGGCATCCGTGGCAATGTATACCGTCTTGCCGGCCACGGCAATGTCGTGCACGTTGTCCCCGGGAAGCCAATGGTTGGCGCCGAAATAGTGGAAATCGCCGCCGGTCTTGCGGATCGCCCCGCGCGTTGTGCCGATCCAGAGGTCGCCGTCAAATCCCTCGGCCAGACAGGTGGTATCCTCGTAGGGCAAACCGTCATTTCCGAGCAACGTGGTCAATGCCATGCCGCGCACGACGGCAACACCGCGATCGGTGGTGATGTAGAGCTGGCTGCCCTGGACCAGCATATCCCGCGTGTTCTGCGAGGGCATCGTGCCCCAGTCGATGGGGCTTGGGACAAACGTATCAATATCAATCAACGCCAGTTCACCGGGGCGCAGAAGGTAGAGCGTCCCGCTGTACGAAGCGATACGGTCGATCGGGCCGATGCGAACGGGGTCGGCCAGTACCTGTGAGAAGTCTTCCATCACAACGGTGCTGTCGCTCGACAAGTACCCATTCTCCGGTTCGGCCTCTACAAACTGCCCGTTTTCGAACCGGAAAACCGCGTCGCGGGTCGCTCCATGGACCGCATCAAGATGGATGCAAAAATCGACATAGGGACGTTCGTCGATGCGCTGCCAGGCACCGTCCGCAAAGCGGTATGCGCCCGTATCGGTGGCGGCCCATAGCGTGCCGTCCAGCACCCGCAGCCGGTGGATTCCCGCCGGGGCGCCGGGGGCGTCCTGCAAACCACCGTCACGCACGATGCTCATTGTTTCGCCGGAAACGGCATAAACGGTCCCATCGAATGCCGCCACTGCTGTTACGGGCTGGGCGGTGGGGAGCTTCTCAGCGATTTCCTGAAGGTACACGTCATCAGCGACGGGCTCCCAGCATCGGGGTGCCTGTTCCGCGGCCTGGGCCGCACAGGGCGCCGCGATTGCCGTTACCAGAATGATGCACAGACCAAAGATGCGTTTCGCCTCCATACCCCTCGCTCCTTTCCGTGCCCGCAGGCAATGCCAAGGCAGCATTGCGCCCGCAACCCCAAACATGTTCCAAGCCTGGCGGCCTGAGTTGTCCCCGTTCAGCATGGCCCAAGTTGCCGGTGGAGTCAACCGTCGGTCTGGCCTGTGTAATCGCAGTAAGACCAGGTGTCGCGCGTCAGTTCGCGGATGGCGAGTCCTTTTTTGCCGCGCGGTTCAGTCTGCAAGGACCGGCGTTTCCCACCGCCATGCCTGCGCAGGCTGGAATCCAGAGGCCCGGCGGCAGGTGTGGAGGGGAACGCTCCTCGTTCGTTGGACCGAAGCGGCCCAGCCGAACGGGCGCTTGCGGCGTGCGTTGCTGCGCAGCCGCACGCGGACTGGTCCCCTGCTTTCGCAAGGGAGACGGAAAAGTTGGCGGGGCGGCAGAGGGTTGTTCGGCACCGATTGATTCCTGGGTTGCCGGGACACATACCTCTCTCTATAATGCGCACGGCGCAAGCCGCCTACCGGTGCGCGGCAGGGGCCGTGGGGGAAGGGCACGATAGGAACCCATGCGCGACCGCAATTCTCACAGACGCATCAGCAAGAAACGCCTGCGCGAGGCCGCGTCGGGCTACCTCTTCATCCTGCCCTGGGTGGCGGGCTTCACGGTGTTTATTCTGGGCCCCATGGTTGCGTCCGCTGTTCTCAGCTTCTGCCGGTACGATCCGTCGGAGGTGCACGGAACGATTCAATGGGTGGGCCTTGGCAATTACGCGCGCATGTTTACCGAGGATCCCCTGTTCTGGAAATCGCTGTCGGTCACGCTCAAGTATTCTTTCATCAGCATTCCGCTGCAGCTCTGCGGAGGTCTGGCGCTTGCGTTGCTGCTGAACCGGCATGTGCGCGGTATCGCGTTTTACCGGACGGCCTTCTATCTGCCCATGGTGCTGGGCGGCGTCGCTATCTCGTTGTTATGGCTTTGGCTGTTTAGCCCCAGCCAGGGCCTGATCAACATCGGCCTCGGTAAGGTCTTCGACTTCTTGGGTCAAGACAGCGTGATGGCTCATCTCCTGGCGTGGCCCCTCCAGTTTGTATTCGGGAAAGCGGGGCCGGACAGCCTTCTGCCGGGTTGGATATCCAGCGAGCGGGGCGCTCTCCATTCACTTATACTCATGAGCTGCTGGACACTGGGCGGCTCGATGATCATTAATCTTGCAGGGCTTCAGGCCATCCCAAAGGTGTATTACGAAGCCGCCGAGATAGACGGCGCAAGCCGCTGGAGCCAGTTCTGGCGCATAACGGTCCCCTTGCTGTCACCCACGATCTTTTTCAATCTCGTAATGGGGGTAATCGGGTCATTCCAGGTATTCACACAGGGACTCATCATGACCGGCGGCGGCCCCAACAACAGCACCTGTTTCTATGTCCTGAACACGTACAGGAATGCATTCGAGTTCTTCAAGATGGGGTATGCCTCAGCGCTCGCATGGTTTCTGTTTATCATCATCCTCGCCCTGACACTTCTGGTTGTGCGGAGTTCGTCGGTTTGGGTGTTCTACGAGGCGCAAAAGCGATGAGGAAGGGATCTATCCGCCGGCAATCCAAGGCCAGAACCCGGCGCCGTATACTGGCGGCCCTGCTCACGCATACGGTCCTCATTTCCGCGACCGTCGTCATGTTGTTGCCGCTGGCGTGGATGGTATCCACCTCGCTCAAGCATAGCGGCCTCGGGTTGTCGCGCGGCATCGAGTGGTTTCCGTGGCGCGAGGAATGGTCAGGCGGCGGGCGAACCGCCGATGTGCTCGTCCTTGGTGCGCGCGTGGTTCCGGCAGGGGAAGCGGAACCCGTCGAGGTCGGCATCAAAAGCCTGGCCTCGCGAAAGCGCAACACGAAATTGTACGTTCCCGAAGGTTCGTTCGAGGCGGAAATCCGGGCCTGGCGGGTGCGTCCACTGACGGGCGAGGACGAAACGGCCGAGGTGATGTGGGTGCCGTACGATGAGGTCCGGCGCCGGTTCGCGCCCGAGTGGGGCAACTACCAAGAAGCCCTCGAGAAGATGCGCTTCTGGGTGTGCCTGGCCAACACGCTTGCCATTACCTTCCTGGGCACGGCCGGCACCATCCTGTCGTGCTCTTTCGTCGCGTACGGTTTTGCCCGGTTCCGGTTTCCGGGGAACAACCTGCTGTTCCTCGTGCTGTTATCGTCCATGATGCTGCCGTCGGTCGTCACCATGATTCCGGTATACCTGCTATTCCGGGAACTGCACTGGATTGATACGCTCTTGCCTCTGTTCGTCCCGGCATGGTTTTCGGTGAACGCATTCGCGGTGTTTTTGTTCCGCCAGTATTACATGACGCTGCCGTTTGACCTGGATGACGCGGCGCAAATTGACGGGTGCAGCGCGCTGGGAACCTATTGGCGGGTGTTGTTGCCATTGACCAAGCCCGTTATGGCCACCGTGGGGATCTTCTGTTTCACCCATTACTGGCTCGATTTCATGGGACCGCTCATCTACTTGAACACCAGCGAAAAATTTACGCTGGCGCTGGGTCTCTATACGTTCAAGGGCGCTTACACTACGCAATGGCACTATTTAATGGCGGCCACGCTGGCTGTTTCGCTGCCGTGCATCGTCCTGTTCTTTGCCGGTCAGCGCTTTTTCGTGCGCGGCGTCGTCATGTCGGGGTTAAAAGGATGAACCGGACTGCGATGAGAATCGGAAAAGCCCTGGGCGCCGCGGGACCGGTTTTCGCCTACGCATTCCTCGCCGCGGGATTCCTGCTGGCCGGCTATCAGGTATGGCGGACCACGCGCCCTGAGACTCCTGGACGAAAGGTCACGATTGATTTCTTATGGCCCACGTATACGCCCCAGAAGGTCCGGTACGGCGAATACCTGGCCCAGCAGTACATGGAAGAGCACCCGGACGTCCACGTTAACCTGATCCTCACGCCCGATCCGTACCGCAAACTGCAAGTCATGATTGCGGGGCGGACTACCCCGGACGTGGCCTGGATGGGGATCGGCTGGCAGCAGTTTACGGATGCGTTCATGCCCCTCGACGCGCACGTGGCGCAAGACCCTGCGGTGCGGGCTGAGGACTACTTTCCGCGCCTTTGGGAGTCCGTGAACTGGCGTGGAGAGCTTCGGGCGCTGCCGTCCAGCGGGCAGGTTGGCGTCATCTACTACAGCAAAGACCTCTTCGACGAGGCCGGGCTTGATTACCCGACGGACGATTGGACCTGGGACGACATGGTGCGCATGGCGCGGGCGCTTACGCGCGATTTTGACGGCGATGGAACGATTGACCAGTATGGATTACAGCTCGGGCAAGTGAATCTGGAGCCGTTTCTGCTTTACGACGGCCAAATTGCCGATTCCCGATGGCGGACGGCCCGGATAGATAGGCCCGTGACCCACGCCGTGCTCAACCGCTACCAGGCGTTACTCTATGAAGACAAGGTGATGCCAACGCCCACCACCTCGCACGAACTGGGAATGCTGCCCATGTTTGAGGCCGGGCGCGTGGCCATGCATGCCGCAACCGGATACGCCATCGAGTCGTTCCGCAAAGTTCAATTCGATTGGGACGTCGCGCCGTTTCCCTGGTTCGAGCATGAGGGAAAGCGCTACCGCGTTACCGGGCTCTGGGAAGAGGAATTCGCAATCTTGTGGGATACCGACGTGCCGGAGGAGGCCTGGAGCTTCGCGCGGTGGTGTGCCGGGCCTGAGATGGTACGCTGGGCCGCTTTGAACGGGCATATCGTGCCTGGCCGCCTGGACGTGGCCCTGTCAGACGAATACCTCCAGTCCGGACGGCGCCCAGCGAACATGCGAGCCTTCACCGATTCCCTCTCGTTTGCAGTACCCATCTATCCACACCCCTGGTTGCGGCGTATCGGGAGCGAATTCAATCCGGTCCTGGAGCAGTTTCTCGTCGGTTCGGAAGGGCAGCGGATCACCGCATCGGAGGCCCTGGGGCAATTGGAGCCGATTCTTCAGCGAATTCTCGACGAATACAACGCAGAAAACATCGATTCCCAGGCCCGGTGATCCTGTCAATCCGGAGGGTACATGTCCGGATGCTCCAGGCACTGGCGGATGCATGCGGCTGAGGACGTGAACAGTCCGGCGCTTCGCCGGGCCAGACGGCTTGGAATGGCCGGTATAACAGTGGACGGTGTGCGACGTCACATGCGCGCTTTGACCCGCTCCCAGGACTCCGTGGTCAGGAAACTCTCGTGCATATCGTTCACCATCCGTGTGAATTTGGCCATGGGAACGGCAAACGTCAACGTTTCCCGGGGCACCCAGGGCCGGGCGGAGACATCAAACAGCCCCAATACGGCCCGCGGCCGCTCCTGCTTCGCCTCGAGATACGGATACTGGACAATGGTGGCGCAGCCCGCGCCAAACGGAGCGATTACGGCTTCCCGGTCCGATTCCTCGAACCCGGCCAGCGTGAACAGGCCCGACAAGACGTCGGGTGTCGCGAAGAACACGACCACCTCCGGTTCGTCACCGGGCTCCAGGCAATCCCAGCGTTTGAAGACAACATAGGGAGCCGGCGCCTCGAATCGCGGCGCCTTCGCCATGAAGTCCTTCACGAGTTCCGGGGACTTCTTGTAGCGTTCTCCTTCCAGTTCACCGGGGATGCCGCATGACAGGAAATACTCGAACCGGGGCATGAGTTCCTGAGAAAACCCCAGATACCGCTTGCCACCGGAACACACCACGGAATCGAGGCTGAAGGCAACGGGCCGTCCCTTGCGCACAGCGGCCAGTTGTGCAATGAAGCACCGGTGCTCGTCGGGCGCGTTGGCGCCTTTCGGGTCGCCGGTATAGTAGAAAACCAGAGGCAGATCCGCGTTGGGGAAATACGTCTGCCAGAGTCCAGCAAATTTCTCTTTCAAAGCGGGGTCCATCTCGAAAAACCTCCTCGCGCGCAGCCTGCTTTTGGGATACCCTTCGGGACGTGCAAATCCACGCCAGTATACCATGCCGGAATCACCGCTTGCGCGGGCTGCGGGGCACAGATGCGAGCCATAGTGCACCGCGTTCACATGGCTGGGTGTCTGTACGCAGCTCCGCGCGTGCACTCGCTTCCCCCGAGGACGGGTCGAGGATACGATCGCCAATCAGCGGATACCCCGTGCGCTACGCTTGTTGCCGTTCCCGCCTGCGCCGGGTCTGGGGAACGCTATCCAATCCCGAGCGCCCCATTGATTATGAGCTGTACGTCCAGGGCATTCACGACGCCGTCGCCATTCACATCACAATCGTGCTGCACCACAAGGCCCAGAGCGGAGTTTACGACAAGCTGTACATCTATGGCATCACATGTGCCGTCATCATTTATATCGGGAATACCCGTGACGGGATTTCCGACGACAACGACGCCTGCAAGGCCCGATGCAGGCACGGCAAGGCCCCAGGGATCGGACAAGAGCACCGCCGTAAGGGTGACTGGATATGCGGCATCAGGGGCGTCTCCCGCCACCGAAAACACAACGTAGCTCACAATGCCGCTGCCGATTACGTTCTGGTTGAATCCGGCAACAATCACCCGGGCCCGGCCCGGCTCGAGGATGCTGAAACTGACATCCTTTGCCGCCTCGTCGGCCGCTTCGCCGATCTCCACCGTATCGATGTTCAAGGCGTCGCCGTCATACCAGAGATCGAATTGGATGCCGCAGACATTCTCACCGGTGCCGGCTGTCAGTGTGATCGGGAGACTCACGCCCGAATCTCCTGCCGATGCATGAGTATCGCCGCAATCCAGAATGGCCGCGCTGCACGGTGCCGCCAACCACATCAAAAATGCCACCAGTACCGCCATGCGGGGCGTGGCAACGCCCGCGAGATAGCTTCCGTTCATGTATGGTACCTCAGTGCCGCCGGGCGGCTGGCCGGGGTTCGAGGAAGCGCCGGCGTATCGCGAATACGGCGACCAGTGCCGATATAAGAATGACAAGAGCGCCCGCCGTATGCGGGAGGCGCGATGCGGTACGAGCGCCGTCAGGAACGCGCCGAGCGCCGCTTACGGTCGCATGATTGGCGTCGTTGGCAGGCGGCCCAAACAAGTCACCGGAATCCAGGACTCGAGCGAACTGTGGCCCGCGTTCGTCTGAGATTTCCGCTTTCGCAACGGATGTTGAATTGCCTGCGGGGGCCGGTAAGGGTCCGGGGGTTTCCTGATGCCCGTAACCCGAGCCGCCGGCTCGCGCTATCCCGGTCACTGCGACGCGCTGCCCTTCCATGGAGTTTTCTTCGTGGTCTGACGGGGCGGCAAGAAGGCCGCGTCTTGCGGTGCGCGCAATCCGGGCAGGGCCAGCGCCGGCACCCGGCCCGCCGCCAGGGGCATTGTCGTAAGAATCGCCGGGGGAGGCCTCAAAACCACCGATTCTCGAGCCTGGAGCTGCCGGCTCGGAACTGAGCGGAAAATCAGCCCGACGTTCGCCAGGCGGAGGTCGAGGGGATAGGGCTTCCTCGACTGCTTCCTGGAAGCTAATGGGGTTGTCGTTCGTGCTATGCCCGGTCTCATCACCGATCTTCGCGGGTGTATCATCCAGCGTCTCTTCTTCCGCTTCTGGGATGGGCAGGGCCAGCGGGACGTCCTCGCCAAAGGGCCCCGACGCCACACCGGTGGCAAACGCGCACGGGGCGGGAGCGTGACCGGCCACAGTCGGAACGAAGTGCACAGAGACGAGTGTGCCCGGAGGCATTACGGTCTGATTCATGCCCGCGACAAGCACACGCAGCGTGCCCGGAACAGGTTCGCTCCACATAACGCCTTTGTCGCCCTGGGTTGCCGCGAAACCTGCCGTCACGGAAGCGATGTCGAACTGAGACGTGTCGTATTGCAGATCGAACTGAAGGCCAGCCGTACCGACAGCCGTGTCAGGCGCAAACTCGACGGGGACCGCGAGATAGGCGCCTTCCTCCCGAACGGGGCCGAGCTCGAGCGAGGCGGCGCAAAACGCAGGCTCGTGTGCGACAGCCACAACCAGGATGGCTGCCCACCAGACCCCTCGAACAAAGATGCCGCATTTCATGGCCGCGTTCTCCGGCGGTTCCCTACTCTATAGTATGCCAGAAAATACCAGCTGGCTGCTGCGAGCGTCAGAACGATCGACACAAGCACGACCTGGGACCATGCTGAGCTGTGAGTTTTGCCCGATGCACCGGCGGGAACGCGCGGACCGCTCCCCATGCCCGCAGGCCCCAGCGAGGATTCTGGAACGTCCACTTCGTTTCCTGCCGGGTCTGACATGACCACATTGGTCAGCGAGATTTTTCCTGCAGCGTTCGAGGGAGGGCCGTAGCATTCGAAATGCATTACGGCAACTTCGCCGCCCGCAATGACATTCTGGTTGAGGCCCGCTATGATCACCCGAACAAGGCCTGGCCGGATGCTCGCCGCGTGGACGGACTTGTCTGCGGCTTGGGCGGCCTTTCCCGGCGATGCGCCCGGCTTGCCCGCCAGGACGAACTCCTTTGGGTCAAAACTCGCGTCGAATTGGAGCGCCGCAACCTGCTCGGGGGCATCAACCTTCAGGATAACCGGGAACGCAAACGTTTTGCCTTCGGGTGCGGCCGGATTCCCAACGGCGAGGCTCGCACCGTAGGCGCTTCCGGCAATTGCGCCTGCGAACAGCGCAGAGGCTGCGGCGATTAGCGCGGTGCGCCATCGTTGCACACGTGCTTCCATCGTTCTTTCCTTCACAAACCTCCGGGAAGGGGCGGGCTCAAACACCCGCCCTTCCCCTTGGAAGCGGTCAGGTCATCATGCTTTTGCTACTGGACGTCCGGGTTGCAGGGTTCTGCGTCGGCATAGTTCGGTACGCCGTCGTTATCGCAGTCGCGGTCGAGCGCGTTCGGGATACCGTCCCCTTCGCAGTCATTCGGAGACTGGAAATCCTCGTCCTCGCAATTCGGGATGCCATCGCCATCCGCGTCCTGCGCGAAGTCGGGCTGGCCGTTGCCATCGCTATCGAGCGCGTTGGGGCCGCCCGGCTCCTTGAGCAACGGTTCGAGGTAGTCCGGAACGCCGTCGCCGTTTGCGTCAATCAATTCCGGGCTGCCAAGGTTGGCGATCCATTCCGGGATACCGTCCACAACATAAGCCACCAGAGTCGCAACGAAATTGGCCCCTTGCTCGCCTTCGCCGCTGCCTTTCGGCATCTCCTGGCCATGCGCCGCAAACCACTCGTCCACGCTAGACTCGATGCAGGCAATGAGCGGTTCCACGAAGTCGGGAATGCCGTCCTCGTTGACGTCGGTCAGCGACACTTCGGTGAGCTGGTCGAGCCACTGCGCGATGCAGGGGGCGACATAAACCGCCAGTCCTTTACCCTGACGCATGGTTTCCGGCACTCCGGGACATTCCTGGGCCCGCGCCAGCAGTGGGGCAACGAAGTCCGGAACGCCGTCACCGTCATTGTCGCTGCTGTACATGTACCGGTTCATACACGCGAACATGTTGCGCATGTCTTGCTTCGCGCGCATGCGTTCCTGGAATCGAAGGTGACCGACGTCCAGCTCCCCGCCGTGGGAGAGCCCGGTCAGAGGAAGGAGGCATGACGCTTTCTCGCCGATCGGGATTTCGAGGGTTCCAACCTGCCGCTGGCCTTGCTCATTGTTGTTGGCAAAGAAGGCGAAGGCCCACGCACTGTTCACGCGCAAGCGCAGGACAAATTCCCCTGTATCAGGGTCGACCTCACCCTGGGCGTAGAGACCCTCGTGGGATACTGCACGCACCTGCAGTCCCTGCTGGAGCATGCCGTCTTCGCATTCGAGGGTTCCCCGGACTCGCTGGACGAGCCCCGCGGTTTCCAGCGCGGTGTTGATGCCGCTCTGAATATCGAAGATATCCACGGCGCCATCCTCATCCAGGTCGGCTTCGCGCACGCGCTCGCGCAATTGAAGCGCTTGACAGACCATCGCCTGAATGTCCTGGATATTGCACGCGCCGTCCCGGTTAAGGTCGCCCATCATCGCGGGCTCTTGAGCGTTTTCCGCCGCTGTTGCCGGGACGTTCGAAACGAACGGAACGCCGAAGCAAAGCAGCAGAGTAAACGCAAGAAACACTCGGGTTTTCATACTGTAACTCCTTCTGAAGCCTGCACACCCCTGGGGAGTATCGCGGTTTTTTCATTCTGGACTTCCGCTTCCCATGCGGGGTGCTGATACCCACGTTATTGCGGCGTGTCTTGCGCCGCCTCGAAGAGGCACACCTCAGGCGAGGCAGGGGGGAGCATTGGGTATGAGGTGAAATAGGAACCTCTCCACGGAATGATTGCTGCCTTGGGCCTGGTGCCATGCCCCGGTGCGTCGAGGCTTGGGACACACCGGGCGCGCCACGGGGAGAAGCTGCCCGGGCGCCAGCACCGGCATCATTCTGCGGTCGCAGGAAATACATGCTTCAGGTTCTGTTCGTTCAGGGAGAGGGGCGTCTGAAGTGGAGGGGGGGTGCCTAAGTTCGGCCACGGCAACCTGAAAGTCCCGCACATCCACTCGCCCGTCGCCGTTGACATCGCCCGAGTGCTGTTCCGGATGTGATGCAAGGACATCGGCGGCGATGGCTTGAACATCGAGAACATCCAACAGGCCGTCACAGTTGACGTCTGCACAGCCAGCGACGCACGGGAACTGGCTCCACATGCTCGTGGCCAGCATTGCGGTGATGCACCAACATGCGCAATACTGTTTGATGGGTCGAAACATACCTTACCTCTCCTATCACTCTATCAGCAGAGGCAGGTTCTGTCAATCGCCGAGTGCGAACCGCGGAATCGCCGAACTGGCGGCGCGCCGAATCGAGCCGGCCGAATCGGAGGCTTGCCAAGACGTACTTCATGGGGTATAGTGACAGCGAGGTTTTCAAATGGGGAGATTTCGTTTCATCGCGCTGGCGTCCTGTGTTTTCCTTACTTTGGCGGCTGTATGGCCCCAAATGAGGGATATCCCTGTTTCTGGTGACGCAAACGGGGACCACCGCGTCGACGTATTGGATATTCAGGCCGTCTTTGACGCCGTGGCCGCGGGCGATGACAGTAACCCGCTTACCGATGTCAACGGCAACGGCGAAACCAATGTCCTCGATTTCCAGTTGACCCAGGCAGTGGCCACCGCGACCACCGATGAACAGCGTATTCCGGACCAGGACGTTCCCCCGAAAGCCTGCCATTTTGCGAGGCCCCTGCCAACCTGGCTGGGTCTGGAGCATCCTACGGCTGACATACTGGTTGCGCAACCTGGCGGGCGGGGTTTCTCCGCACCCGCGGAAGATTGCGTCCGCGGTACCAGTACCAGAACGGAGCGCTACCTCTACCGTCTGACACCCAACGCCCCCCCTCAGTGCGTCTGACCTGGCGGTGCCCGCACGGCCTTGACGCCGGTTTTCGCTGTCGCAGGCGTTGCCACATGCACTCGTAACCATAACAAACACAACCTTTAGAAGAACTTCGCCAATGGAGATGTGCTGGCGTGAGTGTCACGTCTATGCGCCCCATTGCCGGACTCAGGAGCTTGAACCATGAGAAAACTCACGCTAATTGCGACATCACTCGTACTTACATTTGCGGCGGTCACCGCCGTTTGTGCCACCTTGGACGTCGAAGTGATTGTCTCCCCGCAAACCCTTCTCCTCGGTGCCGACCAGGGAGGCTACATTACCGTCCACGCGGCCATCGCATACAGTCAGGTCGACACCGCTTCGCTGACGCTCAACGGCGTGCCTGTCGGCTACACAAAGAGTGACAGCCGCGGTGAACTGGTCGCGAAATTCCCCGAATGGGCCGTCAAGGACATTGTGGATGCGCCAAGCGCTACGCTGCAGCTTGACGGACTCACTGTCGACGGCGAGATCTTGAGCGGCTCGGACGTTGTCCGGGTGATCGGGTGGCCTTCCCTGCCGTAACCTGATCCGGCTAAGGCATAGACAGCCTGGCCGGTCCGCGAACCCGAATCTCTGCAGCAGCCCTCTCGATCGGAGAGGGCTGCTGCCTCGGAAATTCCAAAGAACCGGGACTGTCCCGCTCTGTTGTGGGACCGGCGCCCTAACCAGTCATTTCTATTTTCACCGTCAACGGGGGAGCCGGTCGGCTCATGGGTCGCTGCCCCTTTCATTTGGTTTGGCGCTGGCGATACCCGATTTTCCATTCCAACATTTCCCATCGCGTCCGGCGGTTCTCAGTACCGTAGACACGTTAGAGAATAGCCCAGAACTTCAGTTCTGGGTACAGGCGTAGCCCATCATGGCGAGTCCGGTATGGACGGTAGAATTGCTCGTCGTTTGACGGACATTCAGACCTTTCTGTCGTCCCTACAAGACTCGGAGGTTCGGATTGTTGAGAATCCCCCGGGCTAAAGGCCGGGGCTATTTTCTGACGTGCCTACGGCACTTCAAAGCGGAGGGGGCGTTGAGTTGGCTGCCTCGAAAATTCATATCCCTTCCGGAATGTGGGACCGGTGCCCTCACCGGTCATTGTATTTTCATTGTCTACGGGTGAGCCGAATGGCTCACGGTTCGCTGCCTCGAAAATTCAGAAACCGGGACTGACCCAAGCGAGCGACGTAGGAGCGAGAGGGGTCTGTCCCGAGGTTTTTGCATCCCTCCTGGGATCGCCGAGCGCCAGCTCGGCACTC
>CAZFOG010000083.1:6463-18459 GCA_964520685.1 uncultured Nitrospiraceae bacterium | reverse complement strand
TTCAATCAATTTGATTCCCATGTCATCCGCACTGACGGGCACCTTGCCAAGGCGGTTACCGGTTCACAAGAACCGGTGACACTGCAGAGTCTAGCGCATTTCTCGGGCAATGTCAATACCTTTCCATGCCTTGTTTGTATTTTTTTTGCGAATTTTTTCTACAATTGATCTATTTGGCGCAGTTTAATTGTCCTATGTTCAGTCGTATGAGCAAGATAGGAAAGAAGAGAAAACTGACTAAAGGCCGTGAATTCATTGAATTTGGGCAGCCGCCCGGCTTATCCATGGGGATAAACTGGAGTTTCTCTGGTCTTCAGGCATAGTGGGTGTTGGGCTTTGTGGTGGCGATTATGACAGGTGTGCGAAAACTGGGGCAGTTGAGGCGGCCCCAGTCTGAGTTCTGTTTGATCTACAGCAGAAATGCGCAAAGAACATTTTTGTAATTCGCACACATATTATCCTGTCTAATTTATTCATTTGTTGCAAAAAGCCGTTTGGTTGTGCCATAATCAAACCGAAGGAAGCCCTGTTTAGGAGTGTGACCATTGGCAACTGAAGTTTCGCGCCCTCGCAAGCGCACCGTGACGACCAGCGATATTGCGCGGTTGAGCGGCGTATCGCGCTCGACGGTTTCGGCCGTCTTGAGCGGGAAACGGAACGTACGCGAGAGTACGCGCCGCAAGGTCCTGGCGTGCATCCGGCAACAGAATTACGAGTCAGGGATGATCGCGCGGAGCCTTGTGGGTGAATTGTCCCGCATGGTAGCGATCCTGGCCTCGAACATTGGCAGCCCCTTTCACATGATGTTCTTCCGGGGTGTGAATGAGATTCTGGATAAGGAGGGATACCACATCCTGTTCCATAACGTGCGTCCGGAAGATCAGGAAGACCCGGAGACGCTGGCAAGCCTGCGCGCGTACCGTCCCGCAGGGTACATTCTATTGAAAGGCGCGGAGGGGCCGCACGCGGAACACGCGCGCCGGATTCTCGATGAGGGGGTTCCGCTGGTCACGGAGGCGGCGTTGCAGGGGGTGGAGACCCATTCGGTGACATTCGACAACCGCATTGGGATGAAGCTGGCGACGGATTATGTAATCCACAAGGGCCACCGTCGTCTGGGCCATATGGCGGGCCCGACGTTTTCGCTGGGGGCGAAGGAACGGAAGATGGGGTTTATTGAGGGCCTCATCGAGCACGACCTTCCGGTTTCGGATGCGGTGATAGTGGACTCGGGAGAGACTGCGGCGGCTGGCTACATGGCCGCGCTCAAGCTACTGCGCAATCCACAGACGAGGCCAACGGCGCTTCTCTGCTTCAACGACATGGTGGCCATGGGTGTTTACCGGGCGGCCCATGAGCTGGGAATCGAAATTCCCGGCGACCTCAGCGTGGTGGGGTTTGACGGGATCGACTTCGCGGAATTGCTGGGGCCTCCGCTGACGAGTGTGGACATATTTCCGGAGACGCTGGGCCGGAAAGCTGCCGAACTGCTCATCAAGGTGATTCGCAATGAAACGGGCCGGGGGATCGTCAGGGAATCGGTTGCCCCCACGCTGATTGAGCGGGCCTCGGTACGTCAACTCGAAGCGCATGAGACCGTATCCGCAGGAGACCGTGCAGGGATTCCCGCGGCCGTGGGCAGGTAACGCGCGGCTGGTTTGTTTGCCTGAGGGGCGGCGAAAGATGGGCCTTTCGGCTAAGTGATAGGGATTGAGAGTCGCACCGAGCGGCGAGGGCGCCAGTCCCACAAGAGGGGGACCGACCGGGGGGCGCGTGCCCTGCACCGGAAGGAACAGAGATTTCCAGGGCAGGACGTGCACGCTGACATTTGAACGCCCCGTGACTCTTCGGGCAGGTGAGTATATCGAGGTCCGGACGGCCTGAAGGCGGGCAACCAAACAGCAGGACTCCGCCTGGGCGCGAACCCCGCGATTACTGGTTCTGGAGCACATCGAGCATGGCGGCGATGTTCTCGGGTTTCGCGTCGGGCGGGATGTCGTGTGCCGGGGCGGCGATGAGTCCCCCACTCTCCCCCACCTCGCCCAGGAGGCGCTTGACCTCTTCGCGCACCTGTGCCGGGGTGGCATAGGGCAGGGTTTTCTGCGTACTGATGCCGCCGTAGAACGCGAGTGTGCCGCCGTATGTGCGTTTGGCGGAGAACACGTCGATCACCTCGGGCTGGAACGGATTGAAGCAGTGAAGGCCGGCGTCGATCAAGTCGGGGAACAACTCGTCCACCTTCCCGCAACTGTGAATGAACACGTACTTGCCCCGGGCGCGGACGGCTGCATACATCTGCCTGACACGCGGTCCGATGAATTCGCGCCACAGGCCGATGCCCGTAATGAGTCCGTATTGCGAACCCCAGTCGTCGCCGAACATCATGGCGTCGATGTCATAGCTGCACGCCTGTTCGATAATCGCGAGGTTGAACTCGAGAATGCGGTCGAACAGGCGGTGAGCGAATGCAGGTTCAGCGATCATCGCGGTCAGCAGGTTTTCCATGCCGTGCAGTGTCCAGGCGCGCTCGAAAAGACTGAACCCGAGGTTGGCGACCCAGAACGCATCCTTGGAGTTGGCAACGGCCGCTTCGCAGCCGGCCCAACGCGCCGGATCGTGGGGATCGGGCAGGGCGATTTGGTCGAGATTGTCCTGCGTGACAACCTGGTTGCAGACGACGCCGATATCCTTGTCGATGCTTCTGTCCCATTGGACACCGAACTGGTCTTCCCAGATATGGACGCGCACCTCGCGCCAGGCCCTGGGGGACTCGGTGCTGAGAAAGGAGAGGGCATTGCCCAGCCGCGCGGTGAAGCCAGCATCTCCCAGATAATCGGCCATGGCGGCGCGCGCCCGTTGGGTGAAGCCGAGGTGATACGGAATCGCATCGGGCTGTTCATGGTTCAGGGCGGCTATAATGCGTTCACGGTTCGTCATGGCATGATACTCTCATCTTGCTGGCATCCCCAGCCGTACGGGCTGCAGTTGATTACACTCCCACTGCATTCAGGAAATCCCGGGCCTCTTTTTCGCTCTCTACCGCAACGCTGAAGAGCAGTCCCTTGTTTGGCAAAGCCTCGAGCATAGCCGGGATATTGCGCCAGTCGTCGAAGGACTGAAGCACCAGCAGCTTACCCTTGCCGAGAATCTTTTCATACATGGGGAAATAGCGGGGCGAATCGCACTGCGGGTTGCGGGAACCGGGAACCCATTGAATGCCGTCGAGCTCAGGGATATCCAGCATTGGATCGATATGGGGCAACTGCCCGGGACCATCGAGGTGAAAGATGCCGTGTCCCAGTCGCCGGCATTGCTCCTGGATGTCGGGTGCAACGAAAGTCTCGAACATTGCCGGGGATATCATGGCGCAGAAGTCGCACTGAAGGGGGTAGTAGTCGCCCGGACACCAGATGCGCAGCCAGCTCGAGATACCGTCCTGGACCTGGGCGACGACCGGCATGAGGCTGTCGTAGACACGATGCCAGGCATCGAGGATACGGCGGCGCATGGCATGGACACGGTCCGGCTCCGCGACGAGGTCCATCAGGAGGTTTTCGGTTCCCCGGAGCGAGGCCAGTACATCGAGGACGCCGCCGATATCGGTCATGCCGAGGACAAACCGGCCTTGGGCCGCATCGGCGCAGAGCCGCGTGACCGCCTGGGTGTATTGCCACCACTCGTTGTCTTCCTCGAAGGTGAGTTTTTCGACATCATCCCAGGGGCGCGCTTTTTCGAACCAGGCGGTCTGGTTGAACGCGTCGAACTCGAGGTAGCCCGAGAAGTACGCAGCCAGGACGCCGGCGCCGAGGTTCATGAACAGGCTGGGAAAGGCATCCCCGGCGTAGCCACTCAGCCCGGCGTACGTTTCGAGCTGTCTTCTAAGGATATCGAATTCGCCCTTGTGCCGGAGGAAAGACCAGGAATCGAATTCCGGGCCTGTGCATGGAGCCCCCCGCGGATAGGTGACATAGAATACCGGGCGGTCGAGTTCGCGCGCCCACCAGGCTTCGTACGTTTTTCGGATGTCATCCCAGTTGTCAGGATAGCTCATGGTGTTTTCCCATGCCTTACAGGGACTGCTCCCTGAGTTGATTGCCGCGGATATCAGGTAAGGGCCCGGAAACGAAGCCGCTTGGGCATTTTACCCGCGCTCCACTCGATCGTCCTGGGAATTCCCGGCACGAGATCGAAATAGTTATCGGAAAGCAGCCGCCGTCCCCCGTCTGGATAGTGTACGCCATGGCAGTATCCGTCGCTGAGTAACGTGATGCGATTCGCCTTGACCGACACGCGCAGCCTGGGCTCGCTCAAGGCAAGCTGGCGGTGCGGCAGGAAGGTCCAGATGCATGGGACCGCCTCAAGATCCTCGCCCGTCAGCCACGCGGCATACACCCAGGCGTGAGGGTCTCGTTGCGAGCCGGAGGGAATTGGTTCGCGCGCGACCTCGAGCACGCTGTTGGGCGCGCAGGAAAGCGTTTTGGAGCTCATGAGGGCATCGGTGCCGTCGGTTCGGAACCACCCGAAGTGGACCTCGATGCTCGCAGCGGCGAGGGTATCGTTCACGACGCGGGTCACCAGGTTACGGCCGCGGCGGCGGACGATGGCCTTGATGGGAGCGCAGGCGTTGCGAATCCAGTAATAGCTGGGCTTTCGGCGCAGATAGTAGTCGATGGGCGTCCAGCCCGTTTCGCCCCAGCAATCGTTGTACATCCAGATAAGAGCGCCCTGGCAATCGTTCCGGGGGTCGTGTTTCCGGAAGCGGAGGGCTTCGATGGAACGGCCGTACATGACCGCCTGGAACATCTGGCCGTACAGAATGCGCTTTTCAAGGCTGAGTCCCGGCAGGCCGACATAGTGCCGTTCGATGGCGGCAGGGATGGTCTTGTTTTCGAACGCGTTGGTGTGTTCCCTCCAAGCCCGCGATTCGACGTCAATCTCGCTGGGCTTGAGGTATTCGCGGACCGATTCGAGATGACAGTATCCGATAACCCCGTATTCGCTCACAAACCGGGAAGTACATTCATCGTATACCTCGTGGTTGATGCGGCGGTTCATGTCCCGGTTCATGGTTCCCTGGGGCCACCAATGGCAGTCTCCGTCGGTCTCGGAATTGGGCGATTCGCCGCCAAAGGGACTGCCGGGCCAATAGGGCCGGTGGGGGTCCAGGGCGCGGCATACGCCGGGCAGAATCTGGTTGTAGAGAATGGTCCCTCCCACGCTCAAATCGTCGCCGGTGTTCTTGCCGGGATTCCACCAGTCGGCGAAACCCCACACATTTTCATTGTTGCCGCACCAGAGCGCGATGCAGGGGTGGTGGCGGAGCGACCGCACGACGCTCTCGGCCTCAGAGCGAATGGCGTTGCGGAATTCGGGCTTGTGGTCGGGGTACAGGGCGCAGGCAAACATGAAGTCCTGCCAGACAAGAATGCCAGCCCGGTCGCAGGCGTTGTAGAAGTCGGGGGATTCATAGACGCCGCCTCCCCAAATCCGGAGCATGTTCAAATTGGCGTTTTTGGCCTCGGCGACCAGTGTTTCATACTTGATCTTATCCACGCGGGCGATGATGGCATCGGCGGGTATCCAGTTTCCGCCTTTGCAGAAGACATCCTGGCCGTTTACCCGGATGCAGAAACGGCTGCCGCCGGCGGGGATGCTCGAGCGGTCAATCTCGATGGTGCGAAGTCCGATATCCATTTCACGGCGGTCGCATTCGGTGCCGTTTTGCCGGGTACGAACCGCCACGCGGTAGAGGGGCTGGTCCCCCATGCCGTTGGGCCACCACAGCTGCGGGTTGGGTATCTCGACGCGGAAACACGCGGTCGACAGGCCCACTTGAGCGTGGAGTTTCGCCTTTCTTCGAATTGGCTTTCCGGCCGGCGGTGTTATGGTCACCTCGAGTTCCCCGTGCCGTTCACTCCACGGGTGCAGATTCTCGACGACGGCACTGACATCAAGGGCGACGGACTCACCGGAGATGTGCGTGTCACACGCGACATCGTGGAGGGTGATGCCGGAGTGCGCCTCGATGCGCACACCGCGCCAGATGCCGATGTTGGGGAGCACATCGACCCAGTCCCAGCCGTAGGTGAACTGGGGTTTGCGCAGCTGGCTGATGCCCTTGAAGAATTGCCGCCTCCGTCGCTCGGCGCCTTTAAGGCGGAGGGATTCATCGACGAGTTCTTCTCCGGCCGTGAGCCGCACCACAACCCGGTTTCTCTTTCGAAGGCGATTCCGGACGTCAAAAACGTGAGGAATGAAAGCGTTTTGTGTTTCGCCGAGCAACTCGCCGTTCAAGAAGATCTGGGCGTACAGGTCCAATCCCTCAAACACGAGCTGTTGGCGTTCCTGCGTGAGGATGGCGCCGGATACCTCGAACGTCTTGGAGAACCACCAGGAGTGGCGCTCGGGCCAGCGCGACTGTTTAGCATTCAAACTGACGAGGGGCTCTTCCATGCGCCCGGCGCGTATCAGGTCGAGATGGATCTCGCCGGGGATGCGGGAAGGCATCCAGCGGGCGCGCGAACGCAGCATTCGGGCCAGGCCAGCGGCGCCTTTGCAAGAGAGAGGTGCTTCCTTGACCTTCCAGGCGCCATCGAGCGACAAAGTTTTCATGGCTTGTTTCCTTGCGTTAATGATGATTGATGTGTCCCGGTTTGTCTTCTATGACAGCCCCAATCGTTCGCGGACACGTCCGGTAAGGGCGGCGTTCGTCTGTTCTGCCAGACGGGCGAGCGATGCGCGGTCGAGGGCGTGGTTGATGGTGTCCGGACTGGTGGTTGAGAAGGCGCCACACAGATTGCCCACCTGCTGCGCCTCGGTGAGGGCCAGCCCGGAAGCCAAACCAGCCAGCACTCCGGCAAAGAATGCGTCGCCGGCCCCTGCCGCGTTTACGGCTTCGACCTTGAGTGCGGGCAGGTGTGCGAGTTCGCGGCCGTCCCATGCCCAGCTCCCTTCGCGTCCGGCGGTCATGATAGCCCAAATCGCGGGCTGAATAGACGTCAGGTGTTCTACCGCCTTCCCGGCGAGGCGCTCCATGGAGGCGCCGGCGTCAGCAGAGGCCAGGCTCGCGGCTTCGTCCCGGTTGATAACGAGGAGGTCTGTCTTGTTCAACATGGCCGGCACGGAGCTATCGCGCATTTCCGCGGAAGTGAACGAGGCCGCACGGAGAAAGCCGTAGCGCGTGGCACATTCGAGCAGTTCGTCTCGCGCGGCCAGAGGGACTTCGGGCACGGCCAAGGCGAGTCCCCTGGCCTTGTACCGGTTGAACTCCGGTTCGGCTTTTCGAACGGCGCACGGGCCGACATGGGCGCACGCTGAATCGGCGACCGTGAGATTTCCACCGCTACCGTCCGGATACATGATGCAAATGCAGTTCATCGTCTGCACATGGGGCAGCGTTGATACGTAACGAATGTCCAGGCCGGCCCGGACCATCTCGTCACAGAGGCGGCGGCCGGGTTCGTCGCCGCCGACTCCACCGATGGGGAATGTCGCGAAGCCCGGTCCCATCAAGGTCTGCACGTAGTGGCAGATGATATGCAGTTTCGCATAGTCCCTGAATTCGAGGAAGCGTCCGGTGCGGCTTTCTTCGCGGCCCAGGGTGTGATTGCCGTCGAGCGCAAAGAACGAGCCGGTTCCGATGCCGCCCGTGCCAAGCAGGGCGTGGTATCGGAGGCGGGCTTGTTCGACCTTCAGGGGGAGCATACCATCCTCCGCGCCTTTAGAATCCGAAGTCCCACTCGGGATGCTCGCTGATGGGGTGGCGGGCCGTTTCGATGGTAGCCGTCACCAAGGCATCGGGGTGTTCTTGCAGAAGCGTGATAGGGTATTCGGGCGTGAGGGGACCGAAGAGAGCGACGCGGAGGGCGGTCTGTTTCCACGAGCCGGTGTCGCTGAAGAGCCGCACTTTCTTTGCCGCAAGGCATTCCTTTACGCCGAGGGTCACGGACATGGGCGGAACGAACTGATAGGCGGCGCCGAAACTCCGTTGTGCCAGGGCGAGAATGGTGTCGATGTTGTTTTCCTGGACGCGGACGGTGGCATTGCGCACGTCGTCGAGGGTGACGTGACTGAAAGGGTGTCTGCGCGCCTGGTTGTAGGCGATATGGCCGTCCTGGCCCCACCCGCCGTAGGTCAGGTCGATGGGTGCGGACGCGATGCGTTCTTTGACCGCTTCGACGGTATCGGCAGAGAGCCAGACCCGGTTTTTGGAGGGCACGGCAAGTTCAGGATGCACCGGGTTGTAGAAATGACGTTCCATAAACCCCCGGAAACAGTAGGGATGATTCCGGGGCAGCTCGCGCCCTTGCCAATCGAGGCACTCGTCCATGTGGAAGACTTCCAGATTCGCGAGACTGACCCGTTCCTCGTTTACCAGGTCCGTAAATGGCGTGTACCAGCAGCTTGGACCGCAGGGGATGATCGCCCGAAACGCCGCGTTCTGGGCATTGGCCTGCTTGATGGCATCCACCAGTTCGCGCGCCATGAGACGGCCCATTTCGGCCGAGTCTGCGCAAACACGGAACGGCACGTTGCGTGCGGGATGGTGCTCGAGTTGCTCCCACGGTACTCTGCACCACTCGTAGAGCTCCTGCGGGCGGATGAATTGCACGATTAGCCTCCTTGCTGCCAAGAGTGCCGTCTATTATGGCCGATTATACGCGTTCGCGGTTCATTCTCCCGGCGGAACGTCTGATGGCGCGAACGAAAGGGCCAGAGCCGCTCGTGATGGCAGTGGCGCGGTTCACGCTTGTTCTTGCGTGCCACTCCGGTCTGAATATGTCCGTGTGACCGCCCTCTCCGTCCTGATATTGAACGAGCTGCCGGCCCGATTTGTACTTCGACGCATTCTGTGAAACATGGTATCTCCCGGCAACCGGAAAGTCAAGCGAATGTACGAATATATGATGCCAATTTTTTCTACAAAAGCTGTTTCTGAATTGGGTCCGAGCGTTGGATATAATAATATAACCTATTGCAATTATTTAATTTGCAGGACTAAGCAAAGCCTGTCGAAGGCAATGCTGAATCGGTACCGAGAGGGCCTTCAAGGATAAGATTATTTGTGCGTGTCACCAGGTGAGATAAACCCTGATTCGAGCGATCTTTGATTAAACATAACACAATCTGTCATTTTCGATGGTCTCGGACAGGCACAAAGATGACACTTGTTGCATGTCGCTGGGAACATGTGCCATAATTGCGTGAGCAAATGCAGCAATAGTACGCAGGAAACGAGACCATGGCGGACTCCCCCGAAAAGGCGAAACGCACGATTACGACCGCCGAAATCGCGCGCTTGAGCGGCGTATCACGCTCGACGGTTTCGGCGGTGCTGAACGGCAAGCGTAACGTTCGCGAGAGCACGCGGCGGAAGGTTCTCGACTGCATTCGGCAGCAGAACTACGAGTCTGGCATGATTGCACGGGCGCTGGTGGGGGAATTGTCGCGCATGGTGGCGGTTTTGGCGTCCAACCTGGGCAGTCCCTACCATATGATGACCTTTCGAGGGATCAACGAAGTGCTTGTGTCCCAGGGGTATCACATCCTGTTCCACAACGTGCGCCCGGAAGATCAGGAAGACCCCGAGACACTCGCGAGCCTTCGGGCCTACCGGCCTGCCGGTTACATCATCCTTCGCGGGGCGGAAGGGCCAAAGGGGGAACACGCCCGGGAAATCCTGAGAGATGGTGTGCCGCTGGTGACCAAGGGAACACTGGAGGGGATCGAGACTCATGCGGTGACGTTCGACAATCGCGCGAGTTCACGGCTGGCCACAGATTATGTGCTTGCGAAGGGGCATCGGCGTATAGCGCATCTTGCGGGTCCCTCGTTTTCCGTGGGCGCCAAACAGCGTCAAGTGGGGTTCATTGAGAGCTTGATACAGCACGACATCCCGGTTTCGGAGGCTCGAATCGCCGAAGCCGGGGAAACGGCGGCAGATGGCTACCGGGCGGCGCTCGAGGTATTGAGGGAACCCGCGAACCGCCCGACGGCCCTGGTATGTTTCAACGATATGGTGGCCATGGGGGTCTATCGCGCGGCGCATGAACTATCGCTGGCTATTCCGCGGGACTTGAGCGTTGTGGGCTTTGACGGGGTTGATTTTGGAGAATTGTTGGGGCCGCCTCTGACGAGCGTGGACCTGCTACCGACACAAGCGGGCCGCAAGGCGGCCGAACTGCTGTTGAGAGTCATTCGCAACGAAACCGGCCGGGGCGTTGTGGTGGAGTGGATCGAGCCCAAACTTGTCGAGCGAGGGTCGGTGAGGCAACTGTAGCCCCCGGGCTGTGTCCGATGTTGCCCGGGCGTTCCGATGGCCAGGCAGCAGTAGCAGTAGGTGGAAGTAGAGGCTGCAATTCGCGGGCGGAGAGGGGCTGCCCTCTCGTCTGTCAGGATGAGGAATCAACATGATGGTGCTTCTGACCCTCCCTGTTTTGCTGGTGGCATTGTTTGCGGGCACGCCGGAACCGCCGATCCCCCCTGAACTGGCCGAGTTCGCTCCTTTTCCAGGCAATCCCGTGTTCGAACCGGGCGGGCCGGAGGATTGGGACGCGATGATACGCGAGCGCGGCTGGATTCTTCGAGAAGACAGTGTGTACCACCTTTGGTACACGGGATACCGTCCAGGGAAATCATCAACCATGAAGCTGGGTTATGCGACATCGCCTGACGGGCTGACCTGGACGCGCCACCCCGGAAACCCCGTCTACACCGAGCATTGGGTGGAAGACATGATGGTCGTGAAGCACGGGGGCACGTACTACATGTTCGCGGAAGGGAAGGGCGACAGGGCGCATCTCCTGACCTCGACCGACAGGGTTCACTGGAACCGGCAGGGCACGCTGGATATCCGCAAAGCGAACGGAGAGGCGCTTGAGCCGGGCCCGTTTGGCACCCCCACGGTCTTGATGGAAGGCGGAATATGGCACCTGTTCTACGAGCGCAATGACGAGGCGATCTGGCTGGCCACATCGACGGACACGCGCGTGTGGACCAATGTTCAGGACGCCCCGGTGATCCGGCGCGGTCCCGAGGCGTACGACGTCACGATGATCGCGCTCAACCAGGTCTTGAAATACAAGGACTGTTACTACGCGTATTATCACGCCACCTGCCCGGAGAACGGTCCGGACCGGTGGACGATGTGTGCGGCAGTCTCGCCGGACCTGGTCCACTGGCAGAAGTACAGCGGGAACCCGATTCTCGAACCCGACCATTCGAGCGGCATTCTGGTTCACGATGGAATGGGATACCGCATGTACAGTATGCACCGGGCCGTGCGGGTCTTCTTGCCGAAGAACAGGTCTTTCGAAGTCGGTGCGGAATGAGAATCAGCGTTGTTCAGACCACGCGCAAATACCCCTATGCTGTATTGACGGGCAAGTTGGACTCACATCGAACCAAGAAAACGAGGGAGAAAAGATGCGAAACGTACCGGTACTCCTGATGCTTCTGGGCCTTTCAACCGCGGCCCTGGCGGCGCCTGTCACGACGGGCGCGCTGATTGACGAAATGGCGGACTTACACCGGCTGACCGACTTCCCCGACCCGGCATACAAGACGATACAGTTTTCGTCGTACGATCGGCGCAGCGCCATCCCGGGCGGTCCGCGATGGTTCGATAACTCGGATGGCTTTGGGAGAGAGCCCATTGCGAATTTCGAGTCGGTACTGCGTGAACCCGAGGGAGATGCTCCGGGCGAGTACCTCATGTGCGACGTCGAAGGTCCCGGCGCCATCGTGCGGCTTTGGACGGCCCAGATCGGAGGGTCTATCCGGATGTACCTCGATAATTCCGAGACCCCGCTTTACGACGGTCCGGCCGAGGCGTTTTTTCTGCGCCCCTATGACCCGTTCCTGGAAGGTTCGGGCGTGACGGCGGAGATGCTGGCGGACACATTTTACCAGCGCAACGCGGCGTATTCGCCGATTCCGTTCGCGAAGCGCTGCCGAATCGTGTGGACCGGCAACCATCAGGACACCCATTTCTATGA
>CAZFOG010000083.1:842-6453 GCA_964520685.1 uncultured Nitrospiraceae bacterium | reverse complement strand
GTACGGCGCAGGAACGGAGGTGGTGACGTTCTCGCCGGAAGATGTGAAGGCGAATGCCGAGCGGATTCAGCGGGTGGCAGGCGTGCTGGCGGACCCCGATACGGCCTGGACATACCGGTCCACGAACGAGCCGTCCCCCATTTCCGTCTCGGTGAAGCCCGGGGCGCTTCAGGAGGGAGCGAGCTTCGAAGGGCGGGGCGCGCTGGAAAGACTGGTGTTGAAGATCGAAGCGGCGGACATTGACCTGGCGTTACGGCAGACGGTGATGCACATCGTGTGCGACAGCTATCCCTGGGGACAGGTTGAAGCCCCCGTGGGCGACTTCTTCGGAGCAGGGCCGGGCATCAATCCCTACCGTTCGCTTCCGTTCACGGTCACGCCGGACGGTACGATGACGTGCCGCTACGCGATGCCCTACCAGGAATCCCTGCGCATCCTGTTCGAGAACCGCGGCAGCCAGGAGGTGGCGGTAAGCGGTTCGGCCCTGGCCATGGATTATGCGTGGGATGACGCGTCGTCCATGCATTTCCGGGCTCGCTGGCGCATGGACCACGATTTGGTGGCATCGGGGAGGGAAGTGATGGGGGTGCAGGACCTGCCGTTTCTGCTCGGACGGGGTCAAGGCGTATATGTCGGGACGGCGATCATGCTGCTTAACCCGAACGAGGTCCCCACATCGTGGGGGAACTGGTGGGGCGAAGGCGACGAGAAGATCTTCGTGGACGACGATGTTCGGCCTTCGACGTTCGGCACCGGTTCGGAGGACTACTTCAATTACGCGTGGTCAGCGAACGACATTTTTGAGTTCCCCTACTGCGGCCAACCGCGGAACGACGGCCCGGCGAACCGGGGCTTTGTGGTTAATTACCGCTGGCACGTCGTGGATCCCCTGCCCTTCTCGAGCAGAATTGCGTTCTACATGGAATTGTTCAGCCACGAACGCACGGAAGGGTATTCGTATGGCCGGATCGCGTACCAC
Source organism: uncultured Nitrospiraceae bacterium (assembly GCA_964520685.1). GTDB lineage: Bacteria > Hydrogenedentota > Hydrogenedentia > Hydrogenedentales > SLHB01 > UBA2224. The sequence continues at coordinate 5,474 of CAZFOG010000083.1, read as the reverse complement.
TACGCCCGGCCGGGGTTCATCGACGACCATCTGCCCCTGACCAACTGGGCCCTGCGCATGCCCGAGCTCCCCGAGACCTGGGAGCCCGCTTCCCGGTTTGGCGCCGGCCGGTTCGAGTTCTTCGCGTGCGAGGACCTGGTCAAATCGCGGGGGCGGAGAAGCTTCGAGACCGGCGGGCTTTGGCAGGGCGGCCGTGTGCTGGTGTGGACTCCCGCCAAGGCGGGCGACACGCTCGAGATGACGTTTGACACGAAGCGGGACGGCGACCACTCCCTGATGCTGGGATGCATGTTGCGCCCCGACGGCGGAGCGTTTCGGGCCGAATTCAACGGCAAAGCGCTGTCCTTCGGGCGCAATGAATCCATCGAGCTCGTTGCGCCCCACCATGTGCAATCGCGCACGTTCGGCGCACAGATGAAGGGGCTGAAAGCCGGGAAGCAGACGCTGACGCTCATCGCGGTCGAAAAGGGCAAGCCCATCGGGCTGGATTTCCTCGGGTACCGGCCGCAATAAGAGCTGAATTTGATGCCCGGGCGTGCAGGGCAATCGCGCAGCAACCTCGCGTGAATCGGGGGTTGCGGGGTATCGAGCGTTTTTCCACCCCGCGACGCCGCCCACAAGGCCGATTTGTCAAAACGACATTCTGTGCCGAGGTATGTTCCGGCACTGGGACCCGGCGAGGGCGCGGGCGCCAGAAGGGACTGCGTGCTTGGGCGAGTCTCTCGCATCATCATCGGCTCTTTGATGTGGCATGAGCATCTTGCTCATGTCTGGCCCGGTTGCTGTGCCGTGGTTTGTGGTGGCCGCCGCAGTCACTGGGATGCGGCAAGCTGCCGCATCTACATTGCACCCGCGCCTCCAGTTTGCGCTAGAGTAGACGCGGCAGCCTGCCGCGTTCCAGCGGCGCCCCAGACATGCAGGCGCAGGCTGCAACGAAGCGATGGGATGAATGACCGGTGAGGGCACCGGTCCCACAACAGAGCGGGAAATCCCGGTCTTTGGAATTCTCGCGGCGGCAGACCTTGAGCCGTCCGGCTAACGCGTGGAGCAGAAAAATGGGGGCCGTCTCGTACTATTACCTCGGAACCGGCGCGATTATCATGCGCAAGATGCGCATACCACCTCACAGGGCATTCCGTTGACGTGGTCCAGCAACCGGGTTTTGAATGGCCGCTGAGGGCACCGGTCCCACAAGGGAGAATACCGTGCCAGCCGATGCCGCATTGAGAAATCGGTTTTCTGGGCTAAAAGAACTGGGGCGGCTAAGAACCCGATACCATGGAACTGCCGATTCACGCGGGGTCTCAATGCGATGGCCCTGTCCGTGCGGTTGACGCGCGCCTGGTGATTCTGGCCAAATGTCCGGGGCAGGCGGAATGTGGGAAGATGTCCGCGTTTCGTGAAGGCCCGTCAATGGGCTGTTTAGAAAAGGTTGAACCAGAGTCAGTGGGGTGGATATGAGCATGACGATGAATCGCCGCAGGTTTCTCCAAGCCGCCAGCGCATCGGCCGCGTTGTCAGCCTTCGGTGCGGATGCCGCGGATGTTGTCCATCAGAAAGTCAGGCGCGTGGGCCTCATCGGTTCGGGCTGGTACGGCAAAAGCGACACGTTTCGATTGATGCAGGTGGCGCCGGTCGAAGTGGTGTCGATCTGCGACGTAGACGCGAATATGCTCGCGCGGGCCGCGGAATTGATCGGCCAGCGGCAGAAATCGGGCAAGGTTCCTCGCACGTACCGGGACTACCGGGATATGCTGGCGGAGAAAGACCTCGATATTGTGCTCATTGGCACGCCGGACCATTGGCATGCCCTCACCATGATCGCCGCTGTCGAGGCCGGGGCGCATGTGTATGTCCAGAAGCCCACGTCGGTCGATGTGCGGGAAAGCGAGGCGATGCTGGATGCGGCGCGCCGCCACAACCGGGTGGTGCAGGTGGGCATGCAGCGCCGAAGCACCCCGCATCTTGTCGAGGCGAAGAAGAATATCGTGGATGCCGGTCTACTCGGCAAGGTGGCCCACGTGGAGATGTGCTGTTACTACCACATGCGCGCCAATGAAGCGCCCGAGCCCGTGCCCGTTCCGGATTTCCTCGATTACGAGATGTGGACCGGCCCCGCCCCGATGCGCCCGTACGATCATCTGCCCCACCGGGGCTGGTGGCGGGCGTTCATGGAATACAGCAACGGGATCGTGGGCGATATGTGCGTTCACATGTTCGATGCGGTGCGGTGGATGCTCGATTTGGGCTGGCCCAAGCGCGTTTCGTCCACAGGCGGCATTTTCATGCAGAAGGAGTCGCGTGCGACTACCAGCGACACGCAGACGGCCACCTTCGCGTACGAAGATTTGAACGTCACGTGGACGCACCGGTCCTGGGGCGACGCGCCCGACCCGAAGTATCCGTGGGCGTTTGTGCTGTACGGGGAGAAGGGCACGTTCAAGGGCAGCATCAACAGCTACGACTTCATTCCGCGCGGTGAGGGGGAGCCGATCCACAAAGAGGCCCTGTTCGAACGCGAGGAGTATCCCGAAGACCTTACCGAGGAAGGCATCGAGCTTCAGGCGGCCCCGGCGACGCGGCGGCACATGCTCGACTTTGTGGCGGCCATCGAAACCGGAGGCAAACCGGTTGCGGACATCGAGCAGGGCTACATTTCCTCGGCCAGCTGCATCCTGGCGAACCTTGCGATGAAGACCGGCAGGACCCTCGTCTATGACCCGGCAAAACGGGAAATCGCCGGTGACCCCGAGGCCACGGAACTGCTGCTGCGGCCGTATCGCGAACCCTGGAAACATCCTGCTGCGTGAGCGCAGCCTGGCAAGCACCCTGTGAACGGGTCGCGTGCGCGGGCAATGACCGGGTCGGGCGCCAGTTTCGCGGTGGACGGATGACCCGGGCGGAAATCGGGTTATTCAGCGAGAGAGTCCGGGCGTATGCCAGCCCTTACCTCCGGACCATATGGCGCGAAAACCTTCAGCATCTTGCCCTGCCGCAAGCAGCGGAGGTCCCACGAAATCCCTCACCTTGGCAAGCACGACGGCGAAATCACGGTTTGCGGACTCCTGGATGGAATTTCGGCTGAGGAAACCCCGCCAGAGGCGCTTGCGGTCCTCGTCCTCAGCGAATGCATCCTCGAAACAGGGTGGCAGTTCCGATGGGATTGGTGTTTTTCGCCGGCGAAATGTGGCTTGAAACGCCTGGCACAGCACTTGGCCATCGTAATCGAAATCATCCGCCAAGGCCTGGATATCGTAGAAGTCCTTCATGCGCGTGTTCAATTCACCGAGTGCGACGACAGCCTGGAGCTTTTCCGCTATGACCGTTTCCCGCGGGTAGGCCCGGATGCGAGGCGCGGAGAATGCGGCAAGCAGAGGGGTATACTCAATCATCTGTACTTCGGGAGTGATGACATCTCCGAATCCCACATCGATCCGCATCGGAATCCGCGCTTGCGCCAGGTGCGCAGTTAACTTTATACGCTGGCCATCGTACTCCTGGGCCGTCCGGATTTCTTCGATGGTCACGGTCGCGTCATCGAAGAGCAGACCGTCCTGCTCGACACGGGCACGGCATACAGCCGTGATCGCGTTGTGCAAGGCTTCCGGCGAGGATTCCCCGAGCCCGAGGAGGTCGAGATCGCGGGTAGGCCGATAGGGCCTACGCGCCCAAAGAGCAAAGAGTCGCGCCCCTTTGAGAATGAAACGGGATGCATATTCCGAGCAGCTAAGCCGATAGAGCAAACGCTCGGTGGCATACGCGGTTAGGACGAGCGTGAAGTCCAATCGTTCGCGCCGGGCAAGATTGTACAATCGTTCGCGGACAGATGCCGCGATGTCTTTCGGCGGCTTCCCCTTCAAAGATACATCTCCAAGTATGGCCGCATAACACGTGAAACGCGGCAAATGCGGGCAAAATGGTCCACTTCCGCAACAGTGGCCTTGCGTTGTTCGATCACATCGCGCAGCGCTTCCACGGCGAGATCGCGGCCAATCTTGTTACGATATTTGAAACAATCGGCAACGGTCTTCGCAGCGGTGGTAACCCTGACCGCAACGCCCTCGAACTCATGGGTCTCGACACCTTCCGTGAGGGCTTTTCCAGAAAAGCGGACAACCCGGAGTGGAAGCTCTGGTACGTGTGGAGGCCTGGCTTTGAAATGAACCGCAACCCAAATCTGGGCTGGCAGTTGCGTGGTCAGCTCATGAAAGCGCAGGGCGGAAAGCAAACAGATGACTGCCTGAGGTGCGCGCTTGCCGAGCAAGGCGAAGTCGTGGTTTTCCGTGGGCGAGTTGTCCGGATGGACATAAAGCCCCCTTCCAATTCGCCGAAGGACTCCGGCACGAGCAAGAGCGTAAATGTAATGCCTTGGTATGCGGTGCTTAACGAGGTCCTTCGGAGAAAGGACGCCGAGTTCTCTCGCGAGTGTCAGCGCGTGCTCACGATGTGATTTCTGCGGATTCATGTCTTACATTCTGTCGGTAGATATAATACTTTTACCAACGTTTTATAACACGCCGGAGGGGAATGACGCAAGCGCTATGTACGGGCACTGACCGGCTCGGGTACCAGGTTCACGGCGGACGGGTTAAGCGGGCGGGAAGGCCGGGCGCCTGCTGCGGCAGATATGTC
>CAZFOG010000083.1:0-832 GCA_964520685.1 uncultured Nitrospiraceae bacterium | reverse complement strand
TGCGGAAGTTGGGCTACCTCACAGGGCATTCCTTCGACGTGGTCCGGCAACGGGATTTTGAATGACCGGTGAGGGCACCGGTCCCACAACAGAGCAGGAAAGCCCGGTTTTGGGGCTTTGTGAGGCGGGAGAAGGGAAAGTCCTCCCATGCTGTATAGAACCTATTGGCGGCTACCGTTTACGGCCGCCGAGGATGCCTCCGAGGACGCCGCGGAGGATTTGCTGGCCCAGGGAGCTTCCCATGGTTCGCGCGGCCTGTTTGGCGAAGGTCTCGACCATCCCCTGGCGGCGCTTGGTCCCCCAGAGCAGTTCGCCGATTGCGCTACCGCGTTGGGATGGCTTGGCGGTTTCGGCTTGTTTGGGCTCAGCTTCGCCCTGCACCTTTTCGGTAGCGCGTCGGCTGAGAATCTCGTGGGCCGATTCGCGGTTCACTGGCGAGTCGTACCGGTTGCCGATGGGGCTGCGGACCCGTATGGCAGCGCGTTCTTCGGATGTGATAGAGCCCATTCGGCAGCGAGGCGGACAGATGATCGTGCGCTCGACCGGCATGGGCACGCCTTTCTCCTGGAGAGTCGAGACCAGGGCTTCACCGACACCGAGTTGTGAGATGACTTCGGCGACATCGAGCTTGGGGTTGGGCACAAAAGTCTCCGCGGCGGTTCTGACGGCCTTCTGGTCGCGGGGGGTGAATGCCCGGAGGGCATGTTGAATGCGGTTGCCGAGCTGTCCGAGTATCTCGTTCGGCACGTCGTCGGGGAACTGCGAGCAGAAGTACACGCCGACGCCCTTGGAGCGGATGAGGCGCACGACCTGCTCAACCCGCTGGCGCAAC
>CAZFOG010000082.1:0-18563 GCA_964520685.1 uncultured Nitrospiraceae bacterium | reverse complement strand
GGCATCGAACTGGCGGATTAACCGGCAATCCGGCCGGAATTCCGAGCCGGGACAGCGCACCATGAGCCGTGCGGCGAATCATGCGCAAGATGCGCATGCCACCTCGAAGACCGCGCTTCATTGAAGCCTGCGGTTGAATGGTTGCATCGCTGGGACGCGGCAGGCTGCCGCGTCTATTCATTCCCGGGAACTCGGGTTGCGGGAGCAACGGAGGGCGGGTTTTCTTACCCGCCATTGAATCAACGCGCGGGCCGAAAGGGCCGCGCTTCCGCTTTCGGATTGGACCGGAGCGCGGGCTTGTCCGCCCGCGGTGATGTATGGACGGGTTGGAAAACCCGTCCTCCGTTTCCCGAGTCAATCATGCGCAAGATGCGCATGCCACCTCAACGCCGCGCATCTCCCCCTTCGGAGGGGGCAGAACGCCGGAAGGCGTTCGGGGGGAGGATTCTTGGCTTCTAGAAACCGAATCCTCGAGGCAGCGAACCATGAGCCATTCGGCTCACCCGTAGACGATGAAAATAGAAATGACCGGTGAGGGCACCGGTCCCACATTCCGGAAGGGATATGAACTTTCGAGGCAGACCCCGGTTTGCTATCGCAAGCCGTCGGGTCAGTCCCGGGTTTTCAGGGGCGGGCGCCCCGGTGGATGGGGCGCCCGTGAGGGAGAGGGGGAGAAACGGAGGGGTCAGGGTTTGAGTTTGCGTACGAGGCGTTCAATCCAGGCGTCGAGGTAGGTGTGGCCGAGTTCACGGGCGATATCGAGCCCTTCACTCCGGGCCAGGTCGAGGGCGTAGTTCTTCGCGCGGCGCCGCGCTTCCCGCCGTTCTTCAGACGTCAGCTTCCCGTCCTCGCGCGACGCCTTGATCTCGCGCACGTAGGTTTCGTAGGTGTTCATGACACCCGCTTCGAGGGCCAGCAAAGCGCGTTCACAGCGCCGCCGGCGGATGCGGGCATACAGTTCGGTCGATTTGAAGAGGGACCACAACCCGCCCAGCACGGTGCCGAGGAGCATGAGGCCCTGGTCCGAATGAATCACGTCGCTTACCGTCACGAGTGGTATCCTCCCGGTCACGCCAGCGGCCGTACACGGTCGCGGGTATCCGCATGGACGTGCCCGTCGTTGTAGTCGTCCTTTACCCAATCGAAGTGACGGCGGCACACGGCGCCGACCATCTTCTGGGGAACCCGCTCGCGCGTACGCGCGTTCACGGCCACCAGGTCGGCTGCGATGCCGCCGAATTTCGCCAGATGTTTCGAGTTCCGTGCGACCGTGCCGCCCTCGCCGGCCCACCCATAGCGCGCGGCCAGCCGTTCGAGGTCGTCCTCGGTGCGCACTGCGTCCGTGATGATGAGCCACACGGTCTCGCCGGCCATCTGGCACAAGTCCCTGCGCACCCGTTCGAGGGATTCGAGCAATGCCGGATGCACCATGGCCAGTCCCGCGCGGTTTTCGAATTCGCGCAGGCGGAAGTGGGACACGTCCTCGCCGTCGAGGGCCGTCACCAGCCGCACGTCGTTTCGCCGGTTACACATAGGTTCTGACATCGCTGATGTATCCATTTGCGCCGTCGTCGTCATCGAGGACGGCCGTCATGCCGGGCCGCAGATAGAGTTCGGCAAGGGCAAGACTCCCGCTGTCGGGAACGGGCGCCGCCGGCGCCGCGGATTCCTGCCCGGGCTTGATGCTCACGTCCCAGTTGTCCAGCCGCGCCTGCACGAGGTCGATTCGCGGATGGCCCGCAGGCACGGCAATCCCTCCGACAACGGCCAGGGCATCGAGACGGAACGGAAACCGCGCGATGAAGGCGTACCCCGGCGCGACGCGCACCGCCATCCCGGGAGGTGACGCAGCGGACACGCCGAGGTCGCCGACGGTGGCATTTCGAATCACGCCGTCGCCGCCGCCCCATGCCAGACTGGCCAGGTTCATGAGCAGCTCGAGGGCCGCCTCGATGCGGTCGTCCCAGGTATTGAATTTCGCCGACGACACGGGCCGTTCCTGAAACGCCCAGGATGTTTTGATGTAACTCTTTCCACGAATCGCCATGGTTTACCTCGTTTGCAATCAGTCCAGGTGGTAGCCCGAATCGAAGCCCACCACTGCATCATCCAATCGAAACTGGTACAACGACGCCTCGCTTCCCTGGTGCTGGGTCATACACCGCAGCGGGTTGCCGGCCGAGCGCAGGGGCGAGGTGCAGCCGAGTGTGGTCGTGACCGCGCGGCCGGAGAAACGGTGCGTCACGCGGTTAACACGGCGCACAAGACGCCCGGCGAACCGCCCGCCCCATTCACCATCCATTACTGGCTCGAGCCGGCGCACCGGCGCACCCCGAATCTCGATGAGGCCGCCCACACCGATCGCGTTGCAGCCATGGTGCAGCGTGATGCACCCGGCTGCTTCGGGATACGCGATATCGTCGAGAATTCCCTGGACCAGCAGGTCCGCGTCGCTTTCGTGGGCAATGCCAAAATGCTTGAGGGCTCTGCCGCGATAGCCAAGGGCGTCCGCGCTCGCGCCTCGAACGTAGGTTTTCTCGACGGGCCCGAGGATGGGATTGCCCTGGAAGTAGATGGCGTTGACAACCGCTTCGCCATCCGACGAAAGAAGCGCTCCGGTGGAGACGGGGTCGTAGAGCAGCACGTGGCCGCACGCATTCGCGCGACGAAAGTGCACGGCGCCGCCGGGTTCGATGGACCAGACGCATCCACCCGCATACGCCAGGGCGGTGAGCAGGTCGAAGGCGCCGTGATCCGCTTCGAGAGCGGTCAGCGTCTCCGGGACGGCATCGATCGAATCCGTACACGTGCGGGCATAGGAAAAGTACTCTTTCAGCCGCATCTCGGGCACGTGGTACTTCCCCTCTTCGTACAGGTAGACGTCTGCGCGCCCCAACTCGGCCATCGCGGCGTTAAGACACTCGCCGCCGCCGTACACCAGGCCGATATAGCGCCCGTAGGTATCCACCCGGTCGTCGTATGCGCCGTCATAGCCCCGGTGGGGATTCAGCTCGATTGCCTCGATGCCCTTGCGGTCGATTAAGGCCTGAAGCGCCTGCCGCGACGCCTCGGCCGCCAGGGCATATCCGCTTGCGGCATACCGTTCGGCGCTCCAGCCGCTCACCTCAGGATGGCGCTTCACCGCGTGGCTGTTCTTCGACAGTTCCTCGCAGTCGAGCATCATCAGACGCAGTTCCGGCCAGGGAATCCCGTCGACCACGAGCCCCGCGATGGTGTCCCCGTCGCTGGCATAGGCGGCGCTAGCGTCGATGCGGGGCGTCTCGACCCACTGGCCCGCGCCGATGCCGCCGGTCTCGAGTTCGGTGGCCGGAGTCTTCCTCGCCGTGTACTTCGCGAACTCCCGCACGGCGCCATCCGGATATGACACGTGGTCCACGAGGTAGTGGATTGCTCCCTGCGCCGCGTTGATCACGTCCTTGACCATGGCATCGATACGCCCATGGCTGTACCCGCGGCATACGCGCGTATTGCGGTCCGTGTCGCACTGCTCCGCGCGAAAGGCAATGACCTCATGAAACGGCACATACCGGTCGAGGATGAGTTTCCTGGTATCGCTCCATTGGGGTCCGACCCACGTGACAGTGGCTTCGCAGAACGGCTCGCCTTCAATGCGCACCGAAATGCGGTAACCCGGGCCAAGCTCGGCGATGCCCTCGGGCAGGAGACCTTCAATCACGTCCGGCGCGTCCGGAGCGGTGCGGGAAGCCTCCATCAACGGCACCCGGTCGAACCGGGCCACCCGTAGGCCGCGCCTGTCGTAAACCTCGATGCCGTACTGCATGTTCACCACCACCGGTCGCGGTAAATGACTACCGCCTCGGCCGCATGGGCGCTCGCGGGGTCATCCGTGTAGGTCAGCGTGGTTTCGCCCGGTGCAAGCCGCGGGAACTCGCCCAGCACGTAGGGCGTGACATCCGCCCCGTCCAGCACCACACGCCTCTCGACGGAATCGAAGACGAGCACCGAACCCTCGCCCACAACGCCGTCGTACTGCATGCACCGCTCCCCGTCGTCCATCGCGGGTTTTACCAATATGCCGCCTGCGGTCATGTGAATCACCGGCAGGGCATATACCGTCCCCGCGCTGGCCACTTCCACGGAGGATGGTGCTCCCGGGATATTCCACGGAATTTCCAACGCAGATTCCGCCTCTTCGAAAGGGTCGCGCGCCTCGAGCCGCACCGTGAACGAGCCCACGAGTGTGGTGCGCTCGATTTCGCGCCGGAACGCCGCGCGCCGCACCATCAACCGCCGTCCCGGGCGAATCGACAGGACCGCGGAGTAGTCCACCGCCGAAGCCGCATCGAGAATGGCATCGAGCCGCGTTTCGAGGGCCTCGAGGGAGGTCTCGCCAGGAATCAGGCCCGCCAGCTCGACGGTCCGCTCATCACGTCCGCCCACTTCTTCGTGGTGTTCGCGCACGGACGTGAGCACGTCGTCGAGGGCCAGGCCGTTCAGGGTGATCGCCATCACGCGGACCCTCCCAGGACCGGCACGGTGCCGGTCGCGGTGGCCGGATTGTGAGGCGGATGGTCCCGCAGAAACGGCGCGAGCAGCCTCCAGGCCCTGGCACGAGAAATCTGGGCGACCTCGCGCAGCGAGGCGAACCGCTTGCCCGCTTCGACGCGCTGCCCGCCCACCACCACGTGCTTCTGGTCGTGGGCATCCTTAGCGGCGAGCGCGCCATAGATGTTAGCGCCTGCCAGCAGCGTTTCACCCAGCACAAGCGCCTCGGGAAAAGGTTCTGCGCCGTAGTCCGCCTCGAGCAACGGCAGAAGTTCGGCGTGGGCGTCGTCAATGCCCGCCTGGACCAGGTCCGTGGGAACGGCCGCGGTATTATGGAGCTGAAACCGCAACCGCACCATCGCTTCGGTCGTAAAGGCCGCCATGATCAATCCTCCCTGTCAGAGCCGGGGAGGGGAGCGAACCGCCAATACCTGGCGGACCGCTCCCCTCCGGGTCACACCCAGTCGCTCTGCACGACCACGCGAGCCTTCTCGTAAATGATCGCGAAGTCGGTCACGACCGTCAGAAACGTGCGGTCCCACTGCTGATTGATAAGCTTGTCGCTCTCGACGAGCAGGTCCTGCTCGGTGAGCTTCTGGACCGCGTACCCTGCGTCGAGGATGGTCAGCTTGTTCGCGGGCTGGTCGGCCATGGGAACCAGGCGCGTACCCAGCGGCGTGGGCAGGTTACCGGTCTTCGCGAAATCGAAGAGCGCGGCTTCCTTAAACGCATCCAGTTCGAGAATGGTCTGGCACAGCTCCGCGTTCGCCAGCATGTGGGTGGGCGTGAAATAGTGGCCGAGGGTCAGGGTCATGAACCCCTTGACGAGATCGCCGTAGGCCCACGTGCCCGAGGCGGCCGTATCCACGGTGACCGGCGCCGTACTGCCCGACGCGTCGCCCTCGACGAGGATTTTGGCCAGCCGCGCGTCGAGGTGCCGGCCCAGCCGTTCGCCGATCCGCTGCAAATGCACCCGCAGCATGTCGACCGACATCCGCCGGATCACTTCGTAGGACGCAATGACGCCCCGGCCCTTTTTGTCGAGTTTGATCACGCGCTCGCCATACTTGATGGACGATTCCGGAATCACCGCGCCTTCGGCAACCGTGCGCAGCTCCTCCTCGAGGGCATCTTCCTGAACGTAGGGCACGTCAAAGGCCGTGCTGCCGACACGTTCGTCGCGGATGATCAGGCTCGGGTACACGGGCTTGCGAGTCATGCCGCTCACCACCGCGTCCCGCACCATGTCCGGAAACAGCCATTTCGCGTTGGGATCGGACTGGAAGAACCGATCAACGGTGATGCGGTCCAGGTCAATGCCGAATTCCTGGGCGCAATAATCGCGCACGTTGGTGCCCAGCGCGCGAAAGTACTGCCCGTGACTCAGCCCCAGGCTTTGCAGGGTCTCGTAGAGTCCCGAGCCCCGGACCTGCCGCAGCTTCTCGGGTTCCTGGCTCAAGAACGCCACGCGCTCCTTCACCATGTCGTCTCGGTATGCCATGAATTGTTCCTCCTTACAGCAGCACGTGGACCAGGCCTGCCGCTTCGTCCACATCGAGGTTGATGCCCTTCCCGTTGTCCGAGTCCGGCGCTTTGACCTTGCCGTTCGTCGCGGCGGCAACCACGCCGGCCTGCCCGTCCACAACCGGCGGGGTCGCACCTTCGTAGGCGAAGACGGATACGCCACGCACCTTGACCGGAATCGCCGCCCCGTTCGCGGTGGCGTCGGCCAGGGCTTCGCCAAACACCGTGTCTTCGGCGTCGGTGTCGTTGCTGACGGTGTAGGGCGCGATCAGTGCGACCGCGTCGCCCTTCGCAATGCTCACGGTCCCCGCGGCCGGGGTCTTGCACGTGATGATCAACTCGGTCACCACGCCGCCAATATCGCCAAATGCCATCGTTCACACTCCTGTGGTTCGGTCGCGCGCCCTGGGGCATGCTTGCCCGGGCGAACGGCCTCTTACGCTTCAATTGAGATGGGCGTCCCCGCTTCGCGCCTCCGCGGGACACACCGCGGGGACCGCCCGGCGCGCACGGCGCTCAGCCGCCGCGCACAATGCCCATGGCCCGATTCGTCCGGGACCCGTCCCCGCTTTCGGGAAGCGCTTCCGGGCACGACGCGGGCGATGGGGGAAACTTGTGATCGAACCGGACCTCGTAGGTGCGCAGATGCGCGGTAAGCTCGTCGAGGGTCAGCGAATCGAGGGTCCGGCGCCAGACGTTCTCGTCGAATGCGTTCCCGTCGAGTTCGCGTCCCAGCCCGCAGAACCGCTCGATGGCCCTCCGGCGCGCCGTTATCCCGTCGCGGAGAACCGCCGCAAGCGCGCCCGGATGAACGGAAAACTCGTCCATCGTTTCCTGGATGGCCCGCGCCGTTTCGGGAGGTACAAACGGCATGCGGGTGGCCCGCAGCGTCCGTGTGCCGTTCCGGCCCTCGAGGAGCAGGGCGCGGGTGTTCTTCGACCATTCGAGCACCGTGTACAGGCCGCCGTCTTCGCGCACCGTATCCCCGTCATGCTCGAGCCACCGCATGGGATGCGGGCCTTTCTCGCTGGCCCAGCATCCGTCTCCGGACAGTGGCCGCTCGAAACGCCAGCCGACGAGGTGGCCGGCCTGTTCGAGCCGCAGATCCCAGTGAGGGCCGGCACCGTCATGATGCCGCTGGAGAACGAACCGGCCCGCCGGAGCATGCTCTTCGTTCGAGGGTGCGGTTTCGTCCGAAGCTACCGTAATCTTCCAGTACATTCCCTGAGCCTCCATTGTTCAGACGAGTTGGTGCAGGAGCGACACGATCACTCCCACGAGATTGGCCACGAGCAGTGTCAAGCCCCGCGCAAGGGTGGCCTCGAGACGCTGCACCCTCGTCTTCAGCTCGCACAGGTCCTCACGAAGGCTTGTCCACTGTATGTCGTGGACGAGTTTGTACGGGCACACCGCACTCTCCTCCGTTGTCGCGGGTTTCGCCGTCAGGTTGGTGCACTGTTCCATGGGCTCACCGCCTCCTAGTTGTCCGAGCGGCTGATTTCGTGCCATGCGTTCTCGGCATACACGAGGACAAGCGTGTCGCCGGGATGGGCCGTCCAGGGCCCCGCCAGATGAAGATAGGCGTTGTCCGCGAATACGCAGTCCGCGTCGCCGCCCAGGATGGTCACGATTTGGCCGGGCGCGCCGTCGTCGAGGTGGGTCACGCCGTTGCCGCTCGTCCAGGTATCCGGTACGCGAAACACATTGGCCCCCGCGACACTCGGCGTCGTGTCATCGGGCGTGAACGTGACCAGGGTGGGAGTACTCAGCGAGCCCGCGACAGACAGGTTGCCGGCAAACGACGCGTCAACTCCGTCAAACCTGAGCGCGGTGGCTTGCGCGCCATTGTCGAGAACCCCAATCTCGAGTTGGCCCGATTCGCTGCCCGCGGTTATATCGAGGACCTTCGCGCGCACGGCTGCGTATGAGACGGGCGAGCTTGCCGCGTTCAAACCGCGGTACGTCATTTCACCGAGCGCCGTGCCTGCCACGGGAGTGCCTGTTCGGCTCAAACGCAGCAGAGGTTGTGCGTTGCTGCGAACCAGCAGTTCCCCTTCCTGGCGGAGCTGCGAGGCCGTGACCGAGATATTCTCCGCCGATACGGCCAGCCCGCCGAGGCCGCTATTCACCGAAACCGCGAGGCCGCCCGGCGCTGCAATTGCGCCGCCCTCGAGCGCGAGGCTGCCCGCAACCGTTACATCATCGCCGAACCGGCAGGGACCGAGGCCCGTATAGATAGCATGGTTGGCGGCCGTTCCCTGCGTCACGTCCTCGACATAGAGGCCGTACAAATTCGCCACGCTGCCCGAGGACCCTGCCATTCCGGCGTACAGCGCCATGCCGTCCACCAGGTTCCCCGTCTGGGTCAGAGCAACCTGCCCCTTCACCCCGATGCCCCGGCCGATCTGTGTGAACGAGGGCCCCGTCAGCGCCAGGCCGCGCACGCCAACCACGTCGGTTGCCGAAGCCGAGTATCCCGGCCCAACCGAGGCGCGGCCCACAATCCCGTGAAGGTTGGACATGGTGTGGGGCCCTCCCGACCACACGACATGCCCCTCGAGAGCGGTCCGGTCGGTGTACCCAAGCGTGTCGGACCCCTCGAACCGGGCTTTCACCAGATAGGTGTCACCGGTCGCGGTGCCGAAAGACACCCGGTCCGCCACGTCGAGCGTTCCGGGCACGACCACTCCGCCGTCATCGTGGATGTGCACACCGGGCGCGTTGTTGGGCTGAATGAAGCCGCCGGCGTCCGTCCATAGCTCCTCTCCACCGCTCAATCCAGTGAGAAAATCCTGGCGCGACATCTCGCGCGTGGCCCCCGCGCTCGCATCGTGGATCAGCAGAGTGTCCGCATCGTCGGCTTCGGTTTCATTCGGCGCGGCAGGGATGTCTATCGCGCTTCCCCCTACGCTGCCGCCGCTGCCCACCGTGATGTCGTCGCTGACCTTCGCGTCCCCGACCGATCCGTCGGCCAGTTTCGCGCCGTCCAAGAGTCCTTCCCCGGTCGTAATAAGATGGCCGCCCGAGCCGGCGGTCACGCGCCCGCGCACGGTTACCCCGCCTTCCACCAGCACATCCCCGTCGGTCGAGAGACTGCCGTCCGCCTCGATATCGAGTCCTCCGTCGGCATCGCCGTAACCGCCGCCGACCCGCAGCTCCTCAAGGTAGCGCGGTGTGGCGCTCATGCCGAGCAGCAGCACCGCCGCGAAACACGCGCCGTATATCCATCGCCGTTTCACCATCACTCGTCCTCCCACAAACCGCCGGTCCACAATTCGACCGGGGCGTGAAATTCGCGCCGGCCCGCCTCGAGGGCGCGCTCAAGTCCCAAGCCCCGCGTGCCTGCCACAAAACGCGTCCCCTGCGACCCCGAGGCCACCACGGACCCCTCGATCACCTCGAGGACGTCGCGCAGGACGCAGTGGCACAGGCCGTCGCCATAGCTCCGGCCCGGGATGTGGTCGCAGGTCCGCAGATCCTTGCCGCACACCGAGCATTCGGGCTTCCGGAACGAAAAGCCGATCGACGTCTCGCGATAGACACCGCCCTCGATGTTCAAGATGAAGTCCTGGTTCTCCCGGGTCCGCAAAACGTATACGTCGGGCCGGACGGACAGCCGTTCCTCGTCCCGGTGAAGCTGCGAACGGAAGAACGTCCCCCGTGGAAGGGAGCCACGCACGTCGTGCCGTTCCATGAGAGGACGGCCCGGCACCAGGGCGTTGATGCGCGCCAGCTCGTCTTCCGGAAACCGGCTGAAATGCCGGTCGATCTGGTTGTTGCACAGGTCGAGGGTGAAAACGGCGAATTCCTCCTGCGCCAGGGGCCGCAGGGTGAACGCGTTGACCTCGTCGAGCGCGTCGTGCAAGGTGCCGGTCTCGCGCGTGCCGACCAGGGCGCCTTCATGCCGGAATACAAAGGGTTCCAGTTCCATGGGAGTTCCTTTCATCGGTGTGTGTGCCTCACGCGACTTTGATGCCCAGCGATTCCGCCGCCTTTTCATGGGTGATGAATCCGGCATCGCGCAGGAGGATGGCGTTCTCGATCTCGCGGCGGCGCGCCTCGGCCTCGCGCACGATGTCGGCGGTCCGGTGCGAGCGCATGTGCACCTTCGCGTGCGCGCTGCCCCACATGAGCGCCAGTTCGAAATTGTAGAGCCGTTCGAGGAGGCGCTTGACGCTCCGGTTTACCGCCGTCACCTGGCGCGTGATGATCTCGAATTGCGCCGTGCCGTAGGTCTCCGTCGTGCCGTAGTTGCGCCCGAGGAGAATGGGCATGAGGTGCATGCCGGTAATGACCTGCTCCTCGATGGCCTTGTGATTCTCGTAAAAGACCTGCGACCGCTGATCGCCGCGAATCAACGACACGCTCACGTTATCGAAGGTCACCAGGTTCTGGTCGGTCTCGAGGTTGCTCAATTTCCCACGCAAGTTGGCGAAATTGGTTTCGACCCGGGTGTGGTACTCCTCGACGGATTCGCCGCGCTGCCGTTCCTCGGGCGTGTACTGCACGTGCAGCTTGGCCCACCCCGCGTTGTGCGTCGCTTTCGCCATGTCCTCGAGCAGTCGCTGCTGGATCTTCACCACGAAGGGAATCGACCGCAGCATGGACCGCCCGTACGGGTTTGTACCGTCGCGGTCAAGGCCCACATAGACAAAGCGCTCCCTCGGCAACGGGATCTCGCGGCCCTCGTGGAGCTGGTAGGGATGCAGGCCGTCCTTCTCGCGGCGGAATCGCACCGTCCACACATCCACGGGTATCACGTCCCAGATCGATTCGCGGCTCTGGGACAGCACGATCTCGACGGCCGCCGCTCCGTACGTGAACAGCGATGCGTAGAAAATGTCGAGCAGCCCGTCCATCCCGCGGTCGCCGCTGTTCACCCGCTTGTTCAGCTCATCGAGAATACGCTCCGCGCGTTGCTTCGCCGGGGCCGACGACGGCTCGGTAATCTCGATGTCGTAGCCGGTCTGGCACAGGCGTTTCCAGGTCCATACGGCATCCGAGATGTCGGGGATGGCGTCCCGCAGAAAGCGGTACACCTGCAACATGCAAAACGGCGTCTCGTTCGGCAGCCCGAGAAAACCGCCGGCAGCCCCCTGCCATCGCGTGGCATCCTCAGGCACCGTATACGTGCGGGAGGGAGCTTCGCGAAAGGTCTCCACACGCGCCCCGGGTTTCGCCCCTTCCCCGCGCCGCGCCCTGTTCCACAATCGGTCAAACCAGCGTGCCATGTCCATTCCTCGCTGTCTTGCATCCGCTTCTACCCTTATAGGCGCTCCGTTGCCCATGGAAGGATGCGGTCTGCAACTGGAAATGGCTGTAATGCAAGGGGTTGTCGATGGAAGAAGGGCGCGGAGATGTGTATTTCCCGCCTTACTCTTTGATCCCCGTCATGACGATGCCCTTGACGAAATACTGCTGGGCGGCGAAGAAGATGCAGATGACGGGCACGACGGCGGTCATGCTGGCGGCCATGACGTAATGGGCGAACATCGACTCGGAGGTCACGAACATGTACATGCCCATCGAGATGGGGTATTTCAGGTAGTCGGTGAGATAGATGAGAGGGCTCTGAAAGTCGTTCCAGTACTGGATGAACCCCAGCACGCACACGGTGGCGATGGCCGGCTTTGCCATAGGCAGCATGATCTGGAGAAAGATGCGGCAGGTCGAACATCCGTCGATTTTCGCGGCATCCTCGAGGGCCGTGGGGATCGTCTTGAAAAACTGCCGCATCAGGAAAATATTGAACACACCCCCGCCGAAATAGGCCGGCACGATAAGCGGCAGCCACGTGTTGTACCATCCGATCTTGTTGAACAGGATGAACATCGGGATCAGGGTCACTTGAGGCGGCAACATGATGGTGCACAGAAGCAGGAGGAACATCGTATCCCGGAAGGGCCACCGCAACCGCGCAAAGCTGTATCCCACCACGCACGCGCTCCCCACCTGCCCGAGCAGGGCCAACACGGTGATGGCGAGCGTGTTGAGGAAGAACCGGTGGAACGGCAGAATCTGAAAAATCCGCACGTAGTTTTCAAACCGCGGCGGGTCCGGTATCCACACCCGCGGCTGTCTGTAGATCTCGACGAAGGTTTTCAGGCTGTCGCTCAGGGTGATGAGAATCGGGATCATGAACAGGCACGACATAGCCACGAGCACCGCGAACGCCAGCGCCCGCTCGACCCGCCGCGTCCATCGCATGCTCCCCCGCAGTGTCCCTGCCCGGCTCATCGCCCCTGCTTCTCCCCTTCGTAATAGACCCACACCGCGCTCGAGCGGATCACCAGCAGCGTAAACAACAGAATGATCACAAAGAGAATCCACGCCAGGGCAGACGCATACCCCATCTCAAACTCGATGAACCCCTTCACGTAAAGATGCAGCACGAAGAACAGCAGCGAATTGTCCACCCCGCCCGTGCCGTTGGTCATGATGAACGCCTGCATGAAGACCTTCAACGAAGCGATAATCCCCATGATCAAATTGAAGTAGATGGTAGGTGTCAGCATGGGGATCGTTACGTTCCAAAACTTGCGCCAGCGCCCCGCCCCATCGAGTTCGGCCACCTCGTACAATTGGTCCGGCACACCCTGCAATCCCGCCAGAAAGATGAGCATGGCCGCGCCGCCGGCCGCCCACAGGGTCATGATGATGAGCGCCGGTTTCGACCAGTGCGGATCGCCCAGCCACATCGGCGTCGGCAACCCAACCCCGAACGTGTTATTGATGATGCGGATGAAATTGTTGATGGGCCCGAATATCGGGTTGAAGATATAGGTCCACAAAATCACCGTCGCCACGCCCGCGACGATGCTCGGCAGGTAGAACGTCGTCCGGAAGATGGTGATGCCGCGGACTTTCTGGTTCAGCAGCAAGGCCAGGCCGAGCGAGGTCATCAGGCTGAGGGGCACCGCGAAGAAAGCGTAATAAAACGTGTTGTACAGCGCCTTCAGCACGTCGGGGTCGCCCGTGATCGGATCGGTTGACGCGGCGCGCGCATAATTCGCCACTCCCACAAACCGCATCTCCGAGATGGGTTCGTAGGGGTCCCATTCACAGAAGCTCAGGGCGATGCTGAAGATGATCGGGAACGCCTGCAACAGAATCAGGCCCGTCAGCCACGGCGATGCAAACAACACCCCCTCGAAGGCCTCGCGCCGCAGCAGGCGGCTTGCGAGCATGTGCCGGCCCTCGTGCAACCGGTACGCCATCCGGCGGCGCATGGGGCGCACAAAGAAGCCAAGCCCCGTAACCAGTACAATCAGAACCCCGAGAACTGCCGCGAAGGTCCACAAACCCGAATACGCCGCGCCCTTGTGGGTCCCGCCGGCGCGCGCCAATTGCTTCGACCAGTCGTCCATCTCTTTGCGAAGCACGGCGTTCACCCGGATGTCCAGCTCGCGCAGCGCCTCCTCGGGCGTAATGCCCGTGACCTCGGCCGTGTTCAACCCGAAAAACACGTTGTCCGCAGTCAGTTTGATCTCCTGGTACCGCGGCGTAATGGGCGTCAGCCGGCCATGCTGCGTTGCTTCGACCGCGGTTTCCTCGCGAACGGGTGTTTGGGGATTTACGTACGCGCGTTCCATGTGTTTCCACACCGGAAAACCCCGCTGGGTCTTGGCCACGCGTTCCTGGGCCTCGTCGCTGAGCAGATGCTTGATAAACGCCCAGCCCACCTCCTTCTTCTCCGGGCTGATGTGTGCGTTCAGCGAGATGCCGTCCCACGTCACGCGCGAATACCGGTCGCCGCCGGGACCCATCGGCAAGTGCACGATTCCCCAGCGCATGGCGTCCTGCACCTGGTTCAGCGCGCCGATCAGATACGAACTCGACAAGACCATGCCCACCCGGCCCGTGAGCAATTGAACCTCGCTCAGCATGCCCTGCATTTCACCGGTCCACGCGACGGAGCGGTCTTCGTAGCGCATGGCGTGAATGAACCAGGCCGCTTCGAGAGCTCTCGGGCTGTTCAACAGGCTCCGCGTGCGCTCGGGATTCAGAACATCACCGCCAAAACTCCACAGGACATTCTCGAAATCGAGAAACGAAAACAGGAAATTGTTGCCAAACTGGTCCGGATATCCGTCGTTGTCGAAGTCCCTGGTTAGCTCCCTGGCGATGCGCCGGAAATCGTCCCACGTCCAGTCGTTGTCGGGATATGGGATGTTCTCCTGGTCAAACAGGTCCTTATTGTAAAAAATGAGCGTGGCATTCCCGTCCCACGGCAACCCGCCCTGAAATCCGCGGTAGTTGAAGCTCTCGAGGCTGGTGGGCAGGAGCTGCGGCTCAAAATCCGGGTCGCGTGCGCTCGGAGCGGCGTTGGTGTGGGCCCATTCCGCGGCCAGGGCGCGTTCCATCGGGTCGCTGCCGCGCTCGATGTACGGCGCCAAGTCCTGAACATAGCCCCGCACGATGAACCCCGGCAACAGCTCGTCATCCATCAGAATGATGTCGGCGGCCTTGTGGTTGATCAGGTCGAGCTGAATCTTACGCATGTATTCGCCGACGTACCACAGCCGTTTGATGGTCACATTGGGATGGTTGCGCTCGAAGTCCTCGCAGATCTGCCGCCACAGCTCGTTCTCCTTGAAGCTGCCCCAGTAGCAGAAACTGACCGTGACCGCCTCATCGGGAACCTGGGCGAAACAGGATACACTCAGGGCAAACAAACAGCCAATCGCAATACCCCGCATATGTCGTTGCGTAGCCGTCATGCGGATAATCCTCGTCCCTCAAGCACAGAGACGTCATTGTCCGCGCGCACCTGCTGGCGGCGCCCAATTCGGGTGGTTCGCCAAGCCTACCATGTTCCTTCCGCCCATGCCAACCTCACGCTCCGTTGCCATCGGGCCCGCGATTCGGGTGGACCAGATGGACCAGATGGACCGGATGGACCAAGTGGACCGGGTGGACCAAGTGGACCGGGTGGACTGGGTGAATTGGGTGGATTGCGTGGACTGGGAACAACCCGTCGCGACCGCGCCGCAATCAGGGGAGTCGTCTGCCTCGAAAATTCATATCCCTTCCGGAATGTGGGACCGGTGCCCTCACCGGTCATTGTATTTTCATCGTCTATGGGTGAGCCGAACGGCTCATGGTTCCCTGTCTCGATCCATCCAGTCCATCTCGTCCATTTCCAAATCAAACATGCGCAAGATGCGCATGCCACCCCAAGGCCTGGCCCACCAACCGGCGTCCGTCGTGCGCAAAGGTGACATCCGCGTCTGGAGTGCTTATCATGCACGGTGGCGCATGGATTGACGTATTCCGGATCGAGAAGTGAAATGGCGAAGATCAGCATCATGACCATGGCCTTCGGGCAGGAGTTGGCGTCGGGAAAACTCGGCGACGTGGCCATGCTGGCGCGGTTGCAGGAGATCGGGTTCGACGGCGTCGAACTCACGGCGCCCCGGCTTATGGAAGGCCCCGAGATTCAGCACGTGTACCGCAGCAACCTCGCCGAATCCACCCTCGACGTCACATGCCTCGATGTCTCGTGCAATTTCATCAGCGCGGATCTCGCCGCATGCGACAAAGGCGTCGAAACCCTCCTCGACGGTATCGAACTTGCCCAGTCGGTCGGCGCGCCCCTCGTGCTGGCGGCAGGCAGCCGACTCCAGGACGGCATCAGCCCCGATGACGGCCGCGCGATGATCATCGAAGCGTTGCGGGCTTGTATGGATGACGCGGAGGACGCCGGCATCACGCTTGCCATCGAGAACTTTGGCATTGCCCCGACCCTTCAGTGCTCTTCCGCGCACTGCCTCGAAATACTCGATGCCGTGCCGGGCTTGGCCTTCGTATTTGACACCGGCAACTTCTACTTCTGCGGCGAAGACCCCCTCGACGCCTTCGACAGACTCGCCGAGCGCACGGTCTACGTCCACGTGAAGGACTGGGTCCGCAGCGAACGGCCGGTCCTCGCCGATGTGGCCGGGTGCCAGGTGGGCGAGGGCATCATCCCGAACGACGTGCTCATCCGGAGGTTTCTGGAAAGAGGGCACGTGGAAACGTTTTCGCTCGAACTTACCGTCGCGAAGAACCGCGTGGCAGCGGCGAGACGCGATTACGCAACAATACGAAACTGGCTGGAAGGATAATCGCGTGCAGCACGCGGTGGAGAGGCACGGGAGACGGTTATGAGAGCGGCGATGATCTTGACTTCAACGGCACTGATGGTGCTGGCCACACTTCTCGGAGGATGCGCGACGATGAAGGGAATTCCACACGAAGCCGATGTGATCGTCTATGGCGGCACCTCGGGCGGCGTTGCGGCCGCCATGCAGGCCATGCGCATGGGCAAGAGCGCAATTCTTGTCGGCCCCGACGTGCATCTGGGCGGCCTGTCGTCAAGCGGACTCGGCTGGGCCGATACCGGCAAGAAGGAGACCATCGGCGGCATCGCGCGCGAGTTCTACGAGCGTGTCGCGGACCACTATGCCGACGACAGCGTGTGGCAGTACCAGACCCACGAGGAATACACGAAGCTGCGTGGGGGCCATCACGATCCCAACGAAGACGCCATGTGGGTGTTCGAGCCCCATGTGGCCGAGCAGATCTACGAAGATTTCGTCAGAGAGAGCGGCTTCCCCGTCTACCGCGACGAATGGCTCGACCGCGACTCGGGCGTCACCGTCGAGGACGGCCGCATCACGGCAATTCGCATGCTGAGCGGGAAGGTGTTCCGCGGAAAAATGTTCATCGACGCGACCTACGAGGGCGACCTCATGGCGGCCGCCGGCGTGACCTACACCGTTGGACGCGAAGCCAACAGCGTCTACGGGGAAACCCTGAACGGCGTTCAGACGAAAAACGCCAAGTATCACCAGTTCTTCAATCCGGTGTCGCCGTACGTTGTGCCGGGCGACCCCTCGAGCGGGCTCGTGCCGCGCGTGCATGACGAGGGTCCCGGCGAGGAAGGATCCGGCGACCACCGGGTCCAGGCCTACTGTTTCCGCATGTGCCTCACCAAGGCCCCCGAGAACCGCGTCCCGTTTACAGAACCCGATGGCTACGACGTGACCCAGTACGAATTGCTCGCGCGCTATCTCGCCACCGGCTGGGACCAGATGTTCAAGAAGTTCGACCCGATTCCGAATGGCAAAACCGACACCAACAACCGCGGGGGGTTCTCGACCGACAACATTGGCATGAACTACGACTATCCCGAAGCGTCGTACGAACGCCGCGCCCAGATCGTCCGCGAGCACGAGCTGTACCAGAAAGGCCTCATGTGGTTTTACGTGAGCGATCCGCGCGTGCCGCCCGCGATCCAGGCCGAGATGCGGGCGTATGGCCTCGCCAAGGACGAGTTTCTCGACAACGATCACTGGCCCCACCAGATCTACGTGCGCGAGGCCCGGCGCATGGTCAGCGATTTCGTGATGACCGAACGCCACCTCCGCCGGCAAGACCCCACGCCCATGCCCATCGGCATGGGGTCGTACAACATGGACTCGCACCACGTCCAGCGTTACGTCGTGCATGTCGAGGACGGCGAAGATTACGTGCTCAACGAGGGTGACGTGCAGATCAATCCGGGCGGGCCGTATCCCATCTCCTACGGGGCCATCGTGCCGAAACAGGAGGAGTGTGCGAACCTCCTCGTGCCCGTGTGTCTATCCTCGTCGCACATCGCCTATGGCTCGATCCGCATGGAACCCGTGTTTATGGTCCTTGGGCAAAGCGCCGCTACCGCCGCCGCCCACGCCATCGATGCCCAGTGCGCGGTGCAGGCGATCGACTACGAAAAACTCCACGAGAAACTGCTCGACGACGGCCAGGTGCTGGAGTTGGAAAAATAGGAAAACCCGGGACTGCCCCAACGGTTTACGCAGCAAACCAGCGTCTGCCTCGAAAATTCATATCCCTTCCGGAATGTGGGACCGGTGCCCTCACCGGTCATTGTATTTTCATTGTCTACGGGTGAGCCAAATGGCTCATGTTTCGCTGCCTCGAGAATTCCAAAAACCGGGATTTCCCGCTCTGTTGTGGGACCGGTGCCCTCACCGGTCATTTCTGTTTTCATCGTCTACGCGTAAGCCGGACGGCTCATGCGCGCTGTCCCCCGTCTCCCGCGAAAGCAGGGGTCCAGTCCCCGTGCGGCCGCTCACCGACTTTGGGGGGGCGAACGTCGATAGGCGTTCGGAGGGAGGATTCCGGATTTCGGGAGTTTGGTTGCGGCTATGCTGCGCTGTGTAGGTCCATGTTTGTCCGTGTGGGTCCATGATCGCAAACCACTTGGGTCAGTCCCGGGTTTTCAGATCCACTTCAGGATGCCGGCGAAGACGATGAGCATCGCGGCGTTGACCGCGAACAGACCGCCGATAAACGCCTTCTGCCGCCGCGATGGCCAGTCGTAAGCGAGATTGGCGGCCAGAAAGAAGGGAATATACACCGTAACGAACACCGGCACGGCGCCCCACCAGGGATAGACCCAGTGAAACGCGGGCGTCGTGGCAAGGAAGATCTCGAACACCGAGAAGAACGCGGCATTGCCCAGGGCA
>CAZFOG010000081.1:0-18641 GCA_964520685.1 uncultured Nitrospiraceae bacterium | reverse complement strand
AAAGACATTGGCCGGGTCGAGAAGGGCGCCGATCAGTACACCGCCGAGGGGTTCTGCGCCGAGGGCGACAGCACGGGGCTCCTGGTGAGTCAGACGCCGGGTTCCAATGCCATCGAGACCATGGACGCGGTATACGAACGCCTCGAGGAATTGAAGAAGAGCTTTCCCGAAGACCTCGATTACCGGATTCCCTTCGACTCGACCACCTTCGTGCGCATCAGTATCCGGGAAATCGTAACCACGCTGCTCCTCACCTTCGGGCTGGTCGTGCTCGTCTGCTATATCTTCCTAGAGGACTGGCGCGCGACCCTCATCCCCACGTTATCCATCCCGGTCTCCCTTCTGAGCACGTTCCTGGTCCTGATGATCCTGGGATACTCGGTCAATCTGCTGACGCTGTTCGCGCTGGTGCTGGCCATCGGCATCGTGGTGGACAACGCGATCATCGTGGTCGAACGCGTCATCCATCTGATGGAAGAGGAGCGTCTGGACCATCACGCCGCGACCATCCGTGCGATGGAGCAGGTGTCCGGGGCGATCATTGCGTCGACCCTGGTGCTGCTGGCGATCTTTGTGCCGGTGGCGTTCCTGGGCGGCATCACGGGGCAGATCTACCGGCAGTTTGCCGTAGCGATTTCGAGCGCCATCGTCTTTTCGGGCGTGGTGGCGCTGACGTTGAGTCCGGCCCTGTGTGCCTTGATACTGCGGATTCCCAAAGAGCGGCGGCACGGTCCGTTGCGCTGGTTCAACACCCTGGTCAGAAAGAGCCGCACGCTGTACATGGCGCTTTCGGAATGGCTGGCCCGCCGTGCGGCGGTGACCCTCGTGTGCCTGGCGGTGGTGGTGGCCATGGCCGTCCTGTTGCTGAACGTTACGCCGCAGGCTTTCCTTCCGGATGAAGACCAGGGGGTGATGTTTGCGGCCCTGCAGTTGCCGGAAGGCGCGACGCTGAGCCGCACGAAGGCCCTGGTCAATGAGCTGATGCCGGCCGTGCTCGAAACATCGGGCGTGCGCCAGCTCTTCGGCGTGGCGGGCTTCAGCATGATCGGCGGCCGCGGCGAGAACGCGGGTTTCCTGGTGATCCAGCTTGAAAACTGGGACGAGCGCAAAACGGAAGAGACACAGATCGCGGCGATTATGAATACACTGCGCACGCATACGGCGGCCATTCCCGGCGCGCAGATCAATTTCTTTACGCCTCCGGCCATCATGGGGCTGGGGCAATCGGGCGGCATTGACATGCGGGTGCAGGCGCTCGGCGATCCGGACCCGCAACGGCTGGCCTCGGTGACCCAGGGGTTCCTGGGCGTTTTGAACCAGGCGCCCGAGATCATGCTTGCGTTCACGGGGTACACGGCCGACACGCCCAATCTTTACGTGGACGTGAACCGGGCGAAGGCCGAGTCGTTTGGCGTGCCGGTGTCGAGCATCTTCACGACGCTGCAAGGCTACCTCGGCTCCCGCTACGTCAATGACGTCAACTTCGGCAGCCGCGTCAATCAGGTGTACATCCAGGCCGACTGGAAGGATCGCAAGGACGCCGAGGATGTGCGGCGGCTGTACGTGAAGAACCGGCGCGGGGAAATGGTGTCGATGGACAGCCTGATCACCCTGCGCACGATAACGGCTCCGCGCGTGACGACGCGGTTCAATCTGTTCCCCAGCGCGTCCATTACGGCCTCGACGATGCCCGGCGTCAGTTCGGGCCTGGGCATGGAGGCCATCGAGCGGGTCGCCGCGGAGACGCTTCCCGAGGATTACGGCGTGGCGTGGTCGGGCATGAGCTACCAGGAGAAACAGACGGGCAGCGAGGGCATGGTGCTCGTTATCATGGCCCTGGTGTTCGGGTATCTCTTCCTGGTGGCCCAATACGAAAGCTGGACGGTTCCCGTGCCAGTGATCCTGTCGCTGCCGACGGCGCTGCTGGGCGCGGTGCTGGGGCTCAAACTCACCGGCTTGTCCCTGAGCATCTACGCCCAGCTCGGGCTGATCATGCTCGTGGGCATTGCAAGCAAGAACGCGATTCTCATCGTCGAGTTCGCGCGCGACAGCCGTGAGGGCCGGGGAATGAGCATTGTGGAAGCCGGCACGAACGCCATGTATGAGCGGTTCCGGCCCGTGCTGATGACGGCGTTCACGACATTTCTGGGCACGCTGCCCATGGTGCTGGCCACGGGGGCGGGTTCCGGGGCCCGGCGCTCCATCGGCACGACCCTGTTCGCCGGCATGACGCTCGCCACGATTTTGGGCATTCTGTTCATTCCGGCGTTGTATGTGATGTTCCAAGCTACCCGAGAAAGACTCAAACGTATGCTGCACATTTCAACTGACCAACACCCCCAGGAGCAGCAGGAGGAAGCATCATGAAATACCTCATCCTGCCGCCGATGTCCTTGGCAGTCGCGTTACTGTTTGCCGGATGCGCCACGGTGGGTCCGGATTACGAGGCCCCCGGCATTCCCGAGCCGCCGGTGGCGGATGTGCTCGAGGCCGCGGACGCGCAGCCGGGCGCCCAGGCGGGGCCTGTGACGCCGGGAATGCTCGCGGCCTGGTGGGAAACACTCGAAGATCCCCTCCTGTCCGAACTCGTTCAGCAGGCCCTTACAGGCAACCTGGACATCCGCCAGGCTCAGTCGCGCGTCCGCATGGCGCGCCATATTGCCGGCATTGCGGAGGCCGGTCTCTACCCCCACATCGACGGCGGGGCAACGTATCAGCGCAGCCGGACCAGCGAGAATCTGATTGCCGGGCCGTCGGATACGGACAAGGTGCAGGGGGCGGCCGGAAACGTCGCCGCGGCCCTGGGCGCGGCCCGGAACTGGTCGCTGCTCGTGCAGGACCCGGCCCAGGGGCTGCTGACCGTGCCCGGGCAGATTGCTTCCTGGCCGTTCCCGCGCGAGGTGGATTGGGAAAGCGATTTTTACCGCGCCGGACTGGATGCGGCGTGGGAGATTGATATTTTCGGCGGAACGCGGCGGGGAATCGAAGCCGCAGAGGCAGACATCGAGGCCGCCCAGGAGAGCCTGAATGCCGTATGGGTGTCACTCGCGGGGGCCGTTGCGCAGAGCTACGTCGCCCTGCGCACCTATCAGGCCCGCCTGCATGTGGCCGAATCGAATCTCAAAGCGCAGGAAGAAACCTTCGAGCTGCTCCAGTCGCTGTACGAATCCGGGTTGCGCGATGCCCTCGCGGTCCAACAGGCCCGCTATATCATGGAGAATACCCGCGCGCTGATTCCCCCGATGCGCGGCGGTATCGAAGCCGCCATGGACAGCCTGGCCGTGCTGACCGGCACCATGCCCGGTGAACTGCACGAACGGCTGACGGAAGTACAGCCCATCCCCGTCGCGGACCTCAAGGTGGTAACAGGGATCCCCGCAAACGCGCTGCGTCAACGGCCCGACATCCGCATGGCCGAACGGGCCCTGGCTGCGCAAACGGCGCGGATCGGCGAGGCCCAGGCCGAACTGTACCCGAAGTTCTATCTGACCGGCTCGATCGGACTCGAGTCGATCAAGTCTTCCACGTTGTTTGATTCCGGCAGCGACGCCTGGAACATCGGACCCAGCATCTCATGGCCGATCTTCCACGCAGGGGCGATTCGCAGGAACATCAAAGTGCAAACCGAACTGCAGGAACAGTACCTTGCCGCCTACGAAAATGCCGTGCTGAACGCGGTCCGGGAGGTGCGGGAAGCACTCGTTGACTACGCCCAGGAACAACAGCGCCGCGAGGCGCTGACCCAGGCCGTCGACGCCGCCCGCAACGCCCTTGAAGTGGCTCAGGACAAATACAAGAACGGCCTGAGCGATTTCAATAACGTCCTCGATGCACAGCGTTCCTTGTTGGCTTATCAGGAACAGTTGGCGCTCAGTGAAGGCGTGATCTCGGTCAATCTGGTCCGTCTCTACAAAGCCCTCGGAGGCGGATGGGGACCGATGACGCCGGGCGAGCCGCAATCGTAAACAGTGCACGCATCGTGCCCGGGCGCGCGGTTCCTCGCGACCGCATCCCGTGTTCCGGCGGCGTGATGCCCGGCGACAGGAATGCCGTTTCTTCACATTCTTTTTACCTTCCGATGGCCACTCCCGAAACCTGCCCAGGTAACATCCAATCGTGACGCGACTGCGAACCGATATTCCGTCACTGGTGTGTAACCATCCTGAGTAGACGGCGATTGAAACAGGAGCGAGACAAGGGAGTGGAGAAATGGCCTGCCGGGTTCAGGAACTGAGTGAGAGACGTCTGTGTCGTGCCCCCATCTGTATACTGTGGTTACTTGCGGCCTGTACCGGCTGTACGCCACAGCCGGATACAGTAGGCGCCGATGATCCTGCGGGCCAGTCCCAGACCGCCCGTATTGCTGAATTGATCGAGCAGATGGATATGCCCTCCGATCTGCCCTTCAAAGCCTTGAACGACCTGATAGCCATCGGGGAGCCCGCCGTTCCCGCGCTCATCGAGGCCATGAAGACAAGCCGGAACTGGCAGTACCCGAAAGCTCTCGGCGCAATCGGCGACGAACGGGCCGTCGGACCCCTGATTGAAGAATTGAATGACACCCCACCGCCACCCATGCGCAATGTCGTTGCCGAGGCCCTGACGGCAATCACCGGCAAGACTTTCGGAACCGATGCCGCCGCCTGGAGCCATTGGTGGCAATCCGAGGGTAGCGTACAGGCGAAATAAGCGGAACGATCTCCCCGGCGTGTGCCGCCCCCACTCTGCACATTTCGCCGGGTGCGGGGCAATATCTTCCGGCACTCCCGAACCTCACAATATCACGGCAGGGGGTAAGTTGTTTAATAATAAAGGCTTACGCCCTCGAACCCGAAAAGGCACGGGGTTTGCTCTCTTCCGCATGGGGAGATGCCATCCCGAGGACCGCAATGGATGTTGTGACCACAGCGCTTGAATTGACCCGGGCGATTCCCGTGCCGGAGACGGCCTGGACTCGCCGTCACCTTGCTCCGGGGGCATTCGAGGCCGCACTCGAGGCAGCAGCCAGGGGCCCTGCGACCTCCTCCGCTCCGCCTGTACACACCGTGCAGGCGGGCGAGTCGTTGTGGTCGATATGCCGTGCTCATCTCAACCGCTTGGGCGGTTCGCCCGGCCCGTCGGCCGTCTCGGAGGCAGTTCGGCAGGTCGCCCGCCACAACCGCATCAGTGATGCGGACTTCATCGTTCCCGGGCAGCAGGTTGATTTGTCCGTACTGGGCCAGACACGCAGCGCCCGGGGCTTGAATGGCGAGCCGCGAGAGGCCGC
This sequence comes from uncultured Nitrospiraceae bacterium, assembly GCA_964520685.1. GTDB lineage: Bacteria > Hydrogenedentota > Hydrogenedentia > Hydrogenedentales > SLHB01 > UBA2224. The sequence goes on along the minus strand of CAZFOG010000081.1, from coordinate 13,375 downwards.
GAAGGCTGCGCCAGTACCTCACGCCACCAGCATGGGCGGTCCTTCGCCGGTGGCGAATCCCCGTGCCGAAGCGGTCTGGCGCACAAAGAAGGCTGCTCTTCAGGCCAAAGGCGCCTTCGTCGGTTTCTTGAAAGACACTTCGGCGCCCGCGGCGTCTCCCGCTTCCGAGACCGAAAAATCCTTCGGCGGGCTGCTGGGCGGTCCGGCATGGCTGTCTTCAGCATTCGGCATGCGCAAGGACCCGTTCACGGGGCGCGTGCAGCGGCACAATGGCATCGATATCGCTGCCCCGAAAGGCACGGGCGTCTATGCGCTGCGAGAAGGGCGCGTCACCTACAGCGGGTGGCGCGGCGATTACGGCCGGCTCGTCGTCGTTCGCCATCAAGACGGTACCGAAACCCGGTACGGGCATCTTTCGGAGCGGCTGGTCAAAGAAGGCGATACCGTAGATTCGGACACCGTCATAGGCAAGGTCGGGTCCTCGGGGCGCTCGACGGGCCCCCATCTGCACTTTGAGGTGCGCGAGAACTCGCGGCCGGTAGACCCGTTTCCCCACGTCCAGGCGCCGTCAGTCCCGTCAGTCAATGTAGCCCAGGTTTTCTAGGGCTTCGAGGTCCTCCGCGGAAAGTTCCGCCTCGGCGGGGTCGATTCGAGGCACCCGGCTGTCCCATTCCTCGATAAGCGTTCTCAGATGCGCCACGTCTTCCGGACGGTCACCGGCCAGGTTCTGCAACTCCTCCGGGTCGTCCTCGAGTTGGAACAACTCCTCGCGGGATCCGTCGATGATGAGTTTCCACGGGCCCTCGATGACGGCCTGGCGCATGGGCGGCTGATCCCCCATGATGGCTTTTGCACCGGGCAGGTTCGGCACCGCTCCCCCGTAGGTCTCGAATACCCGCACGCGCCCCTCCGCCACACCGCCGTTGAGGAGGTCCACCCCTTCCACATCGGGCAACGGCTGAAGGCCTGCCAATCCCAGGAGGGTCGGGCCGACATCCACAGCGCGCGCGGGACGGTGCGTGACGCCCGGCTGTATTCCCGGTCCGTGGACAAACAGGGGTATGTGAACCCCCGGCTGGTACACGCGGCGGCCATGCCCCACATAATCGTGCTCGTGCAGGCTCTCGCCGTGGTCGGCCACGAACAGGATGAAGGCGTTCTCCTGGGGCAGAATGTTCAGCACCTGTTGAATCTGGTGGTCGGTAAACGCGACCTCGGAATCGTAGCGCGCACGGGTCTGCTCGACCTCGCTGAGCTTCCGCAACGGGACGCCCCACGGGTGGAAGCGGTCATGAAACCGGTAAGGCGCATGGGGGTCCGAATAGTGAATCCAGCAAAACAGGGGCCGGCCGGGGTCGCGATTCTGGATGGCCTTGATGGCCCGCGCGGTCACTTCGTTGGCGTAACGTTCCGACTTCAGCACGCCCCAGCGCTTCCTGTTGAAATCGTCATCGTACTGCTCGAAACCGCGGTCGAGGGCCGACAAATCCCGTTTCAGGGTCCAGTTGCTCTGGATACACACCGTCTGATAGCCCGCCGCCTGGAACCGCTCGGTGATCAGAGGGGCCCACCCGGGCATGGGGAGTCCATTGCGCGGAGTCGCGGTGCTGCGAGGATAGCGGGAAGACAGCATCGAGCCAAACGACGGCCCGGTGAGGGGCACCTCGCACACGCAATCCGTGAAAAGCAGGGATTTCGCCGCCAGGGCATCGAGATTGGGCGACGTGGGGCGCTCGTACCCGTACATGCCGAGATGGTCGGCGCGCAGAGTATCCACGGATATGAAAAACACATCCGGAGCCGCCAGGGCGGCCGTTAGCACCATGATCCAAGCCATAGGAGGCTAGTTGCTCTCAGGCGGTTGTTCATCCGCCTTATCCTGTCCGGCGTCCTCCGTAAGCGAATGCTCGACACTGAACAGACACGTCGTTGAAAGCGGCATTTCACCGCCTCCGGGCCCGAGCACGGATATGATGTTGCCTTCCGCGTCGTACCCCGTGAATTCCAAGGTGAATTCGCCCGGCGGCGCCATAAACGGCACGTCCACCAGCAGGGACCATATCCGGTCCCGCGCCTCTGCGTCGGGATGATTTCCATCGTCCCGTAACGCGAATTTCATCCGTCGATCTTCCCGAACGACAGCGCTCACGGACGCCACAATGTCGAAGCGGTCCCGTTCCACCTGCACCGTGATGATGGCCGTATCGCCGGGCCGAAGCCGGGCCGGCGTGATGGTCGCCGATGCCAGACGGGGCTGCCTGCTCTGGGCGTTGCATCCAATGCCCACCACGACAAGTAACGCAAGCACAAGGACGCAGACAATACGCTTCATTACCTCTTCTCCAGCGTTCCTTTCAGATACACGGCGGGGGTGCGCAGAAAAGACAGAACCCTCGCCCATCCAACAGCCTAACGGAGACACGGGAAGGCTGTCAAACCAGACACAAACTCCACGCCCCGCGTAACGCGGCTCTCAGGGCGAACAGGGATGTGTTCATTGCGCCACCTGCCGCGAAGATTCGGTTTACACGGGTCAAGCCTCCTCTCCCAGACCGCGCTACTGCGGTCTGGGAGAGGAGGCTTGGTATGCAGAAACTGAACTTTCGAGGCAGCGACCCATGAGTCGTTCGGCTCACCCATAGACGATGAAAACAGAAATGACCGGTGAGGGCACCGGTCCCACAACAGAGCGGGAAATCCCGGTTCTTGGAGTCTTCGAGGCAGGCAGCACCTGAAAATTGGCTCGGGGGACGGCTATAATCCCGGTTCATGGATATTCACCAAGAACAGATCGAGAAATCGCAGGCGGAGCGCCAGACGCTGAAAGCCGTGGTGCGCTACGATGGCTCCAAGTTTGCCGGGTGGCAGGTGCAGCCCGGCGAACGAACGGTGCAGGGCTGCATCGAGGAAGCCCTCTCGCAGATCGCGAACCGGCCCGTGCGCATCCATGGAGCCTCCCGGACGGACGCGGGTGTCCATGCCCTCGGCCAGGTGTGTTCATGGGAATGGACTGCGGACGCGGACCTCTCGCGCCTGCGGCGGTCCCTGTGCAAGATGCTCGGATCGGATATGCGGGTCGAAGCGCTGGATTGGGCTCCCGGCGGATTCCACGCCCGCAAAAGCGCGCACTCGAAACGGTACGCCTACGTACTGCACCTGACTCCGCACCCGGACCCCTTTCTCTGCCGGCACGCGTGGAGCGTCCCATGGAACCTCGACCTGGGGCTCCTCGGCGCGTTGGCAAAGCAACTCACCGGCACACACGATTTCGCCGGATTTCAAGGGGGCGGCAGCGCCGTCAAGTACACGGTCAGGACCCTCTTTTCGGTCACCCTCGAAGAGGGGCCGGTGGTTGGACTCCATTCGGACCCGGCGGTGTGGCGGCTGGAGTTTCACGGCGACGGCTTTCTCTACAAGATGATCCGCAACCTCACCGGCACCCTGGTCGATATCGCGCGGGGACATCTTCCGGCGGCTCGTCTCGAGGAAATCCTCGGTCTGAACGGTCCGTACCACGGCCATACGGCGCCGCCCCATGGGCTGTTCCTGCGGGAAGTCCTCTACGAATAGCGGCGGCATCGCCTGAAAACAGGAAATGCGCTACGGGGAGCCCGTAGCGCATCCAAGAGGGTAAGACCTTATACTCAGCTCTTCCAGGCGATGGGATGTTTCGCCCCAAATCGTTCCAGACTCACGAAAAGCTCTAAGGTCTTAATGGATGACCTCCGTGTCTTTAGGGGGCCTTGACCTCCGTGTCTTGGCCATCACGCTTCATATATCGGCTGCGCTGGGCGAAACTTTAGCGCGGCGCTATTGCCGGTCCAGAATCTACACACCTGGCACAGCGGGAAAACAAGCGGGACCGCGTTCATGGCAATACGAAGCGGGGCACACCCGGCTTGCAGGATATGCGGAGGAGGCGAAGGGCCGCCTTGGCGGGCATCATAAGAAATGCGCCACAACTGGGACATTGCGGCGCACTCAAGGAGGGTAAGCATTCGTTGCGTGGGATGCGGGACAACATCCCGGCACGGCAGGCATTGAGAGTATTTGGGACTCAGCCTGAATGCTTACGGCTTCAACTGTCGTCACTTGAAGTATCGGCAGAATCGCGCCGAAGCTTTAGCCGCGCGCTCAGGCGCGGCACACCGGTTTGGCATGGAGTTCCGCCCCTCTGTTACAATCCACCCGTTCCGCACGATACAGGCAGCAGATCAACCGGAGAAACGCACCTGCAATGAAGATTCTTGTATTCGGCTCGAGGGGCCAGCTCGGACGTGAGCTGTGCCGCATGTTTCGTGAAGACGCAGAAGTGGCCGGGGTGGATTTGCCCGAGCTCGATATCGCGGAGCGCGGGAGCGTCGCGGAAATTGTCGCGCGCAATGCCCCGGACCTTGTCATCAATGCCGCTGCGTATACCGATGTGGAAGGGGCCGAAAACGACCGCGAGGGCGCGTTCGCGGTGAATGAAACGGGTGCGCGAAACGTCGCGGCCGCGGCATGGGCAGCCAAGGCGCCGGTCGTTTATTACAGCACCGATTACGTGTTCTTTGGCGCGCAGGACAAAGAGCTGGAGCCCGGAGACCCCATCATGCCGCGCGGTGTCTACGCGGAATCGAAGGCGGCCGGCGAAGAAGCAACGCGGTCCGCCAACCCGGACCATTTTATCCTCAGGACCGCGTGGTTGTATGGCCCGGGAGGAAACAACTTCGTCGAGAAGATCCTGCGGGCGGCCGAAGCGCGGCCCGAGTTGAGGGTGGTGCAGGACGAAGTGGGTTCCCCGACCCACACGTTCGATCTGGCCGAGGCCACGCGGGCGCTGTGCACGACCGCGGCCTACGGCACCTATCATGCCGTCAATGGCGGGCAGTGCTCACGTTACGAATTCACCCTCGAGATATTCCGGCTGGCGCGCGTGGCCACTCCGGTGTCTCCCTGCACCATGGCCGAGTTTCCCATGAAGGCTCCGCGCCCGCATTTCTCGGCACTCTCGACCCGGAAACTCACCGAGGCCTGCGGCTATGTGATGCGGCCCTGGCAACAAGCATTGGCACACTACATCGAGCGAAGGAAGAACCAACCATGAAGCGAATCGTAGTCACGGGCGGCGCGGGTTTCATCGGCTCCAATTTCGTGCGGTACATGCTCGCAACCTATCCCGAGGTGCATATCGTCACATTCGACAAACTCACCTATGCGGGCAATCTCGACAACCTGAAAGGCATCGACGAGTCGCGCCACTCCTTTATCCGGGGCGATATCGCCGACAAAGCCGCCATCAAGAGCGCCATGGAAGGCTGCGACGCCATTGCCAATTTCGCAGCAGGCAGCCACGTGGACCGCAGCATCATGGGGGCCGACGATTTTATCGACACCAACGTCACCGGCGTCTACAACATCTGCGAATCGGCCCGCGAACTCGGCACGCCGCGCGTCCTCCTCGTCTCGACGGATGAAGTGTATGGCAGCATCGACGAAGGCTCGTTCACGGAAGAGTCGCCGCCGCGCCCGGGCAATCCCTATTCGGCAAGCAAGGCGGGCGGCGAGTTGATCGCCCTCGCGCATTTCAATACCTTCGGCACGCCCATCGTCATCACGCGCGGCTCGAACACGTACGGGCCGTACCAGTACCCCGAGAAAGTCTTGCCCCTCTTCGTCACCAACGCCATCGACGACGAGCCCCTCCCCCTTTACAGCGGCGGCGAGAACAACGTGCGCGACTGGCTCTACGTCGAGGACCACTGCCGGGGAATCGACCTGGCGCTCCGCCAGGGCACGCCCGGCCAGATATACAACATTGCCGGCGGCAACGAACGCCGCAACATCGTCCTCACGCACAGGATTCTCGAACTCGTTGGAAAAGGCGAAGACCTGATAAAGCTCGTGAAAGACCGCCCGGGCCACGACCGCCGCTATTCCATCGACGCAGCCAAACTCAAAGCCCTCGGGTGGGCGCCCCGCATGGACTGGGACAAAGGCATGGCCCTGACCGTCCAGTGGTACCGCGATAACGAGTGGTGGTGGCGCAAAATCAAAACCGGCGAATTCCTCGAGTATTACCGCAAGCAATACCACGAGCGGTAAGAGCAGACACACGGAACCGGAGACGCCGGCGCCGAACAAGCGGTCGCGCCGTTCCGTCCGTTTCGGAACCCGCTCTGCGCCCGCCTGCTGCCGTGACCTGGGTCCCTTTCCCGCTACGCCAGTTTGGGCACCTCGAACCCCTCGCGGTATGCGGGCCGGGTGAGCAGGGCATTGGCTTCGGCATCGCTGCCGAAGGTCTCGGTGGCCGGATCGAAAGTCACGTCGCGTCCGAGGCGGTAGGCGATGTTGCCGAGATGGCAGAAGGCCGCGCTGATATGGCCGTCAATGGGTTTCGCGGGGACGGCATCCTGGTTACGCGTGCGGACAGCGTTGACAAAGCTGGTCAGGTGGAGCAACACCGCGTCGCCCTTTTCGGGCGGATTCTCGTCGGGGATTACCTTGCCATCGGTGTCGTAGCACGTTGTGCCCACGGAATAGCCGTTGGAACCGTAAAAGAGATTGCCGCCTTTCGCGCCGCCTTCGTCGTTCGAGTAGCGGCCGCGGATTTCGCAGGTGAACAGGGTGCCATCGGCGAACGTGGCCGTCGTGGTCTGCACGTTGGGCGTCTCGGCGCTGTCCTCGTACCCGTAGCGGCCGCCTTGGCTGGCGATGTGCACGGGCAATCCCTTTCCGAAGGCCCAGTTGGCGATGTCGGTGTAGTGGGGGCCGTTGTTGCCCAGTTCGCCGTTGCCGAAATGCCAGAACCAGTGCCAGTCGTAATGCACGTATTTTCGCGAGAAGGGCTTTTCGGTGGCTGGCCCCTGCCAGAGAGTCCAGTCGAGGGTTTCGGGCGGGGCTTCGTCGGGGTGAAAGGGTACCGGCGGGCGCGTGCTGTAATGAATGACGCGGGCCGCATAAATGTCGCCGATGACGCCGGCTTTCAACCGCTCGATCAGCCGCTGCCACTGGGGCTCGGACCGCCGTTGCGTGCCCACCTGCACGATCCGGCCGCTCTGCCCGGCGGCCGCGACGAGTTGCCGCCCTTCGTAAATGCTGTAGGCCATGGGTTTCTCGACGTACACGTCCTTTCCGGCCTGACAGGCCCACAGCGCGCCCAGTACGTGCCAGTGGTTCGGCGCGGCGACAACCACGGCGTCGATAGCCGAATCGGCGAGCAGGTCGCGCAGATCGCGGTAGGTCGTAACGGGCTTGCCCATCGCTTTCGCGTAGGCGCCGGCACGGGCATGCAAGACTTCGCTGTCGACGTCGCAGATAGCGCCCACTTCCACACCGTCGACCTTGGACAGCGCCTTCATCAGGTCGGTGCCGCGCCCGTTCATACCGATAATGCCCGCGCGAATACGCTCGTTCGCGCCGAACACGGTCCCGCGCGCCAGAGTCCCCGCAGCCAGAATTGCCGTTGCCGACGTGCCCAAGAATTGTCTGCGTCCCATACGCATCTGCAACATCCTCCTCTCCACGAAAGGTCATTTGCGAAGGCGCGACTGCAACAGGATCTTATCTGCCGAGTCAACGCTGCGCCGGTAGTACACGGCCATCAATCGTACCATCTCATCGGGGGTAAGATCATGGTGGCAGCCAAGACGCGCCACGCGGTCGCGGTAAATGTGATACAGCGTGATGGCCGCCGCCACCGAGATGTTGTAGCTCTCGGTAAAACCCACCATGGGGATGCGGACTCGCTCGTCCGCCATGCCGATGAGGGCCCGTGACACGCCCTCGTGTTCGTTTCCAAAGAAGACCGCGGTGGGCGCGTCGAATGCGGTCTCGGCGATGGGACGGCCCTCCTGGACGTGGGTCGCCACGATCCGGTAGCCCAGCTCGCGCAAATGGGCCACACAGGGTTGCGTGGCTTCCCACCGGCGGATATCGAGCCACTTCTCGGCGCCCTTGCTCACCCGGTTGGCTTTCTTGAACTTCGCTGCGAGTTCGATGACGTGCGCGGCCTGGCATCCCAGCGCCTCGGCGGACCGCAGCACCGCGTTCACGTTGCCGAAATCGTACAGGCCCTCGAGGACGGGTACGACGGCGTAGGTCCGGTGCGCCACGACGTCGCGAATGCGCTGTTTCCGTTCATCGGTCAGATGGGGTTCAAGGATACGGAGTATTTCGCTGGCCGAGAACGATTCACCGCGAATCGAACACGGTTCCGTATGCGGGCAGCGCGATATCTCCGCCATGAACCCCTCCTCAGAAGAATAATTCCGAAAAAAACTGGACCGCCAGCAGCAGGAGCATCACGCTGACCACGCGCCGCAGCCGTTCGTCTGAAAACCACCTCAGAATGCGTAAGCCAATCAGGGCTCCGGCGACGACGCACCCGATTCCCAAGACGCTCAGGAGCAGCAGCTTCTGGGTCAGCAGTCCCTGCCGGGTCAGCTCAACGGTTCGCACAAGGCAGTTTATCATGAGAATGAATTGAATCGTGGCTGCGTACCGAAAGCGGTTGTAACCCTGCGAAGACACATAGACAACTACGGGCGGGCCTCCGGTGCCAAACGCGCCCGACAACAGTCCCGCCAGCGCACCGAGGGGGGCGCCCACCCAATACGGGTGCCAGGGTTTGCTGTTCTCCTGGTGCAGGAACCCTCGCACCGCCGCGGCAACGAGCACCATGCCCACCAGTACCCTGAACAGGGTGGGATCGCTATCCTTCAGAAACACCACCCCAAAGGGGATGGCAATCATCGAGCACACCATGAGGGGCCACACCCCTTTGAACATGATCTGCCGGTGCAGATTCCACAAGACGACGATGTTGAGGGTGAGCGCGCCGAACGTCGTGATAATGGTCGCTTCTTTGACGTTGTAGAAGGTGCCCATGATGGCGATGGCAGTCAGGCCGAACCCGAAACCCGTCGCACCCTGAACCACGCCTGCCAGACCCAGGACCAACGGTATCAAGACCCATTCATACCACATGAAAACCGCCGTTTTCGCTTCTGAATCACAAAGACGCAAGCTTACGGGCCACGGACCGGGAATGCAAGGTTGCCGCGGCTGTCCAGGCACAAAGAACTCACGGGGCGGAGCGGCCCATTTGCCTGCGGCGAATGCAAACGCGGCTGGTATTGAGGTGGCATGGGCAGGTGGCTCCTGATTCGGTTTTCCTGCGGCGGAGTAGTTTGCTGAAGTGGTGGCATCGACTGTGCGCACGGTCTGGCAGGGCATCGAGAGGCAGTATCCGGATAGCGGATTTCATCCGCCAGTGATCAATGGGCGGGGTGGAAAACCCGCCCTCCGTTACGGGATTGAATCATGAGCAGGATGCTCATGCCACGCCGAAGGCGGCGCTTTGCTCGGGTTTTGGGTCAAGGGGTCGAGTTTTTGGGAATACGGCAAGCCGCCGCATCTACGTTGCAGCCCCTGTTCGTCCAAGCCTCTCGCTGTCCACCCGGTCCACCCGGTCCACTCGCTCCACCGTATCCCGCGAAGGCTCCAGGCCTATCTCCCTTCGAGCACGTCGTCTCTGAGCGCGAGGACCGCCTTCACCTGGGCGCGGGCCTCGCAGAGAGCGCTGGCTTCAGGGTCAAACCCCAGGGCGTCCTTATCAGTTACGCTCAACGCATGCCGCAGGTCGCGCGCCGCGGCATTGCGGGCGGTCCAAGCGCTGAACCGCATAAGCAACGACAGGATGAGCAGCTCGCTCGCGGCAATGATGGCGAGCACGCTCATGGAATGCACGAGAAATCCGGCGGGCAGCAACTGCGCGTCGAAGTAGGTGGAGACGATGTGGTAGCAGGTATACGCGAGAAACGCGATCGGCCCGACATCGAGGGCGAGCGCCACGGGCCAGCTCGTCAAATGGCGGGCCCGCAGCACAATGCGGTCCCGCGCGGGGCCGCGCAACACCGCGGCGACCCGTTTCCCCACGGCGCCCTCATACGAAGCATATCCTGACTCGCCCTCGAGTTCGTCGAACCCGGCGCGCGCAAATTCCACGGCGAGGGCGCTGCGGTGCCCGTCGTAAACGTGCTTGATCGCGTCGGAAGCCAGCACAAAATCCTCCTGAAACGCGTCCGCAGTGGACAAGAGCGCCGCGGCCTGCCGGCCGGTCCGGGTCTTGCTTCTGCCGGGCAGCCATCCGGCAAGGCGTATGGGCAGGGAGCGGATTGCGTCAAGCATGCGATACAGGGTAAGGACTATCCCAAGCGCGCGGAGGTCGATCTCACGGCTGAGGGCGTAGGTCCACAAATGGCGTTCGGCGAAGAGGCGTTTTCGCACGATGCCCGCGGTGCCGCTGGCCAGCGCGTTACGGGCCTCGCGAAGCGCCGTTTCGAGCGCGGCCAGTTCCGGCGCGCGCGCCCCGACGCGCTCCTCGAGATCGCCCACGGTCTTTGTGAGTAGTCCCACGGCATTGCTGCGTTTGATGCGGCGGACGCGCTCGCGCGTCAATTCCTCACTCAGGAAGGCTTCGAAGGCCGGCCAGTCAAACTCGGGACCGGATGCCTCGCCGAGGAGCCTGCGATCAAGAGTGGCGCGCGCGTTGAGCCGGAAGTATCCCTCGATGGTGAATCCCTGTTCCTCGAGGCGTTTCACCCAGTGCTCCCTGACGCTCTCGTTCTCGGCGCGGGCTTTGGTTTCGATACAGGCCATGGTGCGCTCGGACTGCAACGGCCGCAAGAGCGACCACGTCGCTTCGTCCAGGTATTTCTCGGGGCTGCCGCAGATGAGTATCAGGTCACACGCAGCCAGCACCTGCTCGACCGTCTCGCGGTGCTCCTTGATCACGGTGTCCGAATCGGGCGTGTCGATGATGATGAGGTGCTCGAGAGCAGAGCCCGAGACCATGCGCCAGTCGCCCGCCTCGAACCGCGCGCCGGGGGGATGGTAGACGGTCGGCGTGGCCGTACAGGGCCGGAATTCCGACGTTTCCGCGAGCTGGTCACCCGCGATCGCGTTGAGCAGCGTCGATTTGCCCACGCCTGACCCGCCGACCAGGGCGACGACGAGAAGGTCATCGAGCCGGGTCTCGCGTGCACGCAATTCGGCAACGCGCGCCTGCAAGCGCGGGGCCTCTTCGCGCAGGGGACGCCAGGGCCCATCGTACGCGGCCAGGCGCTTGAGCCGTTCCACTATGCCTGCAAGGCTGTCAAACACCATTCCCTTCCTTTCCGCAATTCCGATACCGGGTCACCCTCGAGGGCCTCGAGCATGGCCTCCAGATCGGCGAGTATGGGCGCGGCCACGTTACGCAGGAGCGCATCGGCCAGATGCTGTTGCTGCTCCTCGCGCCAGGGGGACAGGAAATCGAACATGGCGTCGCCGAACTGGTACTCGATGACCCGGGCCACAAACTGTTCGGCCAGGGGGCCCGCGACCACCATGGCCTCGGGCACGCCCACGCCGCCGGTGTACATCGAGATGGGCGCCGCAATGGCCGCCGGCATCACCGCGAGGATGGTATCCAGGGCCTCGAGGATGTGGCGCCGGCCCTTGTGGTCATTCCACCACGTCTCAATGGTCCGCTGCGCGTGTTTGCGGAACTCCTCCGAAATGTTCTCGGAGCGCAACACCTCCCTGACAACGCTCTCGGCCGCGGCGTCGGGTGTCAACCGGTGCGCGGCTTCTTGAAGCAAGTGAGCCGCGGGTTCGCGAAGATTGCCGCTGGACTGCATGTAGCTTGCGGCGAGTTCCCGTGTGATTTGCTCGACGGCCTGCCGGTGAACCGCCCGTATCTCCTCGTTCGAGGGCGCCAGCTCCGGCGATTCCAGTGTTGCGCGCCGAAACACCGCCCGGGAAATGTTCCGGGTGAGGGCCGTGGTTCCGCGGGCAATCGTCGCACTGGCTTTGCCGATGGCCCGGCGGAACGGTCCGCGGCGTGCCTGCACAAACTCGTGAAACATGCCGCCCACCGCGGCGCCGGGCACCGGGTCGTATTTTTCGGAGGCGTGCTCCGCCCGCACATGGTATTCTTCGCGCACCGATGCGAGAATCCCCGCCACCGTGCCGACTTCCTGCAGGAACCGTTCGGTTTGCGCGCACAAATGCCGCACCGACGACTGGAACACGCGGCGTTTAATGGTGTAGACGTCCAACCCGAGCAGGTAGGTCATCAGGTCGGTATCCCCGTCGAGGGAGCGGATGGGCGAGCTGTAGGCCTGGGCCAGCCTGAAATCGTGGGGCACGACGAAAGCCGGGCCATCGCAGCCCGCGTCCTTTCGGAATTCCGCAAGCTGCTTGCGCGCTGTCGCATAACCTTCGGCATCGTCTGCCTTGTTCATGAGCGGCACGATCACACGCCCCGAGGCCTGGGCTTCGCGGAAGAACGCCACCACCCGTTCGTCCCGGTATTTCTCCCCCGTCAAGACCGCCACAATGACGTCACCCGCCGCGCGCAGATGGTCCGCCACCGCCCAATGTTCTTTCTCGATGGAATCGACGTCCGGCGTGTCCAACAGAACCAGGCGGTCGGGCAGGTCCGGATTGGTCACGACAAACAACCGGTCGGCAGGCGATTGACGCGTCAACAAGTCCTCGGCTGCATCGAGTCTGGCCGGAGCGAACTCGGGGACGAGCTTGCCCTCGAGGCACTGGCGGACGCGGTCCGGGCATCCAGCGAGGAGGGGGCGGCGTGTAGCGGCGGCCGTTGCGCGGACCGGGCTGACTTCGCGTCCCTGGAGCAGATTGAACACGGTTGATTTGCCGGTGTTGGTGCCGCCCGCCACGGCCGCGATCAGGCATCCTTCGCCCGCAAGATGCGGCACGAGCTTATAGCGCAACAGGTTGACCCATTCGCTGGTACCGTCAAACACGGCCCGGGTAAGGATAGGGTCGGGTCGCAGGGCATTTTCGAGCGCCGTCAAACCGCGTTCGCAAGCCTCGATCCCTGCCCCAAGTGCTTCGCGCATATTTACTTCCCGCGTCTCCATGTCTGCACTAGTGTACCTTCCCCGCCCCGCGGAACAAAACCTCCGGTTCATGCGGTGCGCCACCCGGGTATGCTGCGGAGAAGCATGGCATGTCCATGAAAAAAAGAGACCGCGAACCATGAGCCAGAGGGGCTCGGCCGTAGATGATGAAAACGATGAGAAGGGGACATGTTCAAAGCGACGTCCGCGGCACGGCTACGTGTCCCCGTCTGGAGGGTTGCACCGGTTCCACAATCATGAGCAAGATGCTCATGCCACGTCGAAGCCCGCGCCTGGTTGGGGCTTGCGGCTGAATGGCTGCGTCGCTGGAACGCGGCAGGATGCCGCGTCTACGTTGAAGACCTCCGGAAACGTAGAAGAGGCTGCCAGCCTCTTCATTCCCAGAAACTCGGGTTGCGGGCATAACGGAGGGCGGGTTTTCTAACCCGCCATTGAATCAACGCGCGGGCCGAAGGGGC
>CAZFOG010000080.1:0-18727 GCA_964520685.1 uncultured Nitrospiraceae bacterium | reverse complement strand
TCGCTCAAGGCTTTGCTGAAGAGCGAGATGTCGCCGCTGTGCAACATCAGATTCGCGCCGGCCTTCGCCCATGCCACTTCCTGCTCGATGGTGTCCCAAAAGAAATGCACGCCCACACCAATTTTGGCGGCGCGCGCCTTGGTAATGAGCTCGCTGATGCTCCGTTCGAACTCGGGATGGTGGTATTGTTCGGGCACGCCGATATTGCAGCTCAGGTCATGGGGGCCGACCAGCACCGCGTCCAGCCCCGGTACGGCGAGGATGGTGTCGAGGTTGTCCATTGCGGGCACGCTCTCGATGTTCACGATCAGCACGTTATCGGCGCACCGGTCCTGCACGTAGGCCTGCATCTCTGGCGCGAGCGACTGGGGATCCTGCAATACGCGTTCGAGACGCGCACCTTTGAGGGGCCGGTATTTCATCGCGCCAGCGAGCGCGCGCACCTCTTCCGGTGTCTCGGTGTAGGCAGCAACAATGCCGCAGGCGCCGCCGTCAAGCACCTGGCAGGTCAAATACGGGTCGGCCCGGGGAATCCGCACGACGGGCACAATGCCCAGCGCCCGGTAGGTGCGGCACATCCACGACAGGACCACGCGATCCTGCGTGATGTGCTCGGTATCGAGAAACACGAAATCGAGGCCCGTCTGCTGCACCGCCGAGGGCCAATGCGGCGAAGCGGAAACGATGGACGTTCCGTAAACGCGTTCACCCTCGTGAAGTTTTCTTCGAAGTTCCCTGCCTGTCATGATGTCTCCCGCCTCCTTGTTGCCCGCGCTGCGTTTTGGTGTCGTCAGTTGTCCGCCTTGTCGAGTTGTTCGAGAGAAAACCGCGCAAACCGGATGCTTTCATACGGGGATGCTTCGCCGGCCTCGAAAAGGCATCCGTAGCGCCCATCCTTGAGGGGGACGAGGCACGAATAGGCGGCCGGTCCAGGCCAGAGCACCGCGCCCGGGGACCACGTATTTGCGGCATCCCGGCTGATGCGAACCGTCAGGTTCTCGCGGCGTGTACTCGCCGGATTTGAGAAGAGCAGCGTTGCCGCATCGTCCGCGCGCAGGACCGCGGCCTGGCACACCGGCCCCACGAGTTGCCGCTCGAGTCGGCCTGCGCTCCAGGTCATTCCGCCGTCCCCGCTCGACGCCATTCCCCGCCGGTTCTCGGGACCGTTATTGCGGATGCTCATGTACAGCTGGCCGTTGGCGAGTTCCGCAACCGTGCATTCGTTGCAACCCGGCAACGCCGGGGGCACAATCCCCCCGGCCCGCCACGTTTTCCCATGGTCGCCGCTCAACATGACGGCGGACCGGTAATCGCCGCCTTTGCGGTCGTTCAACCATAGCGGCAGAACCAAGGCGCCATTCTCCAACTGGAGCCCGTTCACCGGCCCGGTGCCGAGGCGTGTCCAGCCGAACGGGAAAGCCTTCAGTTGGGCGGTCATTTCCTCGGGTTCGGCCCACGTGAGCCCGTCGTCCTGGCTTGACGTAACAAAAGCGCGTTCGTTGTTGCGGCAAAAAGCCAGCCAGACCACCCCGGTATCGCGGTCCACCACGGGGCAAGGGTTGCCGATTGTAATCGGAGCGCCGCCCCCCTCTTCGTGGACGATCGCGTGGGGGCTCCACGTATCGCCGTTGTTGTGGCTGCGCCTGAGCAACAGATCGATGTCGCCCGCATCGCCACTCCCCGCTTTTCTGCCCTCGCAGAACGCCAGTAACACGCCCGAATCCGTTGCCACGGCGGCCGGTATGCGGTAGGTGTGATAGCCTTCCACGCCGCCCTGGAAAACCACCTCGCCTGAAATCTGTTCTCCGGCCGAGCCGAAAGCTGGGGGCAGGATGCTCGCCGTGACCGCGCACACCGCAAGCACCCAAAACTCAGCCGCGTCCTTCGCGAGAACCCGCTTCATCCTGCTGAACGCAGTACGCGCATTTCGACGCATCTGACCAGGTCCTTAACCTGCTCGCGATAGGCAGCCATATGGGGCGTTTTGAGATGCCTGTGGAGCCGTGTAAGATTCTCCCACTGCTCGACAACAATCACCACATTGTCGCGCAACGGCGGTTGGGCGCCGAGGTCGGCTTCCACATCAACGGCCGGCTCATACGCCAGGCAGCCTTCCTCACCCAGCACATTGGGCACATTCGCCTTCAGTATGTTGATAAACTCTTCCCGTTTACCGGGTTGTACCTCGATGGTGGCGATTACGTGGATCATGGTGTCTCCTGTCTGATGTGCTAACTCGATTGGCTGGCAGAATACCGAAAATGCGGGGTGAGATTCACGTCCCACGGATATTATCCCCGCCCCCGCCCGAGAATACCTGCTTGAATTCGCTGGTGCAATGGGAGAAAGTAAGTGTGGCGGCAGAAACGGCGATTCGCCAGGGCCCTGGAACAGCGCAATGCCTGAAACCCATACTCCCGGAATTCGGGGCAGCATTTTCGAGATACAGCGTTTCTCCATTCACGATGGCCCCGGCATCCGCACGACGGTCTTCCTGAAAGGATGCCCGTTGCGGTGTATCTGGTGCCACAATCCGGAAGCGATTCCGACTCATCCCAGCCTGGCTTTCGACCCGCGAAAGTGCATCGGTTGCGGTTACTGCTTTCGGATCTGCCCGCGGGGGGCTCACAGCATGGCAGGCGAACAGCACCGGTTGGATCGTCAGCAATGCGAGTGCTGCGGCCGTTGCACCGAGGAATGTTACGCTCAGGCGCTCGAGTTCGTGGGGCGCGAGGTGTCAGTGGAGGACGTCATAGAGGAGGTCTTGCGTGATGCGCCATTCTATGAGACTTCGGGCGGCGGCATGACCCTGTCGGGCGGTGAGCCCACATTTCAATTTGATTTCGCCATTGGGCTGTTGCGGGCGGCAAAAGACCGTGGCCTGCACACGGTGGTGCAGACCTGCGGATACGCCGAACCCGATAAATTCGAGGCCATGCTGCCGCTGGTTGACCTGTTTATGTTTGATATCAAAGAAACGGATCCCGAGAAACACGTCCAGTTTACCGGCGTACCTCTGAAACGCATTCAACAAAACCTGCGCATGCTTCATGATTGCGGCGCGAAGGTGCTCATGCGCTCGCCCATCATTCCCGGCTGCAACCAGCGCGACGATTTCCTGGCAGGCCTCGAGTCCCTGGCGAAATCCCTACCTAACCTTACCGGCGTCGAACTCATGGCCTACAATCCGCTCGGAGAAAGCAAGGTGGTGCGCTTCGGCCTTGATCCCGGCGCGCGCGCCTCCAGCGCGCAACCCAACGAGGCCACCGTTGCACACTGGTGCGCGCGCTTGCGAAAGGCCGGGATTCCCGTCATCAACGAACCAGCGATTGCTTCCCAGTCCGCACGGGGCTGACAGATTGCCGCAATCTGCCCGGTGATGTGGTACAATTTCGCGGGGGTTCGTGCAGGCAGATGGGGAGCATATCTTCAAGATGGACAAGACCGACATGGCACCAGCCGAGCCGAAGGAAATGGTTGAGCTGCGGCAGCGCGTGCGCGAGCTCGAGAAAGCCAAACGGGAGCTCGAGCATGCCCAGCGCTTACTCCGGTCACGGGAAGAAAACGAGCGCCGGTTCACCGAGCAGCTTTCATCGCTCGTCAGCATCGCGAGCGAGCTGTCCACGGCCGCATCGGTAGAGGATATTTGCTGTCGCGCGGTGGAATGGGGCCGTACGCACATCGGCTTCGACCGGATTGGCATCTGGTTCCTGACCGACGAAGCGGGCGTGATCCACGGGTCGTGGGGCGTCGACGAGAGCGGCCGTCTGCGCGATGAGCGGCACCTGCGAACTCACATCGGCCCCGATGACCCGGAAGGGCGGATTCTCCTGGCAAACGAGCCTTTTGTGCTGGTCGAGCATGCAACCTTCCCCGCTCCCGATCGGGCGTCCAGTGTCACGGCGCCCCAGTTTTTCGCCGCGCTGTGGGACGGGGAAAAGGTGATTGGACACGTGAGCGCCGACAACCTCCTGCGAGACGTAGCCATGACGCGGAACCAGTGCGAGTTGCTGCGCCTGTTCGGAACCGTCGTGGGATATCTCTGCTCGCGAAAAGGTCGCGAACTCGAGCGTGAGCACCTGATTGCAGAATTGAAGGATGCGCTTGCAGGCATCAAGACCCTCGAGGGCCTCATCCCCATTTGTGCTGAATGCAGGCGCATTCGCGACGACGAAGGCTCCTGGACAAAACTCGAGACGTACATACAAGAGCACTCCGAAGCCGATTTCAGCCATAGCCTCTGCCCGGAATGCCTGAAGAACCTCTACGCGAAAGAGCAGTCCTAGGGCAATTTGAGCGCCGTCAGAAGGAGGAGAGCATGCGTATCCCGATGCTATGTATTCTCGTGTGCCTGTGCCCTGCGGCAATGGCCGCGGAAACCTCTCCCCGGCACATCAATATCTTCCCGCCCCAGAGCGAGCACGCCCACGGCAGCAGCATTGTTCAGTGTCCCGACGGGTCGTTGCTTGCCTGTTGGTTCCAGGGTTCGGGAGAACGGACGGCCAATGACGTGCGCATTCTGGGTTCGCGGCTGAAGCAGGGCGCGTCCCAGTGGTCTCCTGTATTTCTCATGGCCGACACGCCGTCTCTGCCGGACTGCAATCCGGTGCTGTACCTGGACCGTCAGAACCGGGTCTGGCTGTTCTGGATAGCGGTAGTCGCAAACCGCTGGGAATGTTCGCTCTTGCGATACAAGTGGGCACAGGACCCGCACGGTTCTGACGCGCCCGCCTGGGATTGGCAGGACATTATTATCCTGAAGCCGGGAGACGACTTTCCCAAGCAACTCGAGGCTGGATTCGAGGCGCTGGGCTATGAGGAGGGCATGTGGGCCGAATACGCGCCTCCGTATCACCGTCAGCTGATGGAAGCCGCCGGTGACGCAGCTAAACGCCAGGCGGGCTGGATGACCCGTATCCACCCCTTTACGCTCGACAGTGGCCGGATTCTGCTCCCCCTCTACTCCGACGGGTTCAACATCTCGCTTGTGGCCATATCCGATGACGACGGCGAGACGTGGCGCTCAAGCGCCCCTATAGCGGGACTGGGACCCACCCAGCCCACGATTGTCGAAAAGAACGATGGCACCCTTGCCGCCTACTTGCGCGACACGGGCGAAGGACCCAACCGCGTCCAGGTAAGTTACTCAGGAGACAAGGGCGAAACGTGGTCACCCGCCACGGATACGTCCATTCCAAACCCCGATTCGAGCCTCGAGGTCGTCGCTCTCGAGAGCGGTAACTGGTTGATGATTCTGAATGATACAGAACAGGGCCGCCACCGCTTGAGCGCGTTTCTCTCCGACGACGAAGGCGCCTCGTGGAAATGGCGGCGCGTCGTCGAGCCCGGCCCCATGGGGGGCACCTCGTTCGCCTACCCATCCGTCATTCAAGGACAGGACGGTACCATCCACATGACCTATTCAGCCAAGACTGACCAAGGCAGTTGCATTCGGTATGCGATCATCGCCGAGGCATGGGTCAAAAGCGACGACTGAAACAGTCTGACCAGTTCTACCGCGGCGCGTTCGGCTTGTGATTCATGCGTGCGGAGGCGCGTGACCGGCCCAGGGTTCACGTCACCAAGGCTTTAGGCGCGTTTTTGATACCGTTCGGGAACCATCGCCGCGCCCATGCCGCTCAAGTCCACCACGCATGGGCATCGAGTCCAACGATTTCCGTGAAGTTGGGCGCCCCGGGCGCGGAATTCCACGCCGGGCCCTCGGACCCCGTTGCCCATGGCAGCACTCGGACAAGCTGGACCGGGTGTCGCGACATTCAGGGGAGGGAGGATTCAGGGGGAGGACGGCTGGGCCGCTTCATGGCTCGACCAGTCCCACAACACAACGTCGTGCGGAGCACGCGCACCGTTCACAAACGGCGACGGCAGTTCACCCTCCTGCAACTGCACGTTGTCGAGCCACAACGTGCCCGCGCTGTCATTGAAGGCAAAACCCACCTTCCAGGCGACCGTGTCCGAAGATGTATCTTCGTCCGCGTTGATCGCCGCGGCCACCAAGTGCCAGCCTCGGCTATTCTCGATGCGCTTCAACGTTTTCCAGGTGACCCCGTCGCGGCCGGCTGCGACCAGAACGATCTCCGCCACGAGTCGCGGGTCCTTCAGCGTCGTGATATTGTCGTGCTTGACCATCGCCGAAAAGACCAGCGGCCCTCTGCAGCGCCACTCCGCGTAGCCCGGAATGTCAAAAAGGAGGTTGGGCTGGCGCCCATTCGCTGTGGGAGAATCGAGCCGGACCGCATAGTTCCCTTCGAACGCCTCGGACGATAGAATTCCGCGGATGTCTTCCATCATCATGATTCCGCCGTTTCCGCTCACACTGCACAGGGTTGGACGCGTCGCAGCGGGATCCTCGAAGTCTCCGCCTGCGATAAGATTCGCCGTGGGGCCGGGAATGCAGTACAGCGTGGCCTGGCCGTAATCGCGGCGGCTGGCGCCAAGTCTCGCCAGCAAGGGCGCGAATTCGGAACCTATCGTCGCCGGAAGCAGTGGCTCGTAATGGGCTCCAACTACCCATATCGCGGCGTTTGGATGGCTGCGCGCAAACTCCTCCAATTCCTCGGGCGTTTCCAGACGTTCCGGCTCGATCAATGCCAGCCCGGCTGACGTTTGATAACGTTCGCGATAAAAGTCTGCGCACCAGTCAGTAGTCCATTCGAGAGCGTCAGGCCGCACATAGACGATGGCATCGCCGGGCCGCAGTCTGTCCGTCGTCTCGCGCACAAGACCCTTCCAGTCCCAACGAGGCGTTTCATCGTAGTACCTCCCGAGAGAGCCATATGCCGAGAGACCGAGAATAGTCAATGCCGTGATACTCGCAAGGGCCTGACCGGCAGAAATCATGTACGGCCCGTCCCCCTTGCGCAATCTGTGCGCGAGAGCGGCGCCGCCGTCGCCCAAAGCACACACCCCCGCGCCGACGGCCACTGCAAACAGTGGAAGCAATGGCATGAAATACCGTGCGGCATAAAAATGCGTTGCCGGAAGCAGAAAGAGCGGTATGGGCGCCAGGAGAATCGCCGCCAGGATTATCGCTGCGGTCGTCACGCGCCGCGCCAGAAGCCACGCTGCACCCAGAAGACCCAATACGATAAGCGTCGCAACCGCAGTGGGATTGAGCTTTCCGAACAGCTCGCCGCAGAACTGCACATACTGGCTTACCCGCAACCCCTCACTTTGAATCAAACCTTCTGGCTGCGCTTCCACCGCATGGGCAGGCTTCTCCGCTGACTCAGACGAAGCCGGCTGTTTGTCTGCAAAAACCCCTTGCACCATCGTTGAGGGAATATTGCCCTGACGTATCCAGACAGGGACGAAGCCCGCGACCAGCGCAAGACCACAGAGGACCAATGCGCCCAGCGCCTTGTACCTTTGTTTCACGAGGGCTGCCAATCCGGCGCCCGTCATCATGGCTATGAGAAACGGAATGAATATCAGGTGATTGGCGATACCTGCGCCCGAAACCGCCACAACAGCGGCCCATCGCCATGTCCCCCCGCGATTGACCGCCGACCGCAGAGCCCAGGCTGTAAGCACGCTTGTTAATGCCACCAGCGTGTAGTAGCGCGCGTCCTGCGAATGCTCGACGTGAAACGGGGATACCACCATCAGGAATCCGGCCACAAAAGCGGCGGCGGGCCCACTGACACGGCGTGCGAGGCCATAGGTGCATGCAATACCGGCCAGTCCAAACAGGAGACTCGGTAAGCGAAGCAGTATTTCGCTTGAACTGAACGGCAGCCAGAAGTGCATGAGGAGCATGTAAAGTGGAGCCGATCTATGCAGGACATCCACAATCGAACGGCCAGCGTGCCTGCATGTAATGACCTCGTCCAGCCACAGGCTCTTGTCCAGCATGTACAGACGAAGCGCCAGCGCCACTCCAAGGAGAAGCCCCAGCGTGACCACCTCAGCCAGGACCGTCTCGTGCCGGGTTGCCGCCTCTGTGTTATGTTTGTGCCCGGGTTTCACCATGTGCCCCTTTCCCCGAAATGATTAAAGCAGAGCACCGCAAACGTTTCAATGCTCGCCGGCCGGATCAAACTTCTGGAAGCAATCGTCACCGGCCGGACTTGAGACTGGGGTTAAGGAAATCCCTTCGCGTCCCGAGTCCCTCCTCGCGCATGTTGCCGCTGTGTATCGGCGCTGCTAGAATGGGCGAAGAAACTGGGTATAGAGAGAGAAACGGCTCATCCTGGGGGGTTTATGGGCAGCGAGAACGGGTCAGAGAATGGGTGCAGAAGCCGTATTTCCGCATCGGCGATCACGCGGCTCAGCAACGCAGTTGCAGAGCCGGCATGACGTGCCTTCGCTCGGACAATACGGACACGATGCACACGACGCAGCAAGCCGAAACCGAATTTCCGGAACCGAAATCCTCCCCCCGAACGCCTGTCGGCGTTCGCCCCCCTCCAAAGGGGGAGATAAGACCTTGGAAGTAAAAGGTTTATATCCCTCTCCTGCCAAAGATCTTTGCGGCTTGCACGGATTTCAGAAGAGAGTAGTACGTATTCATCTAGAATCTCATCGCGAGAAAGGAAAAGCTCCGTAAGGGCGCCGCGCTCATGAGTTGGCAGAAGGAAATCCTCACGCATCTGCGTTGCCCGGATTGTCTCGGCGAAGTGTCCCCCTGCGCCAAAGGGTTCCGTTGCGGCGCGTGCGGCCGGGAGCTGGCTCTTTACAATAACCTGCTGCTCGGCCTGCCTCGCGAACTTGCCCCGAGGGAAGAAGCCAACCGCGCACATTTCGACGCTATCGCCGGAAGTGAAGAGAGTGAACTCGCGCGCAGAACGAAGACTCGGAACCACCGCAGAAAAATGGACATGGTTGTGGACTGCTTGAAGCTGCGGGATTGCGAGACTTCCTGCAGAGTGCTCGAACTCGGAGCGGGCCTCGGCGACCATGGTACGGAGATCTGCAAGCTCGGACACGCCTACACGGCAATCGATATTTCACCCGGATTATTGAGACAGGCCGCGCAACGGTATGATGCGCTTGATTCCGCATTACTCGTGGCTGCAGATGCCGCTCGCATACCGCTTGAGGATGGGTTGTTCGACGCGGTGTTTTGTGTGGCGACCCTCCACCATCTCCCAGACCCGGAAGAAGGCGTACGTGAAGCGCTCCGGCTGCTGAAGCCGGGCGGACGCTATTGTTTCCTTGAGCCCAAGCGTTTCTACCCCAGCGTGTTGTTGCAGTACCTGCGCTTCCCGGAGACGGAAGTAAGCGTGATGAAGATGACCGTTCCCAACGCGACGCATTGGGTGCGCGCCGGTGGCGCCAGTCAGGTTTGCGCCGGTTATTGCGTATACACGCCCAATGGGCCCAGAGTGCTGCTAGGAGTCTGGAAAGCAATAGACCGGCTGTGTGAGTCCGTAAGCGCGCTCCACGTTGCCTCCGTCATGTTCTGCATATACGGAACGAAATAGGCTTGGCGTATTCTGGCGGTTTGCCGCAGGTGTAACCTTCGTGCCAGAATGAGTTCACCGGCTCGTTTGAGAGGCCGGAGCACGACAACCGAGCCGAAGTTTTATGGTGGGAAGCCTCTGCGACTTCGGAAGAAGGGTTTACTGAATCCGGATGAAGCAGCGCATTCTCTTCTTCTGCAAGATGGCTTTCGGCGTGGGGCTCTTTGCGCTGATTCTAAGCCGAATCCCGCTACTTGAGTCGGCGCAACTCGTGAGCGATATCTCCCCGCTACCGTTGGCCGCGGCACTCGTGTGCGTGTTTACGGCGAATGCGCTGCTGGTTTTGCGCTGGAAGGTCGTTCTGGCGGCTTGCGGCTTCACGTTCCCGTTCCTCCGGCTGGCGGCGGTCAATTTCGTTGGCATCTTCTTCAGCAACTTCCTCCCCGGCTCGGTTGGCGGCGATATCGTCAAAGTCTTCTACATTGTGGCCCCCCGCAAGTCCGGCCACGTGCTATCCGCCACAATTCTCTCGCGAATCGCCGGGATGTTGGCGGTGTTTCTGCTGGGTCTGGCCGCGATGGCCTTGGTTTCGCCGGTTATTCGGACACAACCGTGGTGGACAACAGTGGGCATGGCACTGGCTGGCGCGGCATTGGCGTTGGTGGCCGTGTTGACGCCCAGTATCGACCGGTTGATTCCGGGGCTGCTCAAAGCTGCACGGTTTCCCGAAAAATGGGTCGCATTGGCAGAGGACTTGTTAGTGCCCATTCAGATGTGGCGCCGCCAGCGCGCGCCGGTCGCGTTCACAATGGTTCTGGCCATTGCATATCAGGTAATTGGGCCAATGCTCATACTGTATTTCTGCGCGCGCGCACTCGGCATCACGTTTGCGTTGGGTGACGTGGCCATGATCTCGGCCATCGCAAATGTAGCATTTGCACTTCCCATTTCCGTCAACGGCCTCGGCGTGGCGGAAGGCGTGTACATCTACCTGTTCGTGATGTTGGAGGTATCTCCTGAACGGGCGCTGTTATTGGCGTTGCTCTACCGTGTGGTGTGCACCACCCAGGCGCTTGTCGGCGGCGTGGTCTATTTCTTCCTGAAACAGACACATTCGTTCGACCCGCAACCGGCAAACTGACGTGTTGAGCCATGCACGCTTCGGACACTACTTGGTCCCGTGCACACAGAAGACCACTGAGAGAAAACGCAATGCGCTGAACCGTCCGCAGAAGCGGTCGACCCAATCGTAAACCGGCACGAGCGCTGCGGGCCGGTTGGGAGTGTACACCGCATACTCAACCCCGCAGCCTTGCACCTCAAGTTGCCGGAGGAACCCGCGAATGCGCGGGGGAGAAGTCTGGAGGGAGCCAATCTCAACACTGCGATTCGCCAAATAGCCCATCAAATGCACTGGATACAGCCACCTTGGTTCCAGGAAACAAAACCGGCCGCCTTGTTTCAATACGCGTATCATCTCTTGAATACCCTGACTGGGCACTTCCAAATGGTGCAACGTTGCCACACAGAACACCGCATCGAAAACGCCATCCTGAAACGGAATTCGCGTTCCCGTGGCGTGAACCAGCAGCCCGTTCGCCAGAATTGGCATGCCGCTGCGGGTCTGCGCGAGAAGCCCTTCGCTGACGTCCAATCCTGCATATACGTGACCTGCTTCGAGCACGGCAGCGCCATGCGCGCCGGTCCCAATCCCGAGTTCGAGGATAGCCCGGCCAGACGGGCCGTCGGACAATGCCAAATGTTTTGCGATCAAGCCCATCTTCGTCAAATGGTTGCGAGTCGAGCTTCTCTGCGTAAGATGAGACTGCTGGTGAGCGCTCATCTCGTCGTAGAAGCGGGCGTTTTCGGCGGCGGCCCCGGCTAGATGCGCGGGAAGAGCCCGCAACACGCCGTCCGAGAATCGGAGGGTGCGCCCGCACGATGAGCATTGGGCGTATGCTGTCTCGCGCGGCGCATCGGAGGGCTCCAGGAGCAATTCGACCTCTTCAGAGAGGCAGTCGGGACAGCGTAACGAGTCGAGCAGCCTTCTGATGCCCCCATTCTGCGCAATGTATCCCATCTGTTTCGCCTCATTCTCCCTGGGTTTCGCCAAGAAGCCCACGCAGTTCTTCGCCCTTAGCCAGAACCGCGCCAGACTGTTCGTCCGAAGATTTGCCCAGCGAGACCTGGTGTCCTTTCAGCACCGGCAAAGGGACTGCGCCGCTTTCATTCGATTCGGGCTCGGTGTAGCCGCTGTAACGCACGCAGCAGACATATTCGGACTGCTGAAACACCGCGTCGTAGTGCTCTCGGATGTACTTCGACAGGGATGGCGCCACCGTCCCTGCCTCCGAAATACGAGAGCGGCTCGAAAGGACGATAATCGGGGTGCCCCAGTGCTGTTGCTCAACATGCTCCAGAAATTCACGAGAATGAATGAAGAGACGCTTGGAATAGCTGCATTCGACCCTATCACAGGGATTCGCGGCGGCCACATTAAGTGTTCTCAAATGATAATCGAGATGGTCAAAGACGATCATCGCCGTCGAAGGTTCTGATGAAATAACGACGGCGCCATGCTCACGAATCCATGCTCCCGTTTGCGTGACCGCCTGCAAAAAGGCGGGCTCCTCGCGCCAGAAAAGCTGACCCAGCCCCACGCGCAACGTCGCATCTTTATGATGTTGAAATTCGATCGCCCCGGCCACTATAAATCCGCAACAGGTTATGAGTATCGCAAGACGGCGCTTGACACCCGCCAGGGAGATGGCACTCTTCAAACCGAGTGAAACAAGAAACAACACCAGAAGCGGAATCAGGGCAACCACGAACCGGTCGTGCTGATGCGGCAGAGAAAGCGAAACGAATATGTAGGCCGCAAGAAACACAATCGACGCCGCGGAAGATTCCACTGTGCATATCTGCTCTTTTTTGAAGTATTTGTATAGCAGAAGTGCCAGAATCACGAGAGAAGGCCGAAACACGAGGGCTTGTCCGAGAATTTCCTGCGGATATGAGAAGCTGTGTTCCTGTCCAAAAACGATGGGAACCGCTTCTGTGTTAATCCACGCATTTGGGAGGTATTTCATTGCGGCGTAAGAAAGGATGCCACAGCCCGCCGCGCCCATCGGCAACCATACGTATGGAGATTTACGGGCCGCGCGAATGAACTGCCCTAACGTGCCTTTCTGGGCTGACCAGATTATCCAAGAACCCGCCACCAGCATCCCCGGAAGAATGACAACAAAGTGCAGATGAGAGAACATTGCCAGCAAAAGGAACGCCGCATACAGATACGGTGAGAACTTCTTCGCGCGGCACTGTGGACACACGAGGATTAGCACCACTAGCGCACTGAACGCCATGTAGATCATGTACATTCGCGCGGAACAGGCATAACGCTGGACATACGGGCTTAAACCGACGAGGATACAATAGACCCCGGCCAGCACCGGGCGTTGGACCTTGATGCACAGGACCAACGAAGGCACCAGTACGAGTACGGCATAGGCGGCCAGCGAGGCCGCTCGACAGCCCCGCAGCGAATCTCCGAAAAACACAATGCCAAGACCGTTAAGATAGTGAGCGACGAAATCCCGGTAATAGAGTTTGCCATTTGGCAACCGGGGCAAACCGGTCTCCGCTATGGAACGGCTGGCCAGAATGCTGGTCGATTCATCAGAATAAAGATAACTGATAGCGTTCGCCTTCCGTGCCTGGCTATACAACAGGAAGAGGGCAATAAGCGTAACGATGAAGCATGCTATCACGGTAACGGTCTTCTGGCGGCCGTCAGGCGGCTGCACCATGAAGTCTCGCATTCGGGTTATCCCGAACATCTCTGTCCATGCCAAGGTTTGTTCCGATGCATGCTCCTAACGCCTCCTCTCTCCGCAGAGTTCCGCAAAGAGCCCGAGATATTCGCCGGCCACCCGGTCCACGTAATGCGTCTTGATATCCTGCCGGTTTGCGTCGCCCATCCGGCGCCGCAGACCTGCGTCCTCGGCAAGGCGACGGATGGACGCGGCAAGCGCCCCCGGGTCCCTGGGTGTGGTCAACAGGGCATTTCGGCCTTCCTCGAGGAAATCGGTCTGTCCTCCGGCGTTTGTCGTTGCAATGGCGAGACCGCAGTGCATGGCTTCCTGATACACAATCCCGTAACCCTCGTGATGAGTCGCCAGCACGAAAAGATCGGCGGCACATAAATACCGGTACTTCTCCGCCTCGCTCAGGTGCCCTAAGAACCGGACACGGGACCTCATCCCATACTCGGCGCAAAGGGCTTGGAGACGGGGCCGTTCCGGACCGTCACCCACAATAAGCAGTTCCAGGCCGGGCACATCAGCCTGATAAAACGCACTCAACAGGTCGGGATAGCCTTTGCGGGAAACCAGGCGGCTCACGGCTATGGCGTACATGCGGCCGGGCGTCAGACCCAGCGCGTCCCTGGCCAGGGGCTCGAGGGGGTATGGCATGAACCCAAGCGGAATCCGGCGGACAGGTGTCCCTGGCGCATAGCGGTCATGTATGCGGGCGCAGATGTCCTCGGATTCTCCGACGACAACGGCCGCGTGGTTCAGGGTCCATCGGACCGCCATCCTCAGCGGCAAGAAGCGGTGCGGCGAGAGACGCTTGCTCGGGTCGTAGATATCGCCTCCGTAGACGGTGAGCACATTGGGCAGCCCCCAACGCCGCGAAAGGAATTCGCCGGCGGGCCCTGACGGTACGGCGAAATGCGTGTGAATAACATCATAGTGCTGTTGCTTCCGGAGAACACGACCGCGCCGTATGGCCACGGCAGGGAACGACAACATCGAAACGATGGTGGCCGTCTCAAGGCCCTTTCGACCGATTACGGGCTCACGATACACACGGACGCCTTCAATGGTTTCCGAGCGCGCAAGGCCTTGAAAATGACTGGTAATGTAATCGACATGGTGACCTTGGCGGACAAATTCGCGGGCAAGGTTGGCCGCGGCAACGCCTCCTCCACCCCCGAGTGGCGGGTATTCGTAGTTGATCATGAGGATCTTCACAGGCGCGTCCTCACACGCGGCGGGATTTCAGGTACCCGATGACTTCCGGCAGGCGCTCTTCGAGCGTTCCCTCGGGCCGGTACCCGAGCAACTGTTTCGCCTTCGAAATATCGGCCACCGAGTTTCGCAGTTCCGTTGCGTGGGCGGGTTCGCGGGTAATACTGGCTTCGCCCAGCATAGACTCCACGAGCGCAGTCAAATCGTTTACGGTGGTGCCTCGCCCGGACCCGATGTTGATGGCATGGCCTACGGCGGGGCCGCTTTCCGCGGCCAGCCGGAATGCCTCGGCCACATCCGCCACATGCACGAAATCCCGCCGCTGGTTGCCGTCGCCGAAGATGGTACACGGTTTTCCCGCCAGGATGTTTGTAAGAAATATCGTGATCACGCCGACGTACGGGGTGTACCCCTGGCGGCTCCCGTACGTGTTGAATAATCGCAGCACAACCGGGTCGAGCCCCAGCCGGGGCCCCATCATGAACACATACTGCTCACCCGCCAATTTGCTGAGCCCATAAGGACTCAGGGGTTGGGCAGGATGCTCCTCATTGACGAGCGCCCCTTCCGCCGCGTCGCTGTAGACGGCCATGGAACTCGCGTGAACAAAGCGCGGCACCCCGGCCGCGCCAGCGGCCTCGAGCATCGTAAGCGTGCCCATGAGATTCGTGTCCGCATCGGCCCGGAACGTCTCGATGGAATGCCGAATGGACACCCTTGCGGCGAGGTGAAACACACAATCGACTTCCTCGCAGGCTGCCCGCGCGACCTCGAGGATGCGAACATCGCCCTCGATAAACTCCGCGCCGGATACCACGTTGTCGCGCGAGCCGGAGGACAAATCATCCAGGATGCGGACGTGCCAGCCTACCCCTTTGAGCAGTTCGCACAGGTGAGAACCGATGAAGCCGGCGCCTCCCGTGACCAACGCCCGGCGTCTTGCCGCCGATGTACGCATACGCTCGCCCCTCACGTCCGGCAGATGTCGGATTCTGTGATGATGACATTCTCGAGCCGGCAATCCGGCGGAACCGTGGCCCCCGCGAACACCACTGAGTTCTTCAGCACCGAGCGGGCCCCGACAATCGCGCCCGCGCCAATCACCGATTCTTCGACCACGGCGCCCGAACCGATTTGGGCCGACTCCGCGATGTACCGGTCCAACCCCTCGTGTTTCAGGGCCCACAGATTGAGGTCGAGCAAATCGCGGGGAAACGTGACATTGAGGTCATGAATGATGTCGGTGCACGACCGGACGTCGTAGCCAAGGTCGATCAGAATCTGGATACTGTCGGTGATTTCGTACTCGTCGCGCATGGCCGTGCGAGACGTGCGCCGGATTGCGTCAAACACGACCGGTGTGAAGAGATAGATGCCGACGCCTTTGAGCCTGCTCCTGGGATAGCGCGGCTTTTCGATCACCTGCCGCGCCAGCCCCTGTTCATCCGTCACAATGCAGTAGTTGCGCGAGATGGCCTCGGTATCCTCCTCCTCGATAGCGCCCAGCACCGCATCGGCCTTGGTCTCGCGGAATACCTTGATGATGCCTTCCAGTTTCGGCGCGTGGAAGTAGATGTCTCCCAGGAATAAGAGGAACGGTCCTTCGAGGGCGCTCTCGAGACACCCGACGCAGTGGGCGATACCGAGGGTGCTTTCCTGGGGCATATAGTCGATTTCGATGCCGACGGGCGGCTGGCGCTCGATTTGACGCACTACTTCATAGCCGCGGTGGCCCACCACGATGATCGCTTTCCGAATGCCCAGGCGGGCCATGGCTTCCAACTGATGATACACGATGGGTTTGTCGAGCACCGGCAGCACAGGTTTGGGCAGCAAGGTTTGCAGACTCATCATGCGTGAACCCTTACCGGCTGCGAGTGCGACGCCGATGATCTCTTGCGAAAACCGGGGATGCTCTTTATCCACCGTCACAGTCCTCCACTGAATCCACCCGCGAAGCCGGGGGATGTTATCGCGGGACCCGGGCGCAGCATAGCGCGTGTGACAGCCGCTATCAACTTGCGTATCCTGTAGGGGTGTCCACAATGGGACCGCTTGTGGCAAGACCGTCGACCTGATATTCTTGAGGTAAACCGGACTGTTCGTGGAATTGCAGCGCATTGCGATTCCGTATCGGAGACGAAAGGGAGTGAGTGGCACACGCGTATCTGGATAACCCGATTGCCTACTTCGGGGTGAGCCTGCTGTTCGGAGCCGCCGTTGCCACCCTGTTTGTGTTTATGCTGCGGGCACAGGCAAACAAGTGGGCATTTCTGTTTCCGGCTCTCCTTGCTATTGCACTGGCATACGTCGCCAACCCTACGCACCGGATTGCCGCGTTTCATGGTTTCTACCATTCGGCAATCGTTTATCAGATTCTGAACGGTGAAATCCCGCCCCGCGATCCTTTCATGGGTGACGCAACGCTCTCGTATCCCTGGGCCGCCAACATGGTTACCGCGGGGCTGGTCTGGCTCACGGGCCTGTCCGTTTCGTGGGTATTCGCCATGGTGAATCTGGCTGCGCTGTGCGTAACGCTCATGTTGTTTTATGTGCTATCGGGCTACTTCTTTGAGGAATCCCCCCAGCGCATACTGGCCACCGCCATGGCTTTTTTCGGAGCCACCTTCCTCCCCGAGAGCCTCTACACGCTTCTTCTGCAGGAACACGGCATTCTCCTCGAGATTCATGGGACCATTCCGATCATCCGGCGGTTCTCCAACATGAGCGCGATGTCCGTGGGCATTACACTGTTCACCGCGTACACGCTGGTCCTGATTCGTACGCTGACATCGGACCGACCCGGTTTCGTCTGGTATGCAACGGCATTTGGCACGGTGTTTCTGTGCGGTGTGCTCTATCCATTCGCTCTGGTAGCACTCGCGGCGCTCGGCGCAGGCGCCGGTATCGCGGTACTGCTGACGAAGGGCAGACGCGGATGGGCGCCGTTGGTTGCCACGGGGCTGGCGAGCGCACTGGGCGCCGCCTGTGCCCTGCCGCTCCTGCTGTCGTACATGGGGGAGCGAGTCGGCGGGAGCTCGTTCGCAGTGACGACCAATTCCGAGAGGCTGATGCAAAAAGTCCTGCAGGACATCCTGATCTTGTGGCCAGTGCTTCTCCTGCTCGTTGCCATACCGCATGCAGTCAGGGAATGGCACAGAAGAGACCGTCTGCGTAGCCGTATCGTGCTCACGGGGTGCGTGGCCTTGCTGCTGCTGCACCTGCTTGTTACCGGGCCGGACAGCTCGGAAGCAAAATGGCGGGCATTTGGGCTTGTGTTATTGGCCATTGGCGCCGCGGCCCCGATGCACGGGCTGGTGAGGACCAAACCGCTAATCGCGGGCTTGGTCCTCTGCCTGTTCTTCTCTCTCGCGATGGGCGATCTTGCCTGGAAACTCACCCGTCCCAATGACATAGGTGCGATTGCCCGCGAGCAGGGCCAGTATCTGGAGTCAACAAACCCGCAGGAAAACGCTGTGTATTCGTGGATAGCGCAGAATACCCCCCGGCATGCGTTGCTTATGGATAGAAATGTCAATGGCTGCGTCTTCGGGCGCAGGGCACTCTATGTGGCCATGCCAATGCAGAGTGGCACGCCGCTTGTCGGCTGGACCTATTCCCCCTATAAGTTTATGAACGAAATTCACGGCCATGGGTCGGAAGCGATTCAACGCAGACGGGCTCACGTGAACGCCATCCTTGCGGGCACGGACACCCAAACCCGCGAGACCGCCCTGACGGAAGCGGCTCGATTGCCATACCCTCTGTTTATTGTATGCCACTCCCCCGAGGAGCGGGCACGCGTCGAGGCCCTGGGCGGTTCAGTCACCGAACGGTACACGTTCGAGGACTCGAGCGTTTTTGAATGCCAGAAACGCAATCCCGGGTTGTGACTGGGCACGCGGCTCAGAGCGCGAGATGTGCAAGAAACACCCGCACGATATCCCATGTCATTTCCTGACGCTCTTTCAAGCAGTGAACCCCGCCATGAAAACGGTGGTACTCGAACTTGATGCCCGCCTCGAGGCATCGACGCACCAGGGAATCCGCGTGTTCGACGGGCACAACGCTGTCGAAGTCGCCGTGCACGATACAGACCGGCGGCATCCTCGGCGTCGGCTGCACGGAGGCTGCCTCGAGTTCGTCCCCAGCCCATATCCGCACTGATTTCTCGACGAATTCACAGAAAGGCCTCTCCAAATCGGTAGGGGCGCTAACCCAACTTCCGCAGTTGTTTTCGTAAGTGGTTGATTTTACTGGTTTGAGGCT
>CAZFOG010000079.1:2913-18753 GCA_964520685.1 uncultured Nitrospiraceae bacterium | reverse complement strand
TATCCGTTGAAGTGCAGGAGAAGGTACAACAGAACGGGAAATGTGATCATGCTGAAGAGGGATGACCACGATACCGCGCTGGCCAGAAATGCCGGTTTCACATCGAATTGGACTCCGAAAACCGCCATACCCACGGCCGTTGGCGCACTGACCTGCAACACAAAGACGCTCGCCTCCATCCCGCGAAGGCCCATGCACCACGCCGCCGCCACGGCGAACACCGGCGCCACACATAGCCGCACCGCGCATGCCACAAACACGTCTACACCGGTATCCAGGCGCGTCTCCGCCAGTTTGGCCCCCAACATCATCAGTTGCACCGGGATGGCCGCCTCCGCCAACAGGTCCACGGCGCGCATAAACAATAATGCAATTGCGTCGGTGACACCTGTCCCGTTCAGCTCGGTTGGGGGGCGCCAGCCGACCCGTTGAAGCACGAGGGCAAGACAGAAGGCGTAAATCATGGGAAACTGGAACACGCGCTTGACGGCGCCGAGCACCGCGTGACGGCTTCGCTGGGCGAGGTAGATGCCCACACTATTCTGCAGAAAACTGCCGCACACAAGCACGATGATGGCCAGCGGCAGGGTCTCCTGGCCGAACGCGAACAGAACAACGGGCAGGCCGAAGTTGCCCAAGTTCGGGAATTGGGTCAGCAAGAACGCACTTTGGTCAGCCCCTTTCAGCCTTCGCAGCTGCGCGATGCCATACAGCAGTCCCAGCATGGCGCATGTCACAGCGAGAGACGCCCCCGCATAGCGCGCAAAAAGCCCCCATTCGACTACACGCCGAGACAGACCGCTGAACACAAGACTTGGGATGAGCAGGTAGAGGTTCAGCGTAGACAGTGTCCGGACGTCCAGGTGCACGGCCCGCCGGACCGCGTACGCGCCCCCCGCTACCAGGAAAACGGGCAGAACGGCGGATAAAACGGCCAGGAATGTGGACAAGATCTCCCCCTACGCCACGCAAACGGTGTTCTTGCCGTTCGCTTTCGCCCGGTATAGCGCTTCATCAGCGGATTTTACAAGCGCCAAGGCGTCCATCGACTCTTGGTACTCCGCGACACCGACACTCATTGACGTGCCGTAGCACCTGCTCTCCTGAAACATCTTGCGGACGCGCTCGCCAACATGCCCCGCGATATCTGCGCCTGCCGCGTGGAGGAGAATGCAGAACTCGTCGCCCCCATTGCGAAACCCTGCGTCCAGAGAACGTATCTGCTCGAGAATCACCTGACCGGCCGCGCGCAACACCCGGTCTCCAACCGGGTGGCCAAACTGATCATTGCACTGCTTGAAGTTGTCCAGATCAATCGAAATGAGCGACAAGGGCTTGCCCGTTGCCCTGGCGTTTTGGATGGCAGCCTCGAGCCGCACCCGCAAGGCCCGTTGGTTGTACAGCCCTGTCAGTTCATCTCGTGCCGCCATTTCGGCCAGTTCCTGTTGGAGCAGCTTCTGCTCCGTCACGTCCTTGCACGCAATGTGAACAAACCGGTCCTCTTCGTCAGCGATAAGGGTGATGCTCGAATCGACGGTGGCGCAACGGCCGCCCGCGCATTCGAGCGCCATGTCTGAGAGGGTTCCCCGGCCCGTCTTCGCAAGCACGTCGAACACCTGTCCGAAACGCGCCCAGCTGGGGGCGTTCAGAAAGTCGCCCATGCTTTTGCCGGTCAGGGCATCGCGAGGATAACCGCATAGTTCGCAGAAGGCTCTGTTGGCATCGCGAATGACAAAGCCCTCAGGGTCAAGGATCACTGCCGGCATCATATTCAGCTCGAACATGGCCCGATAGCGGTTCTGCGCGTCCGCCCGGTTCGATGAACCGTCCTGAACGGCCTTCACCCGCTGCAGAATGCGTTCGCGGTCCCGGACAAGCGCCTCGCGTTGACGGCGCACTTCCAGCACCCGCACCACTTTCGCTTCCATTTCCTCGAGTCGAAACGGTTTCGAAACAAAATCGCTTGCACCCGCACGGATGATTTCCACGTAGGGGTACGTGTCCGAGAACGCCGTCATTGCGATAATGTCGGTATCCGGCCACCGTTTTCTGACCTGCTCGACCAGATGACGGCCATGCACGCCCGGCATCTGCATATCGGTGATCAGCAGCTCGACTGGCCCGGTTTCGAGAGTGTGCAGAACGGCATCCCCGTCATGAACAACCTTGGTATCGCAACCATAGCGGTCCCGAAGCATGTTGAGAAGAGCGTCTCCAATCATCACGTCGTCTTCCGCAACCAGTATCCTGATCCCGGCATATGATGAAGTCATCGCTGATTCACTCCCCGTAAAATGCCACGAGTCTATCAACCCGCGCGCACGCAGTCAAAACGATTGCAGCCTCATAGAACAGATATGACAGCCCCCTCCAGCGCCGCCGGGGTCCCGCGAGCACCCGCACAACGCGGGCCCGCGTGTCCACAGGGGACGCCGCGGGCCCGCATCAGTCTGCCTGACTAGCTGTCTCGTTCAGGGTTCGGGAACGTAGTCTCCCGGGACCTTCAGCACGGCCACCGTCGGGATTTCTTCCCCGCGATACAGGCGAATGAGCACGGACGCGCCGGGCGCCGCCTGCTCCTTCATTAACCGCTTGAAATCATCCACGTTTTCGACCACTTCCTTACCAACCCGCACGACAATATCGCCCGCACGGATGCCAGCTTTATCGGCGGGACTGTTGAATTCGACCTCGCCGACAATCACACCTTTCACTTCCTCGGCCAGACCAAGGCGCTCGCGGATCTGGTCGGTGAGCGGCTGGGTGCGCAGCCCAAGAATATCCTCCGACGCCGGCCGCGGCGTCAGCAGACTTTCCTCGGGGAACTCTTCCAGCGTGACGTCGATTTCGGTCGCAGCGCCGTCACGCCAGACCTCAAGCTTGACGACTTCCCCCGGCCCAATGTCCGAGATCTTCACTTTTAGGTCGCTGTCGTTCTCAACAACGCTTCCGTTCACCTTGCGCACGATGTCGTCGGCCTTAAGCCCGGCTTTCGCGGCGGGGGTGCCTTCGGAAACATCAATCACAAATGCCCCTTTCCCGTCGGGGAGCCCGAGGGCCTCGGCATAATCCTCCGCGGCATCAATATAGACCCCGAGATACCCCCGGGTGACTTTGCCCTCCGAAATCAGGGCTGGAATGATCTTCTTGGCGGCATTCACGGGGATGGCGAAGCCCAATGACTCCGCGCCAAACACGATGGCCACGTTGATGCCAATGACTTCCCCGTCAATGTTGCACAACGGCCCCCCGCTATTGCCGAGGTTGATGGCCGCATCGGTCTGAATCAGGTCTTGAAAACGAAGTCCCAGATTCAAGCCCTCGCGGCCGAGGGCGGTGATGTGGCCAAATGACAACGACCCCTCGAGACCGCGCGGGCTGCCCGCCGCAACGCTGAACTGCCCGACCTTAAGCGTGTCCGAATCGCCCAGGACAGCCATGGGCAGGTCAAAATCGGCCTCGACTTTGATCACCGCGATGTCGGTTTGGGAATCGCGGCCCACGGTCGTCCCATCGAGCACGCGGCCATTCCAGAACCGCACCTCGATGGATTCCGCATCCTCGACCACGTGGTTGTTGGTGATGATGTAGCCTTCTTTGCTGTAGATGAAGCCCGAGCCGGAAGCTTCGCGCCGGGGCATGGGGCGCGGTACGCCGTCGCGGGGGGCCGGGATATTGAAGAAGCGGAAGATATCCTCGGGAATCTGGCCCTCCTCCGACAGTCCTCCGGTTGCAGCGCTCTTAACGTCGATATTGACCACGCAGGGCCGAATCCTCTCTCCCACCTCGATAAAGGCATTCTCGAGTTGCTGAAGCAACTCCATCGCGGCGTGGCTCTGAAGCGAGAAGGCCGTAACGGCCCCCACAATCACAACGGCCGCGAACCAGTGCTTTCTCATCGTGTGCCTCCTTTGGCTTCCATCGAGGACCGGGGATGTATGGCTTGATGGATTTCCTTGCGGAACTCCTCCTGTTGTGCCAGCTCCTCAATCCTCTTGTTGTCTCGTGTTACATAAAACGAATCGCGTACGCGGCGCGCATCCGTTACGATGCGCGCGGTCGAGATATTCAAGTTCAAGCTCGCCATGGCGCGCGTGATGTCATAGAGTAACCCAGTTCGGTCGCCCGTTTCGATATCGATGACGGTGTGGCTGCGCGAGGACTGATTGTCGAAATCAATCCGAGTGGTAACGGGCACTCGGGGCTGCAACAACACAAACAGCCGGCGCCGGGAACTGTCCACGTAATCCTGTACATCCTCGAATTCCAGCAAGACCCGCCGAAGCACTTCCTTAATCGAGTCAATCTGGGCGGGGGTAAGCGGCGCCTGGCGGCGCGTATCCACAACCATAAACGAATCCAGCACATAGCCATCGGGACGGGTGAACAGCGACGCGGTATGGATGTCAACCAGTTGGGAGGCAAAACTCCCCGCAATTTGACTGAAGAGGCCGGGGCGGTCTTGCACGCAGATGACCATCGAGGTCATCCCCGCCATCTCGTTCGTGCTGGTCGCCACCAGCAGCCCCGTTTCTCTGCCCTCGTTCACATAGTCCAGATGTGCCGCGACTTCCTGTGGCCGGAACGCCGCCAGATAGCGTTGCCCGAGCCCCTGGATATGCTCAATCGCCTCCTGCTTCCGTTCCGGGGGGACCAGTTCAAAGACGTGCCCAGCCTTGGGGGACTGCCAAAAGTCCTGCCCGACCGTCTCGGCAGGTCCCAGGAGGCGTTGCACGGTTCTCAAGTAGAGCCGCATCAACAACGCCCCTTTCCATTCGTTCCAGACCCCGGGACCGACCGCACGCAGGTCGGCGTACGAAAGCAGGAACAACGCGCGCAAGCGCTGCTCGTTCTTCATGGTCGCCGCAAAGGTCTCCACGATCTCCTCGTCGTCGATGTCGCGGTACTGGCTCAGATTTGTCATAAGCACGTGATGCTGAACAAGAAACGCGATGCGTTCCTCGTCGTCTTCGGGCATGCCAATCCGGCTGCAAATGCGCCGCGTCAACCGGACGCTTTCCTCGATGTGCACGTCGCCCAGTGATTTGCCGAGGTCGTGAAAGAGGATCGCCATGACCAGCACGTACGGGTCTGTCAGATGTTCGAGAGCTTCACGCAGGCACCCCCGTATCGCACCATCGAGTTCGTCGATTTTGGCAAGCGCCTCGATCGCGCGCAGGGTGTGTTCACCGACCGGATAGCTGTGGAAGTCTTTGTAGCGAATAATGTTCTCCACATCGCCCAATTCCGGAAGATACCGCGTGAGAAACCCGCACCGTGCCGCTTGACGCAGCGCGTGGCCCGCCTGCAGAGGCCGGTTGCATATCGCGACAAAGAAACGCCGCACCAGGTCGCTCGAACAAAACGTCGGGTTCACGAGGTGAAGATTGGCCCGAACGAGCCGCTCCGCGGGCCGGCTCAATGCGGCCATGTGCCGCGCACATTGCCAGAAGGTCTCCATCAGCCTCGCGGGACTGTGGGCATACCAGTAGGGATCGCCGCCCCCCACATAGAGAAATCCGTCGCGCGCCTCTACCTCGTGATAACCACCGTCCCTGCCCGGGCTCAGCGTCTCCACGGAATGCTGGTGGCAGATTCGCGCGGCCACGTGGAGCAACCGTCGCAATTTGGCCGCGGACGCATAGTAGTTGGACATCAACCCGGACAGGTTCAATCCAGATTCTTCAGAATACCCGAAGGCCTCACAGATACGCCGCTGACACGAAAAGAGCAGGTCGTCCTGCTGTTTTCCCGCACTGAAATGCATCTCGTTCCGAAGCCGCAGAATGAAATCGAGCCCATCCATGAACTCGAGGTATTCGTCCGTTGTGAGCAGGCCCTGGCTGACCGCCTCCTCCAGCGTATTGACGTCGTAAACCATCATAAGTAGCCACAGGGCGGTGTGATAATCGCGAAGGCCGCCAGCGTTTTCTTTGATGTTGGGCTCGGGCGCATACAAGTCCTTATACTGCGCCGGCAGTCCGTCAGTGCGGTCGTGAAGTTTCTGCTCGATAAACGCCTCGCTCGAGATTCCCCGCATCTGTTCGCGCAACAGAAGCTTCAGCCGCGCAAAAACCGTGCTGTCGCCCGTAACGTGGCGGCCCTCGAGGAGACTCGTGAATACCGCAATGTCTTCCCGGGCCAGGGCCAGTGACTCGTCCACGCTTCGAACAGCGAATCCCACATGAAACCCGGCATCCCATAGAAACGGTACCAGGTAGCCGTCGATGGCCCGGATCTGCTCGCTCAACGCCCCCTCGTAAACCAGGGCGATATCCAGGTCGGAATACGGGTTCAACTGGTTGCGCCCGTATCCGCCCAGCGCGCACAGCGAAACACGCGTGCGCACAGCGTGCCTCCCGGGCATATCGGCCAGCGCAAATGCAAATACCGCATGGAGAACCTTGTCCGACATGCGCGACAAGGCAGCCACCACGTCGTTCCCGGACATCCCTTCGCGGTGCCGCTGCTGGATATCGTTCCGCGATTCACGGGCAAATTGCCGCACGGCTTCGAGGCATTCTTCCCGTGGAGGCGCCTTTTGTGTTACCTGCGACTGCTTCACGACGGCTTCGAGCGACAGATTCAACCGGCACCGCCTATCTGCGATTCACCTTCTGCGCTGGCGGGCGCCGGTTCGTAGGGGGGGCCGACCAGTGTCATCGCACTCGCCTCGGCCCAGCCGCGCTTCCCGTCGGTCGTCGCAACAAGCAACCACTCCCCCTGCCGTTCTTCGAGCAACACACGGTCCCCTGCGTACAACTCGAAGTGCACCGTCTCGTTGTCACCGATGACATAGTTCACGGGGACGCGTTCCCGGCTGGCCACCGCAATCGCGGGAGGATGCAGTTTCGCCCACGTGGAAACACCAAACGCGAGGGCCACCACCCCAATTCCGGCGAGGATTAGTCGCGAATGCGCGAAGCGCCGCAACCGGCGAAAGCAGAGCCCCCCCCAGAACAGACACCACGAGACCATCGCCACCGTCATCACAAACCGGGGCGAGAACCGCTCGTGCCAGAACAACACGGTCTGCTCCCACCAGGGCGGCAGCGGTCGCGCAAGATGCCGCTCTCCCGTTCCCAGCGCATGGTCCAGGTTTGCGCGCGCACGCTCGAATCCCGGCGCCAACTGCAGCGCGCGCTCGTAATTCGCCACCGCGGGACCGAGCAAACCCGCTGAAAAATAGGCGTTTCCGAGATTGTAAAAGACCACGGGGTCGTGTACTCCGTTCGCTATCAGCTCTTCGTAAAGCATGGCTGATTTACCGTACGCACCCGCCCCGTACGCGGTGTTCGCTTCCTCAAACACGGCATGGGGTGAAAACGCAGCCGCCACCGAACATAGTATAGAAAACAGAGCCGTCATCAGGGAGATTCCCTTCGGAGCCACTGGTCCAGCCGTTCCATATGTGTCTGGGCGGATTCGGCCAGCGGCTCGACTGCGTCCCGCGAGAGCGTTTCTCCGGCGTAACGGCCGCGTTCGCAGGTGCGCAGGATCTCGAGGAGTTCCAGGGCCGCTTCATGCTCGATGGCACGGCCCTCGAACAGGTCCCGCACATCCGCGGATGTCATCCCTGCCTCGGGCAAGTCGAACTTGTCGGCGATGTACCCATTAACTGCCCGGTACAATGCGTCTGAGGGGTCCGCCGAATCAAGCACCCGCCGCACGCGTTTTCGCATCCGGGATTTGGCGCGGTAGGACCGTGCAAAGGTCCGATCCTCCGCAAAACGGCGCTGGCGCGCAGTCCACAGAGCCAGGGCCGCGTAAGCCAAGGGGGGAAACGCGAGCACGGCAGCCATGCTCCCCCGTGAAGGCAAGGAACGCCGCAACGCGGATGGCGCCGTCACGATCGGCATTAATCCTGCCGCCGCTGCGTCCACCCGTTTGGGTTCAGGAGCGATGACCGTGCCGGCCACGTAGCGCCGCTCCTTTTCGCCGCTGGATTGCACATGGACGACGAACGCCGGCGATTTGCCGGTCACAAATTCCTCGGTAACCGGATCGAAATAGCAGAATTCGACCGGGGGAATCGTGAGTTCCCCGGCCCGGGTCGGCGTGATCGAGTAGGAGAACGTGGTTTCCGCAGTCACGCCCTGCGGATCGGTAATGGGTTGAATGGCCCGTTCGGGTTCCGAAACGTGCGCACCCTCGAGAGGGGGCAGCTTCGGCTCGGCAATGGCGGCCGGGTTGCCCGTTCCATTCACGCGCACGAGCAAGTTGACCGGCAGATTCTGTTTCGTGGTGCGCGGGCTCACCTGCACCTGAAACGCAAACTGCCCCACCGCCCCGTTGAAGTTCGAGGGGCGCTTCGGCAAGGGCTTCACCTTCACCCGAATGGGTTCCGTCTCGAGGTCCAACGGCGCAGAAAACGGGCCATGGAGGGTATGGGCATAGACGGACGCGCGCCAGCGCCAGGCCGGTATTTCAAGGTCTCCCGGATTCGTGGCAAAAAGGGTCTGCCGCCATCGCACCACCCGGTAACGCCTTCCCTGGTGCTCGGCGTAGGTGCCGTCGATTTCCTCGGGGCGCTCCGGAATACTGTAGAACCCCTCCGTCTCGGGAAACGTGAACTCGATGCCTCCACCGGGCGGGTTCACACGCACCGCAGCTTCATCGAGGCAATAGTAGAGCAGCATGAGCGATACGGGCTCTCCGACATAGACCTCCGTCTTGCCCGCCTCGGTCCTGAGAAAGGCAACGTCCTCGACCCGCAGATGCGTGACATCCTCTTCCTCGGGTTGACTTCGTCTGGACGGGAGGGGCGGCCGCTGGGTACCCGCGGGAACGACGTGCACAACGAGGGGCGTGCTTTGCACGGCAACACCATCGATTTCCACCGTCAGCGCCGGAATGGTCACCTCGCCTTCCTTGAGCGCCACGGCATTGTATCCCAGGATCTGGGTGGACTTCTGACTCCTGCCCAGGACGGCGGAAAACAGGCTCCGCTGCATGGAAGGCCTCGGCTCGATGCGCAATTGCTCGACATGGGGCATCTGGACATCGCCAATGGAGCTGCCTTCGGCCTCGATGACAATCGTAAACACCTGGCCCACTTCCACCGTGTCGTCCGAGACAGAAACCTTCAGCGGGACCTTTGCGGCATAGGCCGCCAACAGGACAATGGCGGATACGACTCCTGCTGTCATCAACCGCGCCATGTTCACCACCATTCCTTGCGAATCTGCGAATCGGGCACGCTGGTGCGCAGGTCCTGCTGCTCCCGTTTGTCCTTCGCTTCAAGGGATTGCAGAATCGCCTCGATCGTTTGCCGATCCTGCATCTCCTCCTGCTCTTGCGCACCGGGTTCCTCTTCTTCGGTCGTCGAGGCTGCGGCCTGCTGCTGCTGAGATTGCCGCTGGTCCTCCTCCTTTTCGTCTTCCTGTTCCTGCTCGGACTGCTGTTGCCCCCGGCTCTCCGATTCCTGCTGCTCGTCCTGCCCCTCGCTGCTTTCCTGTTGCTGCCCGCCCTCTTGTTGTTGCTCCTGCTCGCCCTTCTCCTCCTCCTGGTCCTGAGACTCCTGCGGCTCGGGCGGAGGCTGCTGGAGCATGCGCTTCAGCAGGTACCGCATGTGGTCCAGGTTATGCTGAGCCTCGCTGTGCCCCGGGTATCGCTCCAGCACGCCTTCGTAGGCTTCCACGGCCTCCTCAAACGACGCGATGATGGCTTCCTGATTGCCCGTCCCCATTGTCTGTTTGGCGATTTGCGCAACGCTGTTCGCATGGTTGTACGATGCATCCGCGCGAAGCCGTTTTTCGCGGCTTGTCATGGCGCGCTTGAAGGCGTCTCGCGCGGAAGTGAAGTACTCGATGGCTCCTTCGGGGTCTTGCAGCGCAACAATGCTCTCGCCTTCTTCGTAGTCAACGCATCCGAGACTGTAGTAGACCGTTTCGTCTTCGGGATGTTCGACCTGCAACCCCCGGTAGACTTCGCGCGCGCCTTCGAAATCCCCGCTGTTGAGCAGCGCATTGCCATACTCGATGCGCTCGCGAAAGGACTCAGCCGTTGCCACGCATACGCTGCCCGGACACAGAAAAACCATCAGCAAACAGGCACATACGCCGCATACGCCTGAGTGTCGCCTTCGCTTATCCATTTTGCGCACCTCGTACCGGAGACGTTCCGCGCCGCACTCTCCAGGCACGCACCAAAGGCATTGCCGCCAGCCAGAGTCCCTCTGCAACAAAGAGGAGAATCGCCGCCGCCAGGGGCCATTGGTAGCGATTCACGAGCTGGAGACGCACATCGCTCTCGACCAGGCGGCTTTCAAGGCG
This sequence comes from uncultured Nitrospiraceae bacterium, assembly GCA_964520685.1. Classification (GTDB taxonomy): domain Bacteria; phylum Hydrogenedentota; class Hydrogenedentia; order Hydrogenedentales; family SLHB01; genus UBA2224. The sequence continues at coordinate 8,479 of CAZFOG010000079.1, read as the reverse complement.
GTTCATCGCTTCGCGTATCTGCTCGATATCCCAATCGTCCGGCGTTGCGGCCACATAGGGCCCGCTCCCCGCTTCTGCAACGCGGATCAACGTCTCTTCGTCCAGTTTCGAGATGTGAGTCGTGGGCCGTCCCGTGGCGCCCCGCGCCGATTCGCGGGTCATCCAGCCCGGAATGTCTATCGCCGCGCCATCCGGATCGCCCACGCCGATGACGTAGACACGGCAGTAATTGGCTGCCTCCCTGGCCATCTCAATGGCATCACCCGCCACTTGTTCGCCGTCGGATATGAGCAGGATCGCGCGCGTATCGCGGGCAAACTCGTCATTCCGCGTGTCTTCGTCCTTGAACACGTCCACCGCGTTCGCCAGGGCCGCCGCAATATCCGTCCCTTCCCGGCTTATCGAGTCCGTGTCCACCGCGCTGAGAACCGCCTTGAAATACCCGTGGTCCAGCGTCATGGGACACTGCAGGCCCGCTGCCCCCGTAAAGGCGATGAGCCCGAACCGGTCCCCGGGAGACTGATCCACCAGGGTAACGATTTTTTGTTTGGCGCGCTCGAGCCGGCTCGGCAGCAGGTCCGTGGCACGCATGCTCTCCGATATATCCAGGCACACCAGGACGTCGCGGCTGTGCTTGCGCACTTCCTTCCAGGCGCGCCCCCAGTGCGGTTGCGCCAGCGCCAGCAGGAGGCAGCTGAAACCCGCCACGGTGAACCAGAATAAGGGCCGGCGTACGCGCTCGTCGTACCCTCCCAGGAGGGGCCGTAACAGCGCATGGTCCACAAATCGGGAAATCCGGCGTCTGCGGCGGTTCTCGAGCCAGTACAGGCCCGCTACGGTCAGCAGCGTCAGCGCAATCGCCGTGGCAAGCCACCACGGCAACTGGGACATGGGAAATCCAAAACCGAACCTCACTCAAGCCTCCTATGGTATCGGCTCGAACCACATGCGCCGCATGAATACCGCCGAACCCATCAAGACCCCGCCCATTACCGCCCAGGGGAAGAAGCCCTCTTCATACTCATAGTAGTCGCCAATCTCGATCTCGGTCGCCTCCAGCCGGTTAATCTCCTCGTAAGCCCCAACCAGCGATTCGGTGTCGGTGGCCCGGTAGAAACGCCCGCCGGTGATCTCGGCGATCTTCTGCAATGACTCTTCATCGATGGGCATCTGCGCGGGCATCATCACGTTGCCCCACAAGCTCCGGCGGGGCACCAGAACCTCGCCTTGCGACCCGGCGCCAATGGTGTAGATCCGGATATCGTACTCCTTCGCCAGATTGGCGGCGGTAATCGGGTCCAGCTCACCGGAGTTGTTGAGCCCGTCGGTCAGCAGAATGATCACCTTCGTCTCTGCCTCGGATTTCCGCAGGCGGCTCGCCGCGAGCCCGACGGCCGAACCGATCGCCGTCCCCTGTTTCCGGGGATCGCGCTCGTCAATTCCCGCCAGATCCAGTTCGCGCTCGAGAAGCGCGTAATCCAAGGTCAGCGGGCACTGCGTCCAGGCGTAGCCCGCATACAGGATCAACCCCAGCCGATCGAGTCCATACCGGTCCTCGGGCTTCTGTTTGCGGCTCATAATGAAATCACGGACCGCGTCCTTGGTCACCTCGAGCCGGTTCTTGCGCGCGCCCCGTGATTCGAAATCCTGGGCCGCCATGCTCCCAGAGACGTCCACGCACAACATGATATCGACGACGTCGGCGCGGTCGAGGCGGGGCTGAAGCCCTTTTAAGGGACGCGCCAGCGCGACCAGCAGGAGGAGCAGGGCCAAAGCGCGTATGAACGCCGGCATTCGCCGCATCAGGGCCCGCTGCGCGCTGCCCATCGTGCGCAATGCCTCTCCCGTCGAAATACTGATCGAGCCCGGCGCGCGTGCAAAGCACTCCAGCACGAAGAGCAGCACCACAAGGGGCGCCAACAGAAGCAGCCAGGGATGCATGAAGGTGTTTATCTCCAGCCAGTTCATGCCGCTTCTTCCTCGGGTGCCGGCCCATGCTCTTCGGCGGGAATGGTTTCATCGATAAACTTCAACACCAGGGTGAAACTCTTTTCCATCTCCTCGACCGCTGGCTCGTACTGGGCAAACTTCACCCGGTCGCAATGCCTCAGAAAGCGCCCCACCCGGCGCTGGTGCGTCTCCGTGAGCACTCCGCTCCGCGCCGCCTCCGAGAGGAATTCGGGCGTTGTCTGCTCGGGCGCGTGAATGCGAAAACGCTCTTCAATGTACACGCGCAAGATGTCCGACAATTCCACGTAAAAGATATTGAACTCGCTTCTTTCGGGATACTTCTGCGCGTCCAGCTCGCGCAAGCGGTCGAACGCGACTTCCCAGGGGGGGCGCGACGGTTCGACTCGCGCCTTCGCCAGCCGCCGAAGCAGAAAGACGACTGCCGCAGCAATCAGCGCGCTGGCCAGAACCGCTCCTGCCGACCACCGCACCCATGGCCGCAACCACGGGCTGGGGAGCACGGCCAGGCCGGCGTTTGGCTCGAATCGTTCCGCTTCCATCAGTTCCTCGGAGGTCAGAGCGCGCACACGAATGGCCGGAGACGGCAGCTCGAACTCCGCCGCGTCATCAATCTTCACAAGCACAGGGGCGATGGGGTAATACCCCATAAAGATCGGATCGAGCACATAGGTCTCCCGGATTCGCACACGGCCGCCCGAAATTTCCTCGCGGATGCGTTCCGGGGAGCCGTACACGGCGAGGCCGCCGAATTTCCCCGCCATCTCCGGCAGCGAGACCTTCGCATCGGCTGGGGCAACCACCTCGATTGTAAACTCGGCCTGGCGGTGGAACGGGATCACGGGCGGCTCGACAAAAACACGGACATCCACGTCCGCCGCCGCTGGCGCAACAAGAATCAGGGCTATGGACGCGAGGAGGCTCATTTCTTCGCGGGTCCCTCGTGTATCCGTTCAGGGTAGAGCTGCACGCTGCGCGCCTTGAGCGTCTCTGCCACGAGCGCCTGAAACTGCTCGCGCTGCTTCTCGGCGCGCAACATCCGCTCAGCTTGTGTCTTTACGTCGTCAAACGCATGGACTTTCGCGGCAGTCTCGCTCACGGCAAAGACATACCACGCATCGCCCAGCTCGATGGGCTCGGAAATGGTCCCGGGCTGGGCTTTCATCACGGCGTCGCGAACCGCATCGTCGTAATCCCGCTTGTCCAGCCCCTGCACCAACCGGTCGCCGCTAACAACCACATTTCTGGCCTGACCGGGGTTCTTCTGGGAATTGGACAGGTCTTCCCGGGCGGCGTCGGCGCTGTCGCCAACGCCTACCAGCCCCGTGCGTATCGCGGGGTCCGTGAAACGCTCAATTTCGGCTTCATAGAACCGTCTGACGTCCTCGGTGCTGACCGCGGTTTTCGAATCGACCTCCTGGTCTATCAGGCGCCTCACAATCAACCCGTCGCGCACGCGTGCCAGTTCCTCCTGCACCTCGGGGTCTTTGTCCAGCTCGAGCCGGTTTGCCTTGTCGAGCAACAACCGCTCCGCCACGATGTTCTGGAGCAGTTCGACCCGTTTTTCGGGCGATTGGAATGACTCGCGCGCCGCGGGGGGAAGTTTCTCGATTTCGCGCTCCAGATCACGGTCCGTGATCACCTGCCCCCCGAACTCAGCCAAGACAACTTCGCCCTCCTCGAGCTCGGCCGCCGTGCGTCCGGGCGCCGTCCGTTTGCGCAACTCGCGGCGCAGGTCGCTGGACCGTCCCAGCTTCTCCAGGCACAGCACGATCTTGCTGTTGATTTCGTCTTTCACGGGGCTATCGGGGTTGAGCATTTCCGCCTGGTACAGAAACTCGAGGGCTTTCTCGTAGCGTTCCGCGGCAATGGCGAGCTTGCTGACGCTGTAACAGACGTTGGCACGGGCATCCGGCTCGAGGGGGGCGTTTTCGAGGTAGTCTTCGTAAGCTTCGATGGCGGCGTCCGTCAGGCCCTTTTGCTCCAACAAGGTGGCGTATTCGCGCTTCGCGGCGTTCGACAGCCCTCCGCCCCGGCCTGTGCGCTGACTCGTGCCGCTTTGCTTTGAAATCAAGACCGTAACCATAATCACGCATGCAAAACCGGCGAGAATCAGCAGCGTATTGGCAATGTGCCACGCATTGCGGCCTCTGGACCGCTCCCGGGTCTCCTCCCGAAACGCCTTCAATCTGTCCGGTGTATTGTCACCCACGTCTTTTAGCCTCGCATGCCATCAGCCATACCGCCGCTCGCGCATGCGGAAGAAGCGGTATATTTCGTTTACGTAAGAACGGTCGGTGTGCACGCTGATTACGTCCACCCCGGTGCGGCGAAAGATCTCGTCCCGTTTCTTTGCGCGCCTCCGGGCCGCCCGCGCATACTCTTCGCGCACGCTGCGGACGCTCGTATCCACCAGGGCCTCACGCCCCGATTCGGCGTCCTGCACCGCCACCAGCCCGACATCCGGGAGAAACTCCTCGCGCGGGTCGCTCACATGCACCGCAATGACATCGTGACGCCGGTTTGCCACCCGCAAGGGCACGTCGTATTCTTCTGCCATAAAGTCCGACACGAGAAAGGTCACCGCACGGCGTTTGGTGACGCCGTTGAGGAAATGCAGCGCGCCGGGGATGTTGGTGCCGCGGCCCTTGGGCTCGAAATACAGGACTTCACGAATCACGCGCAGCACATGTTTCCGGCCCTTGCTGGGTGGAACGTACAACTCGACGTCATCCGTAAAAACGATGAGCCCCACCTTGTCGTTGTTCTGAATGGCCGAGAAGGCCAATACCGCGCACAACTCGGCGGCCAACTCGTTCTTGAGGCGGCCCACGCTGCCGAAGCGTTCCGAGCCGCTGGCGTCGACCATCAGCATGACCGTTAATTCGCGCTCTTCCGCCAGCAGTTTCACATGAGGCACGCCGGTGCGCGCGGTGACGTTCCAGTCGATCATGCGGATGTCGTCGCCCGGCACGTACTCGCGCACCTCGCGAAACTCCATCCCCTGGCCCTTAAACACGCTCTCGTACTGGCCCGCCAGGATGTCGTTCACCATGTGGCTCGTCCGGATCTGGATCCGGCGAATCTGCTGCATTACCTCTTGGGGAATCATGGTAATCCCTACGGTACCGGCACGGTATCCAGAATCTGCCGGATGATATCTTCGCTGGTCATATTCTCGGCCTCGGCCTCGTAAGTCACGATGATACGGTGGCGAAGTATGTCCATGGCCACCTGCTTGACGTCGTTGGGGAAAACGTTGCCCTCGCCCTGCATAAAGGCCAGCGCGCGGGCGGCCTGCTGAAGGTAGATGGTCGCACGGGGCGAGGCGCCGTACTCGATGAGGTGGTTGATGTTCAGTTCGAACGCCTCGGGATGCCGCGTCGCCTGCACGATGTTGACGATATAGTCCTTTGCCTTCTCGTCGACGTAAATCTGGTTGACCAGCGCCTGGGCCTCGAGGATCTCCTCCCGCGTGACCGCCTGGCGCACCTCGGGGGCATGCAACAGGTCCACGCGGTCAATGATCTCGCGTTCTTCGATCTTGCTCGGGTAGTTCACGCGCAGTTTCAGCATGAAACGGTCGACCTGGGCTTCG
>CAZFOG010000079.1:0-2903 GCA_964520685.1 uncultured Nitrospiraceae bacterium | reverse complement strand
GTGCCTTCCTGCTCGATGGGGTTCTGCGTTGCGAGCACCATGAACGGCTCTTCGAGAGGAAACGTCTTGTCGCCGATGGTCACCTGCCGTTCCTGCATGGCCTCGAGCAGGGCGCTTTGCACTTTCGCCGGCGCGCGGTTGATTTCATCCGCGAGAATGACGTTGGCAAAAATGGGGCCTTTTTTCGTGGTGAACTCGCCATCCTTGGGGCTATACACGAGCGTGCCGATGAGGTCGGCGGGCAGAAGGTCGGGCGTGAACTGGATGCGCCTGAAGGAGCAGTTCATCGCCTGGGCCAATGTTTTCACGGCGGTGGTCTTGGCAAGCCCCGGCACGCCCTCGATAAGCACATGGCCGTTGGCCAGAAGGCCCACCAGCAGCCGGTCCACCATGTACTGCTGCCCGACGATTACCCGGGCCATCTGGTCGCGCAACCGCGAAACGAATTTGGATTGCGCCTCGACTTCTTTTCGAATCGCCTCAACCGACGGTGCCATGTGCTCAGTACCTCCCAAATCTCATGAAGCCGGTGCTTCGTCTTCATGCGTCGTTTGCTTCAACACGCGCGCGATGGCGCGGTAGTCCGTTTCCATTTCATCCTCGGTTGGCGTATACCCTGAAAAGCCCACCTTTTGCGCGCGCGCCTGAAGCACGCCTGCAAGCGCCCGGTGTTCGCTGCCCAGCATCTCGGCGGTCTTCGCCAGATTGGCGTAAAAGGCGTAGGTATTGCCCTCGACACGGCATCGCTTCGCTTCATGTAGCGCCAGACCCGCCAGGCGCATGTCGGCTGGCCGAGCTTCGCTCTCCGCCGTTTGTACGTCCGAGCCGGAATCAGGACGGCTCTTCTGAACGTGACGCAGCAGAAGAAGCCCCATTCCGCCCAGGTACAGGAACGCCCCGGCGCCAATCACGGCCAGCGCCGCCCAGAGTACCGTGCGGTCTTTGCGCACTTCCACCGAAAAACCGTTCAGCCGAAGCTTCGGGATCTCACGTTCGGGCTCTTGTGTCTCGGAAATCTCTTCCGGCCGCTTCGCCGCTTCGAGATCGCCCGGACTCAAGTAGCCAATTTCAATCCCGGGAACCTCGAACGAGCCCAATTCGCGAGGGGTAACCAAAATGGACTGCAAAACCACATTCTCGCCGTCGCGCACAAACGACTCGCTGGGTCCGGGCGCAACGGCCGCCCAGTCCATTTCCTCAATCTCGGGCGGCAAAATCATGTACGCATCGGCCGCCCCGTGCCACCGCACCTCCCAGATCAATCTCCATTCCCGGTCCAGATACACGATAGCCCCATCCGTGATGCGCTCTACCGCCGGTTGCGCCTGAGCAACCAGCGAAAGGCTCAACACCGCGAACAGGCACATCCACGCTCTATGGACGCAATTCTTCCCCATGACATTCGGATCAGAAACAATTATCATGCCGCAGCGCTCAAAACACATAAGCTGAAGAATAACGCGCATTTACAGTCGCACAGCAGGTTCGGAGACCTCCCCATTTGGGGCAGAAACAAGCCGTGTGGCTCATCTGGGGTACTGTAGAATGGGCTCCATAACCCCGCCACTTGCGCAAGAACCCGAAAAGTGGTACTTTCTATATAGAAAAACCCGACCGGGAAGCGGGTTTTGCGGCTTATTCCCCTATAGCAGATTCTGATTTACTTAACTAGCGAGAAGCGGAGGAGTGCCCCTGCATGACGGGAACTGAACGCGAGGCGCGACCCGTGATTCTGGCCGTCGACGACCTATCGGAGAATCTACGCCTTCTGGAACTCCTTTTGACGCCCTTCGGGTACAGCGTTGTCACGGCTCAAACGGGCGAGGAAGCCCTCGAGCTGTTCAAGGCAACGCCTCCGGACGTCGTCCTTCTCGACCTCGTGATGCCCGGGATCAACGGCTATGAAATCTGCCGCACCATCAAAACACTTCCGCGCGCCCGGCATATCCCGGTCATCATGCTGACAGGCACCACTGAACACGAAGCGTACGTCGAGGCCATGGAAGCCGGGGCCGACGATTTCATTCTTCGGCCTTTCAATTCCGTTCTCTTGCGAGCCCGCATCGGAAGCGCCGTACGCGCCAAGCAACTCCAGGACGAGATCATCGCGTACCAGGAGGGGCTCGAGCAGCGCATTGGCGAGCGCACTGCCGAACTCGAGCGCATTCAGCAGGCCACCGTCTTCTCGCTCGCGAAACTGGCCGAATCGCGCGACCCCGAAACGGGGGAACACCTCGAGCGCATCCGCCGTTATGTGCGCGTCATCGCCCAGTACCTCGCCACAAACAACCTGATGGAAACCCCCATTACGGAGGAATTCATCGAGGCCCTCTATGTGGCAAGCCCTCTGCACGATATTGGCAAAGTAGGCATTCCGGACCAGATCCTGCTCAAGCCGGGGCGCCTCACGAAGCATGAGTTCGAGATCATGACCTGGCACACAAGCATCGGCGGCGACACCCTGAGCGCCGCTCACAACGAGGTTGGCTCCAACGAATTACTCGGCATTGGACGGGACATTGCCCGCCATCATCACGAGCGCTGGGACGGGACCGGATACCCTGACGGCCTCAAGGGAGACGAAATCCCCATCGAGGCGCGCATTGTAGCGCTGGCCGACGTGTATGATGCGCTCACGTCCAGGCGGCCCTACAAAGAGCCCTTCTCCCATGAAAAGGCCCGGGAAATCATCCTCGAAGGAGCCGGTACGCAGTTCGATGAACGGATTATCCAGGCGTTTCTCGCCCTGGAAGACCAGTTTCGGGAAATCCACGCAACGCTGCGGGATTCGAGCGCGCCAACCCTCCTTCAGCGCATCGTCAATACATTAGCGGACACCCAGGCCTGCCCGTCCGCCTGAGGCGGCCAAGGTCAAACGAGCCGCTTCAGACCTAGAGCGAGGG
>CAZFOG010000078.1:8041-18848 GCA_964520685.1 uncultured Nitrospiraceae bacterium | reverse complement strand
CAAAAAGTCGTTTGACTTGTCTGGCTGGCACACATATACTAAATCCGCCTTTAGATAGTTTCGTGTAACGTTTTAACCCAAGCTTATCCGGCTGGAAGTGGGGCGGTAGAGCATATTGGTTGCATTTTGCCCACGTTACGAGACAAATCGACGCATTACGGCTTCGTTCGAGGGAGGGCCGTGTCGGGTTGTTGTGACGGTTTTTCGATATGGTGGGTGGGCTAATTTGTCTGCAGGTGTGAAAATCCCCAAAGTCAAATGCTGCAACTCCTTGGAGTTGGATTAACCCAACTCTGCGTGCTTCCTTGCGCCACACGCTTCCCGTCGGAATAGACAGTCCCTGACGGGGCGGAGGTTCACGCATGGATCCACTTATGATAGCTCTGTGGATCGGAGTGGGCATCCTCATCGGGATCATCCTCACTGCTATCGGCAGCCGCATTATGGGCCGCCGTTACATGAGCACGGCGCGCCGCGAGGCCGCCCAGGCCATCTCCGATGCAGAACGGGAAGCCGCTGCGATTCTCAAAGAGGCGCAAACCGAACTCAAGGAACAGCGCATCGAACTGCGGGCGGAAGTCGAGCGCGAGGCCCGCGAACAGCGCCGCGAGCTTGTGGCGCTCGAAAAACGGATTCTGGCCAAGGAGGAAAGCGTCGACAAACGCGTCGAACTCCTTGAGACCAAGTCCGGTGAAATCAGCGCCAAAGAGCGCGACCTTACCAAGCGCGAGCAGGCGCTGGAAACCCGTCAGGAGGAAATCGACCGGCTCATCCTGGAACAGCGCACCCGACTGGAAAGTGTCTCGGGCATGAGTGCCGAACAGGCCCGCCGCGAACTCTTTACCCAGCTCGAGAACGAGGTCCGGCGCGATACCGCCCTGCGGCTGAAGCGCCTCGAGGACGAGCTGGTTGAGAATTCCGAGAAACGGGCCCAATGGGTTATCAGCCAGGCCATTCAGCGGTGCGCGGCCGACCATGTCGCCGAAAGCACGGTTTCGGTGGTGGATTTGCCGAATGACGAGATGAAAGGCCGGATTATCGGGCGGGAAGGGCGTAACATCCGCGCCCTCGAGAGTGTCACGGGCATCAATATCATCATCGACGACACCCCCGAGGCCGTGATCCTGTCGGGATTTGACCCGATTCGGCGCGAAGTGGCCCGTATCGCCCTCGAGCGCCTTATCCAAGACGGGCGAATCCATCCTGCCCGTATTGAAGAGGTGGTCGCGAAAGTCCAGGAGGAGATGAACCAGACGGTGAAGGAACTGGGCGAGGCGGCGTGCCTGGAAACGGGTGTGCACGGGCTCCATCCCGAGATTGTGAAGCTTCTCGGGCGGCTCAATTACCGTACGTCATACGGCCAGAACGTGTTACGCCATGCCCAGGAAGTCTGCCATCTTTCGGGTATGATGGCGGCGGAACTGGGCTTGAACGTGCAGGAAGCCAAGCGGGCCGCGCTGATTCACGATATCGGCAAGGCCGTCACGCACGAAGTCGAGGGTTCGCACGCCGCGATCGGCGCCGATTTTGCCCGGCGTTATGGCGAAAGCCCCAACATTGTCAACGCTATTGCCGCCCACCACAACGAACAGGAAAAGTCCTCGGTTATCGCGGTGCTGGTGCAGGCGGCCGATGCGTTGTCGGCGGCCCGCCCCGGTGCGCGCCGCGAGACCATCGAGTCGTACGTGAAACGCCTGGAACAGCTTGAAGCACTTGCCAACGGATTTGAGGGAGTGGAAAAATCCTATGCCCTTCAGGCCGGTCGCGAAGTGCGGCTGGCCGTCGTGCCCGACAAGGTCGACGACGCCCAGGCCGCCCAGCTTGCCCGGGATGTCGCCCGAAAGGTCGAGCAGGAAATGACCTATCCCGGCCAAATCCGGATCACGGTCATTCGAGAGACCCGTGCGACCGAAACAGCCAACTAGACGCGCAGCAACCACGAGCGAATCGCGGGTATGAACATCTTGTTCATTGGGGACATTGTGGGCCGTCCGGGCCGGCAGAGCGTGGCCTATTGGCTGCCGCGGCTGCGCGACGAGTTCGCTCTTGACTTGGTGGTAGGGAACGGAGAGAATGCGGCGGGGGGGCTGGGCATCACCGCAGCCATCCTCCGCGAACTGACGGGACTGGGGATTCACGTAATCACGCTGGGAAACCACACGTGGCGCAAGCGCGAGTTCGTCAAGGCGATTGGGTCGTTTGACCATGTGGTCCGTCCGGCAAACTATCCCGACGGAGTCCCGGGCAGGGGCGCGATTGTATACACGCTGGATGACGGCCGAAAGGTGGGTATCGTCAGTCTCCTCGGGCGGGTGTACATGGAGCCCCTCTCGTGTCCGTTCACGGTGGGCTCGCGCGTGGTCGACGAACTGCGGCAGGCAACGCCGCTGGTTCTGGTCGACATGCATGCCGAGGCCACGTCGGAGAAGGTGGCCATGGGCTGGCATCTCGATGGTATGTGTACCGCCGTCATCGGGACCCATACCCATGTGCAAACCGCCGACGAGCGGGTACTCCCGAAAGGGACGGCCTATATCACGGACGTGGGCATGACGGGCCCCCTGGATTCCGTCATCGGCGTCGAGAGCGAACTCGTGGTGCGCCGGTTTCTCACCGGCATGCCGGCCGAGTTCAAGGTGTCCAAAGAAAGGCCCGGAATCGCGGCGGTCGTCGTCGATGCGGAAGAGAATACGGGTAGAGCCCGGTCGATCACGCGCCTCTTGCGCGAGGATCCAGTACTGGCGTAACAAACACGAGACGGATATCCGTTTGCCATGTATTTCAAGCAATTAGAATTAGCGGGATTCAAATCGTTTGCCGACCGCACCGTGGTGCGGTTCGAGCCCGGCGTGACCGCGATTGTAGGTCCCAACGGCTGCGGCAAGAGCAATATTCTCGATGCGATGAAATGGTGTCTGGGGGAGCAGCGCGCCAGGGAATTGCGCGGCGCGCTTATGCAGGACGTCATTTTCAACGGCAGTGAAAACCGCAACCCTGTCGGCATGGCCGAAGTGACCGTGCTTTTTGACAATGCGGACTCGAAGCTGCCGGTGGATTTCGCGGAAGTCGCTGTCACCCGGCGGCTCTACCGTTCGGGGGAGAGCGAGTACCTCATCAACAATGCGCCGTGCCGGTTGAAGGATATCCAGGAATTGTTCATGGACACCGGCATCGGTACCAGCGCGTATTCGATGGTCGGTCAGGGCAAGATGGATTTGATCCTGAGTTCGAAGCCCGAGGACCGCCGGTTTCTGTTCGAGGAAGCGGCGGGGATTATCAAGTACAAGAACCGCAAACGCGCCGCTCTCCGCAAGCTCGAATCGGCCGAGAACAACCTCTTGCGCCTCCGCGACATCATCTTCGAGGTGCAGCGCCAGATGCGGACGCTGAAGCGCCAGGTGAATGCCGCTATCCGGTACCGGGAACTGACGGAAATGCTCCGCGACGTCGAAATCCGGGCTGCCTGGCTGAAATACCGCACACTGACCGCGGAAATCGGGGAGCTCAAGAAGCAGTTTGCCGGGGCGAGCGACGCATATGAAGGCACCTCCGCCCGCATCTCGGAATTCGAGGCGCGGTTTGAAGAACTCGGCCTTGCCAAACTTGAAGTCGACCGCGTGTTGCTGGCCCGGCGCGAGGGCGTTCACGAGATCGACTCCGAGATGGAAAAGATCGAGCGCGAAATCGCCTTGACACGCCAGAAAATGGCCTTTTCCGAAGAGCAGGAGAAGCGGGCAGAAGCCGAAAGCACCGACTTCGAGCAGCGCGCCGAATCCATCGCCGTGCAGATTGAAGGCGCCCGGTCCGAACGCAAGAAGGCACAAGGCGAACTCGAGGACTGCGCGGCTGCCATCGAGGCGAAGGCACAGGAGCACGCCGCGTTGACCGCTGCCGTGGGCGAAGCCGATGCGCGCCTCGAGGAAAAGCGTGCCCAGGCCGTCGAGAAAATGAACACCCGGGCAAAGGCCGCCACCGAACTCGAGACCTTGGCCGTCAATATCGCCAACATCGAGGCCCAGCTCGAGGCCATCTATGAAAATCAATCGCGCATTGGTCAGCGGCGCGAGGAACTGCTCAAGGAACTCGAGCAGCACCGCGCCGAAGACTCCGAAAAACAAGAACGCTTCACAGAGACGGAAGCCGCCCGCACCCAGGCGCAGCGCGAGCAGGCCGGCAAAGCCCAGGCGCTTCGCGCGCTTAACCAGGAATGGCAGGGGCTGCGTGAAACGAAAAGCAGTCTCGATGCGCGGCTGACGTCGCTTCGCGAATTGCGCGACAACTACGAAGGGTTTGCCACGGGCGTGCGTGCCGTCATGCGGGCCAAGTCCGAGGGCCGTTCCGACATGCAAGACATTATCGGCCCCGTTGGCGATCTCTTGTCCACCGAGAAGGCATACGAGCGTGCCATCGAGGCGGCCTTGGGGGGCAACATCAACAATGTCGTCACGGAACACGCCGGCGCGGCCAAGGAAGCGATCGATTTCCTGAAATCCAGCCAGGCCGGCCGTGTTACGTTCTTGCCGCTCGACATCCTGCGTCCCCACAACCGCGAAACGCAGTCTCTTGCAGGCCGGCAGGGCGTGGTTGGCGAAGCTATCACGTTCGTGCGCTTCGACGACCACATCAGCCCGGCCGTCGAGTATCTGTTGCGGGATACGGTTGTTGTTGAAACGCTCGACGACGCGATCCGTATCGCCCGCGAGGAACAGTCCTACCCGAAACTCGTCACGCTGGACGGCGAAGTTGTGCAGTCGTCAGGCGCGGTGACCGGCGGCCGAACCCGTCATGACCGCGGCGGGTTGCTCGGGCGAAGCGCGGAAATTGCCGACCTCGAAACACAGCTTTCTGCGTTGGAAAACCGGCTTACCGAAATGGCCGATAAGGGGCAGGCTCTCACCGCGCAGCTCGAGGAGCTGACGGCGCAGATCAAGAATCATGAAGCGGCTGAGGCCACACTCCGGCGCGCGCTGAACGAGCTCGGCATGGTGCTCGCCCGCGAAAGCACCGAACTGGACAACCTGGTTCAGGGTTCACAAGACCTGGATAAGCAGCGCGACGAACTCTGCGGCCGCCGCGATACGCTCGAAGACCAGCGCAAAGAGGCCGCCGCACGTGCCGACACGATGGCCAGCGATGACGAAATAATGCAGCACGAGATCGCCGAAGCGCAGGAAGCCGCCTCGCGGGCACGGCAGGCGTTGTCGGTGTGCACAAGCGAACTGGCCGACTTGCGCGTGCGCCAGGCCGGTATCGCCCAGCGCATCCAGGAGACCGCCCGCGACATCGAACGGGAACAGGCGCGCCGCGAGGAAGCCCTTGACGAGGCCCGCCGGCGCCGCGAGTCGGTGACCAGTCAGCAGGAAGAGCGGAAACGGCTCGAGGGCAGTATTCACCTCCACATCGAACGCTCGAAAGCCCTGTCGGAAAGCAAGGAACAGGCCCGCGGCAAGGTTATCGACGCGGAAAACCAGCGCCAGAAACTCCTCGACGAATCCGAGACGGTCGAAAAGGAGCTTCGCGACCTGCGCGAGAAGGCCCGGGGCGCCCAGGCGCGGGTTCACGAAACCGAACTGGCGCTGCGCCAGCGCGAAGACCGGGTCGGGTTTTTCCAGGAACGCATCCTCGAGGATTACAACATTGCGTTGGCGTCTCTGCGCGAGGACGAAGTGGGAACCGACGAGCATACCCCCGAAGAACGCGACAAACTCGTGAACGACGTTCGGGCACGCTTGCAGCGCATGGGCGAAGTCAATCTGATGGCCATCGAGGAATACGAGGCCCTCGAAAAGCGCGAAGCGTTTCTCACGACCCAATTCAACGATCTGCAGAGCGCCCGGGAAACGCTCCTGGGCGTCATCGCCCGCAGCGACAAGAAGATACTCGCCATGTTCATGGAAACGTTCACCCTGGTGGGCGACCATTTCCGGAACTACTTCCGCACCATGTTCAACGGCGGGCAGGCCCGCATTTACCTTCTCGACGAAGACGATCCCCTCGAAAGCGGTATCGAAATCGAAGCGCGGCCTCCCGGCAAGAAGCTTCAGAGTATTTCGCTCCTGTCCGGCGGCGAACAGGCCATGACCGCCCTCGCCCTGCTGTTTAGCATTTTCCGGGCGAAGCCGAGTCCCTTCTGCGTGCTCGACGAGGTCGACGCACCCCTCGACGACGCCAACATCGGCCGGTTCCTGACCATGCTCGACGATTTCACGGATCAGAGCCAGTTTGTGGTCATTACCCACAACAAACAGACCATGGCGCGCGGCAACGCCCTCTACGGCGTGACCATGCAGGAGCGCGGTGTTTCACAACTCGTATCCGTCCGCTTCAAAGACGGCAAGGAAACCGAGTCGGCCGCGTGACCTGCCGGATAAGGACACAAAATCGCGCCCCGGGACCTTCTGGGTGCCGGGGCGCGAGTTGCATCGTCGGCATCTACCCTACAGCCTGATTTCCTTGCCGGATTTGGCGGAGCGGGCGAGGGCATCGAGCATGGTGATCAAGGTAACGTTTTGGTCCGCCGGTGCGATGCATTTTTTGCGGCGATCGCGGATGCAATCGATGAAGTGGCTGAAGGCGGTCTCGATGGGGAGGCCGTTGTAATGGGTTTCGATGTCGACGGTCTCGTCGATGTCGCCGCCGCGGAAGATCTGCGCGGGGAACACGCTGGCGCCGCCTTTATCGCCCATAATGAAGCATTCCATGGCGGGTTTGGTGTAAGTATCCCACGACACTTCGACCATGATGGCTTTGCCGCCCTGAAACTTGATGACGCCCGCCGCCATTTCCTCGACCTCGGCAGGCAGCCCCTTGGCCTTCAGTTCGGGAACGGCCACGTGGCGGAAGAGCTGGCCGGACACCGACACGGGCTTCGGGGTGCCCATGATGTACCAGGCGAGATCAAGGAGGTGCACCCCGATATCACCGAGAGCGCCGAAGCCGGCAAGGCGCTTCTGGAGAAACCAGATGCCGCGTCCGAGGGTGCCGTCGGGCGGCATGTGGAGATGGGGCCAGCCTTTGCGCCGGTACCACGTGGAGCGGGCATAGTACATGTTTCCAAATTCACCGCGCTCGGCATAGGCCTTGACCAGCTGCGCCTCGGGCCGGAACCGCAGGGCCTGTTCGACCATGAGCAGTTTCCCGGTCTTCTTCGCGGCATCGGCCATCTTCCTCGCGTCTTGCGGCTTGATGGTCATGGGCTTCTCGATTAAGACATGCTTGCCGCTCTTCAGGGCATCAATGGTCATGGGAGCATGCAGCGCGTTGGGCACCGCGATGGAGACCGCGTCCAGTTCGTCCATGGCAAACATGCGTTTGGCGCTCGTGAACACATACCGGGCGCCGTACTGCTTGGCGAACTGCTGTGCTTCCGCTTTGTTCAGGTCGCAAATGGCGAGGATCTCGACGCCGGGCACCTGGCTGAAACCGTCCATATGGTACCGTCCGAACCCCGTACCTACAATGCCAATCCGCAGGGGCTTCGCTGTCATGATGCACGTCTCCTTTCCGTGAATTCAGCGCGGCCACCTTGAGGCGCCGGCTGACTGCAATGAACACTACCCCCAAATTCGCAAAGCTTCCGGGCGCATCAGGCCCAGGAAATCAACGCTGTCTCGTGTTTTTGCGCCAGGTCCGGGTGGCTCGGTACCACGCGCACGGTGAACCCCTGCTGGCCCGTCTTGTCGCAATAGATTAACCCTTTGAAC
Organism: uncultured Nitrospiraceae bacterium; assembly: GCA_964520685.1. Lineage (GTDB taxonomy): Bacteria > Hydrogenedentota > Hydrogenedentia > Hydrogenedentales > SLHB01 > UBA2224. The sequence continues at coordinate 11,145 of CAZFOG010000078.1, read as the reverse complement.
CGGTGAACGCCATCGTTCATGGTCTGCTCGAGTTGCATCGGGGCATGGCGGCCGTCGTGGATCCGCCCGTAGCTGTCCACGGTGCCGTAGTATATCTCGACCGTAACGTCGCCGGTCGAGAGCTTGTCCAGAAACAGGTCCGCGGTGACCTCGAGATTCGAACCATAGGGGAGCCCGTCAAGCGGGCCGCTCTCGATGTCTGCGAAGCGGACGTGGGGCCAGCACGCGCGCACCTTCTTTTTCCACTCCGCCAGGGCCAGCGAACGCTCGCGGTTGTCTTCCTGCATGGCAATGCGGCGCTGCGTGGCCGGCACATAGAACCGGTCCGCGTACTCCTGCACCATGCGCTGGGTATTGAAAACCGGGTTGATGGTCCGCATGGCGTTCTTCATCCGCGTGACCCACCGGCGCGGCAAACCGTCTGTACCGCGCTCGTAAAACATCGGAACGATTTCCTGTTCGAGGAGTTCGTAGAGCATTTCGCTTTCTACGACGTCCTGCTCGTCGGGGTTGTCGTACATTTCGCCCCGGCCGATGCTCCACCCATTTTCGCCCAAGTCTTCCGCTTCACACCACCACCCGTCGGGAATGCTGATGTTGAGCCCGCCGTTGGCGGCCGATTTCATGCCGCTGGTGCCCGAAGCCTCGAGGGGCCGGCGCGGCGTATTGAGCCAGCAGTCCACGCCCTGAACCATGTACCGGGCCACGTTGATATCGTAATCCTCGAGGAAGACCAGGCGGTTGCGGACTTCGTTCTCACGCAAGAAATGGATCAGGGTACGAATCAAATCCTTGCCCTGGTTGTCGGCCGGGTGGGCCTTTCCGGCGAAAATGATCTGCACGGGCCGCCGTTCATCCAGGAGAATCCTCGTGAACCGCTCCGGATCACTCAGAAGCAGTTTGGCCCGCTTATACGTGGCGAAACGGCGTGCGAACGCGATAGTCAACACCTCGGGATCCAGCGCTTCGGACGCCGCCTCGATCTCCGCATTCGGGGCGCCGCGGGACTTCAACTGGGCGGCCAGGCGGCGGCGCGCGAAATTCACAAGCCGTTCGCGGCGGCGCTCATGGGTGCGCCAGAGCTCTGCATCCGGAACCTGATCGATCCGCAGCCATACAGCGGGGTCCGACGGGTTGGTCATCCAACCGGGGCCCAGGTACCGGTCGAAGAGGCCTGCCAGGTCGCGCGAGACCCAGAACCGCTGATGAATGCCGTTGGTAATCGCCGTGATCGGCACTTCGTCTTCGGGCACGCCGGCCCATGTCCGCGACCACATGGCGCGCGCGGTGGCGCCGTGCAGTTTACTCACGCCATTCGCGAAAGCGGAAAGTTTGAGCGCCAGCACCGTCATGCAGAAGGGTTCGCGCGGATCGCTCGGGTCCTGGCGGCCGAGCCCGAGAAAGCGCTCCATGCTCATACCCATATCGTCCACATACCGGCGGTAATAATGTTCCATCAGCTCCGGCAGAAACATGTCATTGCCAGCCGGCACCGGCGTATGCGTGGTGAACACGCTGGCCGCTTTCACAGACTCGATGGCGTGGTCCAGGCTCAGTCCTTCGCCTTTGACGAGGTTCTTGATACGCTGCAGCGTCATAAAGGCCGAATGGCCCTCATTCATATGCCAGACGGTTGGGTGAATATCGAGCTTCCGCAGCATCGTCACGCCGCCCATGCCCAGCAGAATCTCCTGCCGCACCCGCATGTCATTGCCGCCGCCATACAGCCGTGCGGTGATCTCGCGGTCGTCCGGCTCGTTCTCATCGAAATCGCAATCCAGCATATAGAGGGGCACGCGGCCCACGTCAATCCGCCAGACGCGCGCCTTCACCGGCCGTTCGGGGTACTCCACTTCGATGACCACGCACTTTCCCTGGTCATCGCGGACGAGGGTGACCGGCATGTTGTAGAAATCATTGAGGGGGTACCGTTCCTGCTGCCATCCATCTGCGTTGAGGTACTGCTGCAAATAGCCTTCCCGGTACATCAAACCCACGCCCACCAGGGGCAGCCCCATATCGCTGGCCGCCTTCAGGTGGTCGCCGGCCAACACGCCCAATCCGCCCGAATACAACGCCAGAGATTCATGCAGGCCGAACTCGGCCGACAAATAGGCCACCTGGAAATCTTTCGGCGCGCCCGGGTTCTTTTCGTGCCAGCTGTTTCCGGCGAGGTATGCCTTGAACCGCGTGTACACACGCTCGAGGTGCGCCAGATACCCGTCATCCTGTGCCAATTCCTCGAGGCGTCCCTGGGGTACTTCGCCCAGAAGCCGGACCGGGTTCTGCTTGACAGTGATCCATTGGTCACGGTCGATGCGAAAGAATAAATCGATGGCTTCCGGGTCCCACGACCACCACAGGTTGTAGGCCAAATCGCGGAGGGGTTCCAGCACGGTTGGCAACTTCGCGATAACAGTAAACTTCTTGATTCTGGGCATAAACCGTCTCTCCAAGCGAGTCCCCGTGTCTGACGACAAGGAAATATCCCGGTGAGTGTACTTGGTCAGCGTGGTACGAGGCAAATTACCCCCGCGGCTCAACACGCCGCTGGCTCCTTTGAAGTATCCCAAAACAGCCTGGTCGCGGATCCGCTATCCGATCCGCCCGCGGATATCGTTGATGAGTGCGTCGAGCGTTTCGGCGGCGTTGCCCAGGAGCAGGACGACGTTGGGGCGCTGGTAGAGAGGGTTTTCGACGCCGGAGTAGCCGGGTTTTGTGTCGAGGTTGCAGACAATGATGCCCTGCGCTTCATGGGCGAGCAGGATGGGCATGCCGTAGATGGGGGTTCCCTGGGCCGTGATGGCGGCGGGATTCACCACATCGCACGCGCCGACCACGAGCGCCACGTCGGTTTGGGCAAACCGGGGGTTGATGGCATCGAGCTGGACCATCCTGTCGTACGGAATGTCCACGTCCGCCAGGAGAACGGTCATGTGGCCCGGCATACGGCCGGCGACGGGGTGAATGGCGAATGTAACGTCCTTGTCGAGGCTCACGAGCAATTCGTACAGAGCGCGCACTTGCGTTTCGGCTTCTCCGAGCGCCATGCCGTAACCGGGAATCACAACCACGGACTGGGCCTGGAGCAAAGCTTCGACGGG
>CAZFOG010000078.1:0-7941 GCA_964520685.1 uncultured Nitrospiraceae bacterium | reverse complement strand
GCGGCAGGGATGCGGCCAGCGAGGCCGGGGGCCATACCGCCGTCTACCGCGGCCACGAATGCTGTCAGCAGGGATGCCGCGCCGCCCAGACCGTTGAGAAGCGCAACCAGCTGCGGCATCTGCAGCATCGTCACCCGCAGGGCCAGGATAAGACCCACAAGAGTGCCTGCGACAAGGGCCGCGAGCACGACGGGCGCCGTGAGCGCGCCGTTTCGCCAGAGAACCATGACAATGGCGGCGAGCAGGCAGAGGGCTGACAGCCGGTTGCCAATCGCGGCGGTTTCGGGCCGGTTCATGAGGCGGATCCCAACGAGGACGCCTACGGCCAGGGCAACCCCGGTCCACTCGTAGATATCCGGCATGGTTTCCTGTTACTCCCTGGCGCGGAATTTCTTGAGCATGCGGTCCGTCACGGCCAGGCCGCCTACGACGTTCACCATGGCCGCGGCCACGGCGATTGCGCCCAGCAGCCGGCTCCCCGTGGTGAGCGCGGCGGCCGTCGCGGTCAGGGCGCCCAGGACCGTGACGCCCGACACGGCGTTCATGCCGGACATCAGCGGGGTGTGCAGCAATGGCGGTACCTGCCGAATAATGCGATAACCGATGGCCGAAGCCGCCACGAACACCGCCAGCAAGAGGGCCAACCGCATCAGAGCCTCCCCTCACCAGACGCGCACTGCGCCATCGCATCGAGCGCGCCCGCATGCACCACTTCGCCGTCCATCGTAACAAGCGTCGGCCCGATGATCTCGTCCGAGCGGTCCGCCCGGACTGTTCCATCCTGAACGATGTAGGTCAGAAAACGCAGGAGGTTGTGCGAGAACAGCCAGGCCGAGCTCCGCGGGACAAACCCGGGTATGTTTTTGACCCCGGCGATGGTGACCCGGTGTTTGGTCACGGTGCGGCCGGCCTCCGTCAGTTCGCAGTTGCCTCCCTGGTCAATCGCGATGTCCACGATAACCGAACCGGGCTTCATGCCGCGGACCATATCTTCGGTTACCAGGACGGGGGCGATGCGGCCGGGCACCAGTGCCGAGAGTATCACGATATCGGACTGCGTCACGGTGTCGCGCAGGGCCTCCCGTTCCTTACGCAGCCATTCGAGGGGCAGCGCCCGTGCGTAGCCTCCTGAACCGACGGCGATTTCGGGGGGAACGCCGGTATCGACCACGGTTGCGCGGAGACTCCTGGCCTGTTCGAGAGCCTCGGGGCGTACGTCGGCGGCGAAGTTCACAGCGCCCAGCCGTTTTGCCGTGGCCAGCGCCTGAAGACCGGCCACCCCCACCCCGGCCACCAGCACTTTCGCGGGCTCCAGCATTCCCACCGCCGTATCCATCATGGGCATGAACGACCCGAGGGCGTTTGCCGCCATGATCACGCCTTTGTACCCGGCGACGGTGCTCATGGAGGTGAGGGCGTCCATGGGCTGGGTCTTGCTGATTCGGGGGATGCCGTCCAGGGTGAAACTGACGACGCCCTGCGCCGCGAGGTCGCGCACCATCGGATGGTTGGCGGGCGATGCGGGATGGAGAAAGGCGACGATTGCCTGGCCGCGCCTCATCATCGCCACTTCATGACAGCCCGCGCGAGCGTCGAATTGAGGCTCCTTCACTTTCAGAATGACGTCGGCCTGCTCGAAGATGCGTTGTTTGTCGGCCGTGACCTCGGCTCCGGCTTCCCGGTACGCGTCGTCGTGGTGGTGGGCGCTTTCACCGGCGTCGTGCTCGACCATAACCCGCGCACCCTGGGCGACGTACTGCGCCACCGTCTCCGGGATAGCCGCCACGCGGTACTCGTGTTCCATGATTTCTCTCGGGATTCCCAGTGTAAGCCCATCGAATGCCATTACCGTTTCCTTTCCTCTTCGGCACAGGAGAAGAGCCCGCCGCGATCCGGCTCAAAGCGACGGATGTTCCTTCCCCGCCCCGTAACGCGACTTCCCTGGTCCTGGTGGGTTCCATCCTGTGCAGAGGTCGAAGCCCAATCATCAGGCCAGAGCGAGTATAGTACAATCAATCGGCTTTTGCTGCTGGAACCATCCTGGATAGGGCCGTTTGGCCAACACACCTCCGCGCGCGCTGTCACCGGCTTTGTCTCTGGGCCTTCCCTTCTGTTCCTCGGGATTGGATCACCTTGAAGGCATCGTCGGCAATATCCCAGGTGCGTTGAAGGTCGGTGTCGGTATGCGCGGCCGAGACGAACCAGTTATGGTGTGGTGTGAAATAGGCGCCGCGGCGGGTGCAGTCCGCGCACCAGCGCTGGTGCAGCATCAGGGTTTCGTCGTCGGTAATCCGGTAATAGGCCATGGACGGCTCACCGGTGACCTTCAGGGTGTAGCCGTAGCTTTTGGCGATTCGGACCAGTCCGTCGTTGAGTTTCTGGCCGGTCTCCCGAAGGAGGCGCGGTGCGTCGAGGCGTTTCAATTCCTGCAGCGTGGCGATCGCGGCCGCCATGGGGCCGGCCGAGTACCAGTAACTGCCGGTATGAAACACGTTGGCGGTGACGTTGCGCAGGGCTTCGGCGCCGACCAGCGCGGAAATGGGATACCCGTTGGCAATGGCTTTGCAGAAGCAGATGAGGTCGGGCTTGAAGCCGTACAGTTCATTGCTGCCGCCCGTGTGAAGCCGGAACCCGCACCGCACGTCATCCACGATGAGAACAATGCCGTGGTGTTTCAGCAGGGCCTCGACTTTCTGCCAATAGCCTTCCGCGGGGAGGGCGCTGTCCTGGAATACGGGGTGATGGTAGGGGGTGGCGATGAACCCTGCGATATCGCTGCCGTGTTCGGCGACGACCTGCTCGAGGGCAGCGAAGTCATTCCAGGGTACGCGTATGTAATTCCGGTGGTCGTCTTCGGTGACACCGTGATGCCCCACCGCCTGCATCCAGGGTTGCGTGCCGTGGTACCCCCCCTTGATCGCGATGATCTTGTTGCGCCCGGTGGCCGCGCGGGCGATGGTGACCGCGTAGGAAGTCACGTCAGCGCCGTTTTTGGCGAAGAAAGCCCAGTCGGCAATGGCGATGCGCTCGACCAGCAGTTCTGCCAGCTCGACCATTCGCGGCGAGGCCAGGGTCACCGTATCGCCCTGCTGCATCTGCCTGCGGAATGCTTCGTCGACGACGGGATTGGCGTAACCGAGGATCATGGGACCGTACGCGCACATGTAATCAATGAACTCGTTACCGTCGACGTCCCAGAAGCGGGCTCCCTGCGCACGGGCGGCAAAGAAGGGGAACGCAGCGGTATACGTCAGCGGCGCCGGGCTGAAATGGCCGTAAATACCACCCGGGATGACCTCACAGGCGCGATCGAAAAGGCTGCGCGATTCAGCGTACTCGAAGGTGTCCATGAACGCGTGTCTTTCGCTGGGGACCGTCATGCCAGGTACCTCGTGACCCGATCCATGATGAGGCCCGTGTTATCGATGATGGGGACATTGCCCTCGAGGCAAAGCAGTCCCTTACCCGTGGCGCTGAAAGCATCCAGGCCCCCGGTAATGATGCGGTTGGCCGCGGACCAGTCCGCAAACCGCATGATTGCGGAGGGCCGAGCGGTGCCGCCTTTCTGGGGTTCAACGCCCGTATCGCCATAGACAATATGGGCCATGGGCTCGTTTGAGTCCACCACGAATTGAACCGAGCCCTTCGGGGTGGCCGCCGCAAGCTGGGCCGCAACCGGGTCCAGTTCGACGAGCGGTTTCGCCGCAAACACTCCGGTGTAGAGGGTCAGAAGTGTGTTCACCTTGAGATAGGCGGGGTCCGACAGTTTGCCGGGGTCCGGACGCAGAAAATGTTCCAGCCGCCGGGTAAGTTCCGTGAATTCGTTCTTGAGAAAGTTGAGTTTGGAGAAACCTTTGAGGGGTACCGGATTCGAGGTGCCCGCGAACATGGCGTTGAGGTGTGCCGGCGAGAAGTAGAACAGTTTCACATCGGTGTGAGGCGCGCGCGTGGTGTAATGGCGGCATCGCCCTCCCTCGAATGCGAGTGCCGCGCCGAGACCGCCGCGCACACAGAACTGAACCGTTGTGCGCCAATCCCGGGTCAATTCCGCCACGCCCGGGTCGAGATCGGGAAGATCCTCGAGGTTGCGCAGCACTACGTGCAGGTTTAGACGCGCTTTCAGCAGCTCGGTGTTCATGCTTCTTAATCTCATACAGGATGGCCCGACTGCCCCCTGTGATACGCGCCCCCGCCCAAATGGCCGAACTTGATGCTAACACAGGCCCGTGACCGGTTCAATTCTGCTGGACGTTCAGGGTCGCGACTCGTGTGTGATGGGCTGCGGGATGGGTTGACAGGACGCGTTCCCGGGGCTATAATGAATACAGCTTCAAGTTAGAATGCGTGTTCATAACGACCGAAAGGGATGCGTGCCATGTCGGGCGACAAAGTCAGCACGGGGACCAGAAAACGCCGCCAGCCGGTCGATAGTGCGATTCTGGATGCCGCGGAACTGGTATTCGGACGGAAAGGGTATCAACAAACCACTATGGAGATGCTGGCGCGGGAAGCGGGAATCTCTGTGGGATCGATCTACAACCTTTTCGAGAGCAAAGAAGACGTGTATGGGCGGGTTGCCCAGCGCATCGGCGAATTCGTGATCCGCCGCCTGGAACCCTTGACACGGGCCAGCGACCCGGAAGAGGCGGTGCTGGATCTCATCCGGCTGCGTTTGTGCAACCATTCGAACGACCGGCTGTTCTTCCAGCCCTTCTGTTTCCCATCGTACCTGGGCGTGCAGCCGGAGCCCGAGCGGCTGGGGGCCGAAGTGAACCGGCTGCATCAGAAATACGTCGACATTGTCGAGCGGGTCTTTGCCCGCTGCTTTGCCAAGCTGGGGCAGAAGGGAACGCCGGTCATCAAGATGTCTGTCTGTCTCGAAGGAATGCTGACCGCCTTCACGAGCTACTGGTCGGACCCGCTGCAATCGGACAACTTGGCCAAAGTCGCGCGGCACATGCGGACCGTGCTGTTGCGCGGGATCGTGCCCACGGGAGACCATGCCGAAGGCGACACAGCCGCTGCGCCCGCGGAATCGCGGGCCATCTACATCAGCCGTTACGACCTCGAACGTCTCCGGGAGCTTCTCGAAGTGGTGCGTGCCTTTGGCTCGAAGGACAATCAGAAGAACGCGGATGTCCTGGACGAAGAACTACGACAGGCCCGCATTACGAATCCGCGTGAAGTGCCGCCCGACGTGGTCACCATGAACTCCAAAGTGCGGGTGAGGGACCCGCAAACCGGCACGGACCAAATCTACACGCTGGTATTTCCGCGAAACGCCGATTTGGCTCCCGAGAATGTCTCTGTCCTGAATCCGTTTGGCATGGCCCTATTGGGCCGGCGCCTGGGAGATGTTTTCGCGGAGGGCACCGGCGGGGACACTCCCATATATGAGATAGCTCAGATTCTGTATCAACCGGAGGCATCCGGCGACTATCATCTGTAGTTCGCGGGCAAGCGCGTCACGGGCGCTGAGAATGGTCCTGACGATCCCAAGTTCCAGTGCACATAGTTCCCCGTTGAAACCCATGGATGACCCGGCAACAGCGCATGCCGTTGCTGGATAGAGGAGTACGAGAATGACAGCGGACAGGTCCGGCCGTCTTGGGCGGTCAGCGAAATCCCCGGCGTTGGGGGGGCACGCCTGATGAGCGGGATGCGCTGCCGGGACCCCCAGCCAGCCGTTTGGCTGAGTCTCGCAGGGCGCAGGACCGGACAGCCGTGAAGCGCGCCTCGCGCTGAGGACCCGGGTTCCGGAGCAAGAAGGAGGTTTTGGATGAGCAAGAAGAAGTCCGTGATAAGCAAGTTCGACCAGGCCCGCCTGCAAGAAGTGATTGATACCATGAAAGCGCAGAGTGGCAAGCGCGAGTGGTCGCGGGGCGACGAACTCCAGAAGAAACTTACTGAGTCGACGGCCGTGGAACCCGCGGAGATTCCGCCCGACGTGATTACGATGAATTCGATAACGCGCGTGCGGGATAAGGAATCTCAGCAGGAAGGGGTCTACAACCTCGTGTTTCCCTCCGACAGCAAGCCCCTCGAGGGGCGGGTCTCGGTGCTGTCGTCGCTGGGTCTGGCCCTGTTTGGGTCGCACATCGGCGACGTGGTGGAATGGGACACCCCGAAAGGCGTCCGTCACCTCGAGGTCATTGGGATCATCTATCAGCCCGAGGCGGCACGACACTGGACGCTGTGATAGGGCCCGGCCCCGCGAACGCCTGTTCGGCGGCCGGGCAGGCGGTTGTGCCGTATGTTGCCCCACGACAGGAGAGATTGAGATGGACGCCGGGATGTGGTTGACAGGGATCCTCGTCTTCATCGCACGGATAGTGGACGTTGCGATGGGGACGCTTCGGATGATGATGGCCGTTCAGGGCCGGATGGTGATCGCATTCTTTCTGGGTTTTGTGGAGGTGATCATCTGGGTCCTTGTGGTCAGTACGGTCGTGACCCAGCTCCGGCAATCGCCGGCGCTGATCGTGTTCTATGCGCTTGGCTTCGCGTGCGGCAACGTTGCCGGGATCCTCGTGGAAGGAAAACTCGCACTGGGCAACCTCGCGCTCAATGTCATCACAAAGAGCGGCGGCGCACTGGCCGGCGCGTTGCGGGCTGCGGGCCAACCCGTGACCGTTTTCGCGGGCATGGGCATGGCCGGTCCCGTCGAACAGTTGTTCATGGTGTGCCGGCGGCGGGATATCAAGCGCCTGCTTTCCATCGTCAAGAGCGTGGATGCCGGCGCGGTGGTGATAACGGACATGGTCCGGGGGTTCAGCAAGAGCCCGCACCGGCTCGGCGTGCCGGGCTCCTTGCCGTGCCGCACCATGGGCGCTTCGCCGCCGGAGGGCGGGATAACGGAAACCCTGCCGCAACAGGAGCCGGAAAGCGGGCGCGAACAGTTCGCTGGCGCGAACAGTTCGCTTGATAGCGCGGCGCGACGGTTTTACAATCATGCGTTCGAGATTCTGATTGCGGCCGGTAGGAAGCGCACAAGCGCCCCGTTCCCGCGCGTATCGGTGTACGATGCGCCGGAGCGGGGCTGAATATCCGGGAGAACCGAAACATGAAGAGGCACTTGGCGATTCTCGTATTGATTCTGTGTATGGCCTGGGCGGGCTACGCCCAGGACGCCGCACCCGCCGCCGAGGAAAAGCCGGCCCACCCCGACGTGAGTCAATGGAAGAACCTGTTTAAGCCTGATCTGTCGAACGCAGACAAGCCGGAAGGCGTGTGGACCTTCGAGGACGGGGTGTTGACCGCCAGCGAGGACAAGGCCATCTGGTCGAAGAAGGATTACGACAATTTCATCCTCGACCTCGAATTCAAAACGGCCGAAGGCACCAACAGTGGTGTGATAGTCTACTGCAGCGACCCGGAGAACTGGATTCCCAACTCCGTCGAAATCCAGATCGCCGATGATTTCGCGGAAAAATGGGCCAATTCACCGGCCACCTGGAGGTGCGGTGCGGTTTTCGGCCATCTGCCGGCGTCCAAGAGCGTCGTCAAGAAACCCGGCGAATGGAACCGCATGACGGTCACTTGTGTGGACAAGCGGATCGACATCGTGTTGAATGGCGAACCCATTACCTCGATGGACATGAGCCTCTGGACCTCGGCGAAGACCAATCCGGACGGTTCCGAGATTCCCGAGTGGCTGAGCAAACCCAAAGCCGAGCTGCCCACCAAAGGCCGCATCGGGTTCCAGGGCAAACACGCCGGCGCGCCGATCTGGTTCCGCAATATTAAGGTGAAGGCCTTGAAATAGACGGAAAGTCCAGGCCGGCGAATTGGAAGAACGTAAGTCCTGTGGGGCATATATGTCCTATAGGACTTATTTCTTTTGCAACCCCGTCTCTTCCATCCGCTGCCAAACGAGGTCCGCATTGTACGCCGCTTCGTGAAACGTGGCGGTCCAGGGCTGGGATTCGGTGTCCACGATAG
>CAZFOG010000077.1:10650-18949 GCA_964520685.1 uncultured Nitrospiraceae bacterium | reverse complement strand
CTACTACCATCGCACGGCGCGTGGGGCGGCGTAAAGCAGATTCATACGGTTACGGATGTGGGCGTGCGCGGTGATTTGGGGAGGCTGGGTGGACAGGGTGGACGGGAATTCATGCGCCTGTGAATGGACCAGCGTGGGGACTATTCAGTTTTCCTGGTGCACAACGCGCAGCACGCAAAGCCGGCGGGGTGGCAGCTCAAAGGTTATACGGGTCCGGGGTCCGATAACGGTGAAAGGTTGTGGAGTAGACGCATTCGAGGCTTCAACCGGATGGACGGAGAACGCGTAGTTTCCCGGCTCGAGCAGATACAATTCCGCCGCCATGGGCCGGGGTTTTTGGCCAAAGTGAATGAGTTCGGCGGTAAACGCGTGGGTTCCCGATTCTGTGACGAGAGCTGCCAGGTCACGCGGGGGGGTGAGCCAGCGGACCGCGTTGAGGGGAAAGTACATTACACTGCCCGGGTCGCCCGTGGCAGTGGAATACAGCAGGTCCGTATCGGGCAGAGCGATGCCCGGTATGGCTTTGGGATACATGGAATTCGCTGCAAACAGCGACGGAAAACGAATGACGCGGTCGGTATAGCGGACCTCGCTGGTATATCCCTCGAAGTTGATACGAAGAGCCGCGGCGTTGGCTTCGAGCGCGGCTTCGAGACCTTCGCGGTTCCCGGTCATGCGGAAAGCCGTGTAGGTGCTTGCATCCAGGGCGAGCAATTCGTCGAGGTCTGTCTTGCCCGTCAGATAGCGATATTTGGCGACGGTGCCCTTGAGGAAGTCCATTTTGGCGGCACACCAGGCCTCGCTTCCCTCCTCGGGCGCGTGCTCGGGGGGGTGTTTGAGGTATTCGAGGCGGATTCGGGCCATGGATTTGATGGGGTCGAGGTATTTGGGGTCTTGCGTCATATGGTAGGCGAGCAGAAGGGATTGGAGCATCTGCGACATGGCGCTGGGCCAGGTGTACAAACCGCTTTCACCGTGGTTCTCCGGTTTCCACCACTGTTCGCCGAGGCCGCCGACAGTGCCGTCAGGCCAATGAATGGCGCTTGGGATGATTCCCGCGGCCTTGCCGCGTTCGGCGCGCGCGGCAGCGTCCACCCACGTGTTCATCCAGGCGGTGAATAAGCGGCCCAGGCGCTCGTCGCCGGTGCGTTGCCAATAGAGCAGCGTGGGCTGTACGGCGCGTGGATGATAGGTCGTGTCGCAGGCCTGCTGGGGGTTGTCACTCACGCTGTCAACACTGAAATAGGTGCTTTTGAACTGAAGGAAACCGCGGTCGTTCATGCCGGTCCAGAGCGTTTCCATGAGTTCGGCGAGACGCAAGGCGCGATTCGACCAGTCCGGGTTATCCGGATCCAGGTGCATCATGGGCGTGATGACGTCGGCGGAATCCTCGGCCGTGTGTTCGACGTCGTAGACGTGAGATGTGTAGCCGCCCAGCATGTGTTTCTGGCTCATGAGGGCGTTGGAGAACCGCGCCTGGGCGGCCGTGATCCTGGGATCGTCAAATCCGATGAGGACCGGCACCCAGAACCGCCACATTTCGCAGTCGTCTGCCCAGCCCCCGCCGTATTCGCCATTTTCCTGCATCCGGTTGTCGATCCACCAGGTGATGATGCCGGCCACGCGCTCGAGACTTTCGCGCTGATAGACGGCCCATTCCGGGGCGCCGGCGACCTCGGGGAAAACCTTGCTGGGGGGTATGGGCTCGCCGAGGTACATCCGCACGATGCGGTTTTCCGGGAACGCCGTCCTGGCGCGCTCGAAGGCAGCCCGGGTATCGTCGAACCACCCGCGTTTGTTTTGAATGTTTCCTCCGATGCCCAGCATGACCCAGCTCAACATGCGTCCGCGGTAGATGTCGGTGATGGGATAAAGCGGCGAATCTACCGGTACGCCGAAATCGTAATCCCTGGTCTTCAGGACCGCGTTCCCGAAATAGGGGAGGTAGGAGCTTGTCACCCAACGGTCGAGCTCGGCAATGAGGCGAGCGGTTTGCGCCTGGAGTTCGGGGTCCAAGCCCGGCAGATCGTGCAACTGCTTCAGGTAATCGCGGCAAGCCGCATCGTCGCCGGAGTTGCCGGCGAGCGTGATTAAGCGGCTCGACTCGTCCGCAGCGGTATCGGCCGCCAAGGCGCCAAACGAGGCGAGAGCCGCAGCCAGAATACACACAGCAATCAATCGTCCTCGGGGGTCAAGGTTGGTCGCGCAGGCTTTGGCGTATGGCATCGCATCACTCCGAACTCTCATCCAGAATAGGGGCCGTATGGATTACGGGTCAACGCGGGCGCAATTCTCGAATCCGCATGAACTGCTGCACCCTAGGTCGCCTGCAGGTCCAATTTCACGGTTACGATTTTCTTGGGCGCGAGAAGAACCTTGACCGACCTTGCCAGGGCGGCGAGTTTTTTGACGGGAACCTCTTCCAGGGTCAGAAGGTGGGCCGTGCGGATTTTCGCGTGGGTCTTGAGCTCGGCGGCTACTCTCTTCTGCGTGGGATTGAACAGGCGCAGGACGAGGGCCGAGCCGTCTTCGGACTGTTTGAGGGCGCTGACGACGGCGCTGGACGGCGACACGCTCAACAGGCTCAATTGTTGGGGCAGATCGCCCGCGTGCGGCCCCACCTGGGCCAGTTCAAGCGGGACGGCCAGGCGCTCGACTTCGGTGTAGACGTCCGCTGTGTCCCATGAACCCGCGTGCGGGTAGATGGCGTACCGGAACTCGTGTTCACCCGGGCACTGCGACAATTCCATCTCGGGGTGGCGTTCCCAGCGTTTGCTGACGGTGGTCAAGGCGACTTCGTAGGCCCGGACCAGTGTCAGGGCCACGGCGAGGTCCTCGTCCGGCGTGATCTCATATTCGCGCAAACCGTCGTTGATGACGGCCAGTCCGCCGCGGCGGTCGCTCACGTCCACGAAGCGCTGCATGGGGAAGGTGGCGTTGCCCGCCTGCCAGGGACTGTCGGCGGCGTGTGTGGCCGGTCGCTCGACGACATCGAACGGCGTTTCAGCGTGGCAAGTGCGGGTTTGGCGCCGCGTGGGGAACAAGACGCGGAGGCGGTGATAGGGGGCGGTATTGATGAACCGCGTTGTGATTTCGACGGCACGCGAGCCCCGGCGCAGGGTCACATACGACGAAATGACCAGCGGGACGGTTTCGTAGCTGCGTCGCGACGCGCTCCCGCCCCCGTCGAGCCGCTGCCAAGGGTCGCCGAGGCCTTCGTCGAACCCGGCCGGGATCGTCATGTGGTAGTCGATGCGAAAACGCGCCAGCAGAGGCCCGTTCTCCTCGAGGGCGATCGTGACGGGGGCGCCGATGCTCGAAACGAGCCGGTCGGCGGCCGGTTCGATGTGCATCCAGGCGTTGCCCACTTCTCCGCCATCTTCGAAGAAGTGCAGCCCGTCGTACACCTCGTCCGAGGCCTTGTGCACGAGGGTGAGCGTGCCGTCGCCATTGATATAGACGCCCAGATGCTCATTTTCCATGATGTGATGGCCGGTGACCATGCTGCCCCGTCCGAAGGTCTTCGACGGGGCGAGGCGGAATGTGCTGTACCCGAAGGCGGGAATATTCTTCGCCTCGAAGTGGAATTTCACCTGCTCGGAATCGAGCATGTAGGTGGCGTCGGCCGGGTGATTGATGACTGCATGATGGGGTCTGCGCGTGACCACCTGCACCGGGGCGGGTTTGCCTTTTCCACAGGCCGCGACCTCGAAGGCGCTCATGACGCTCGTGCGCGGGACGTCCACCACCGCCGTGACGACTTCGGACCGCGGGCAGGGGGAGGCATTGAACACGGTGAGCAGGATCTCGTCGCGGCCCGCATCCGAATTGTCGATACGCCGCTGGATGTGCTGGAGGCTGCGCGCCATGATGGAATCGGCGAGGTTTGCCGCCTGGCGGAGGCGGTCACGCACGTCTCGCTCGATATCGTCCACGCCACTGCCCGAGATGCTGTCATGGGGCTGCGACTTCAAGAGGGTTTTCCATGCAAGATCGAGGGCCGCGGACGGATACTCGGCGCCCAGGCGCCAGGCCAGGGCCGCGAAGGGTTCCGCCCAGCGCTGCAGGGACTGTTCGGCCAGCGCGTTGAGACGCTTGACGCGTGTGCGGCTCGACAGCACGTCGCTGTACAGGTGCATGCGCTGGTTCATGAGCACCGGCGTGCGCCGTTCGCCCTTCAATACGGTGAGATTCTTTGCGGCTTTCGTGATCTTGGCCATCAGGTCGGGAAGCCTGCTGTGGAGGATCGTGTCGTCCCCGAGGACCTTGCGCGCCTCCTTGATGAGTTCGAGTTCCACGAGGTCCGGAATGCTGCTGTCGTGCCCCATCATGAACGCGAGGTATTTTGTTGTGGCGACGGCGGCTTCCTTTTCGCGGAGCGCGGCGATGCAGTCGCGCGCGCGTTTTCGAGCCAGACCGCGAACGGGAGCCAGCAGGGCGTGATGGCCGGGGGCGCGGTTTTCGCGGCACAAATGGAATGGCAGCCCGCCTTCGGCCCACTCATACATGCGGTCGTCAATGGCTTTTCCGAACACAGCGGGGCGGTAGACGTTGTGGTAGAAGTTGTAGCGCGCGCCCGAGCTCATCTGCGAGCCGAGGATTCGGGTGCCGTCGGCCCCCTCGAAAATAAACTCATTGGCCACTTCGTCGTGGGACACACCGTGGTAAAACAGCATGACATCGATGCCGAAGCCCCTATAGAGCTGGGGCATCTGGGAATTCTGGCCATACGAAAACGCGGTATGCCCGACTTTCATCACGTTGCCAGATTCCCGGGCGACACGGTGTCCGTAGGTCAGGTTGCGAACCAGGGACTCGCCATTCACGCTGAAACATTCCGGCAAGGTATACCAGGGACCAATAAGCAGGCGTCCGTCCGTCACATGCTTCACGATGCGGGCGCGGTTTTCGGGACGGAGTTCGAGATAGTCCTCGATGGGAACGGCCTGGCCGTCAAGGAGGAACGATTTGTATTCCGGCTCGGAATCGAACACCTCGAGCAACAGGTCGAGCAAGTCGACCAACATGAGGCGGGTTTCCTGGAAATTGTAGAGCCATTCCCGGTCCCAGTGGGTATTGGCAATCACGTGGATTTCATAATTCTGGCTCATCGAATCTCTCCCCTGACGTACGGAGCCTGTGATACCGATGGAGATTCTACGCTAACAGAGGGCATGCGGGAAAGCCGGGCCTTTCGCGCACTTGGAACCATGAGCCGGCGGCGGCGTTGGGGTTCGAGCCTTCCCGCGGCGATATTCTGGGCCGCAAGAACCGGTGCGTTGCGCATGAATCAGCGTTGCACGATGGCTTGTACGTCGACGCGGGGAGAGTCCAGTGGTAATGCAGCGTAGCCGCGGTCGTCGATAGCCGCGGGCGAGCCGTTGAATTTCACGGACGTAACGGCGCCATTCACACGCAACCGAAGGCGTGCGGTGCGGGGAAGGAAGCGCTGCGGCAAATCAATGGTGCCGGTTATTTGGCTTGCCTCGGCTTCTAATACAAAGCTGGTGGGCCCGAATCGTGTTTGCAGGCCCTCGATCTGGATTGATTTTCCCGGGTCGAGCCACGCGCGCGGTGTTGCGGCGCAGTAGACGAGTTCCTGTTCGTCCGGACCGTCGTCATTGCACAACAGATTGGCCATCAAACGTGTGTAGTATCCCATGGCCCACGGAGTCAATTCCCAGACCCGCGCCCGGCCCCAGGACCGGTGCTCGAACGTGGTGAGGGTCTGACGGGACATGTGGGAGGCAAGCAGGCTGAACAACGTGTATATGGCATGATCCGGCTGATCCCGCCGTATGTAGGTGAAGGCATGGCCTGCGTAAAAGGCTTCGTCGGCCAGATTGGGCGCGAATACAAACAGATTGTCTTCCAAGTGGTTAAGGAGCCAGTCCTCCATGGGCTCGCCCCGGGGAAGGACGCCCAAATCGAGGATACCCTCGAGAGCGGCGTCGACCACGGCCGCGTACCACATGGACTCTTCGTGGCCGCTGGATTCGAGATAGCCGGGTACGTAGGGAACGAATGTGCCGTCATTCAGGCGCACGGGGTCGCGTTCGCGGGCAGCCAGGCGCAGCCCGCGCACGATGCAGGCGCGGTAGTCTTCTGTCTCGGCCCGGAATTCTGCCGCGCGGGGATGGCCGATGCGCTCGAGGACGCGCGTCAATTCCAATAAGCCCGCCCAGTTGGGTGCGTCGGAGAAGGCACTCGTGCCCCTCGAATTATCGGTGACTTGCCCACCGGGGAGCCACCCGAAGTTGACGGGTTTTGTGCCGTCTTCGTTTTGGACTTTTGTCAATTGTCGCTGGGATGCCACCCAATCCATGCTCCTGATCAATTGCGGCAGCTTCTCCTCGAGCCATGCCCGATCGTCCGAGTACAGGAAATAGCGCGCCGCGGCCCACTGCGTCCAGCCGTGGAAGTTCACCCACGGGGGCGCCGGGTACTTTTCAGGGGGGGCAAAACGGCCTTTGGGCGTTTCCTGGCCGGCAACTGTTTTGTCCTGGGCTTTCTGCCAGTTGAATACCGTGTCGAGGTACCGTTTGGCCTCCTCGAAATGGCCTCTACGCGCTAAACCTTCGATACCCAGGGCGGTAATGCTGAGCCATACCGTGTCGTAAATAACGGGGCTCGTTTTCAGGGCGTAGTCGCCGTCCGCGTCCAGGTCCGCGCATACCAGAGTGCGGGGGAGGAGGGTTTTATATACGTCGTTAACGATACGAGAGGGGGTGTCGATTGTGGCGCCGGCGGCGAGCCGGCTTTCCCAAAATGCTTTGGCGCGCGCGAAGGTCTCATCGAAGCCGCGTGCTGCGGCATCCCGGAGAAGGCCATTGTCTACGGCAATGCTTGGGATAACCAGGTCGACCGCGCCGCCCTGCGGCTCGATGCGGACAAGAACCCGTTCATCAGTAGCGTCTATGAGGGCGGCTTTACCCGTGACGGCCATGGTGTTGCGCGAACCCGCGATCAGGAGGCCATTCTCGATTCGCGCGGAGGACAGACCGGAGAGGGGATTTTCGAACTCGGCATCCTTCATGTTGTTGTAGGACCACGGAGTCACTTCGAGCCATACAGGCGCGCGATTGCCGCGAATGCGCACAAACGCACCCAGGGGCTCGTAACCGGTCTGCACGGCTTCGCCCGCCAACGGATAAGCGAAGGCGGTGGCCGTGCATGGGCCGGCGGCGGACGGCCACTGGGTGTGGCAGATGGTGTGAAACCCGTCTTCGAGGGACTGAACGGCAGCGGGGTCGCCGTGTTCTCTGAACTCGGGTGTTTCGCCCACCCCAAAGCGCACCAGGAAGTACTCCGGCAGGGGGTGCCTGGTGCCTTTGACTGAACGCGCACTGACGCCGATGGCGCCGTTGCTCTGCACATAGAATTCGACGGAGACATCGGGCCACCCGAGAAACATAGTCCGGTGGCGGGGATCGGCGACGCGGGCAAAAAAATACTCGTAGTCCACCTCGGGCAGGGTGGCCAGGGACTCGGTCACTCGCGGTGCCAACACACGTGGCAGTCCGTACGCGGCTTTGAGCGGACCCGGGTCCTGGTTATCGAAGCGCGGCGAGTCCACGCGAAACTCTGTGTGCTCGTAGAACCTGTCGCTTGTGATGTGAAACGGTTTACGGCGGGCAGCGTCGACTTCGGAGGCCATCCGCTTCATGGCAGGGCCATGCGTGCTGAAGTTGCCCTCTTTACAGACGAATATTCCGAGGTCCTGCAGCCAGACGAAGGGTTCCTGTGCCAGAAGCCGGCTTGACAGGCTGAACCCATAGTCGTCGGCCAGGCGCACCTGAAGGCTGCCTTCCCAGGCGTTTCGTAACACGCGGCCGGACTGGCCGATAACCGGTACATCCGCGGCGGGCACGTGTACCAGGACGCCGTTGGGCATTCCCGCGGAGTCTTCCAGCCGGGCACATTGCAGGGGCGTTCCGCCGGCTGAGACGATTGCAACCTCGCGCAACCACGGCTTGGTATCCGATACATCCTCCCACTGAATTGTGACCGTTTCGTGGGGCTGGTCGACTTCCAGCGGGAACGCTGTTCCACGGGAAGGCCCCCTGTCCACATTTGCCGACAGCAAGAATGGGCCATCCGCTGAAAATATGGTATCGGGGGGCACTTCGGAGACGCCCGACAGGAACAACATAAGCAGCAACGGCACCACGACATTCTCCCCTCGTGTTCCACACTCCCCAGTGTACTCCGCCCACTGGATTGGCCTCAACGTGCACTCGAGTGGACGGATTGGACCCATACGGACCCACACGGACGGACACGGACAGAGATGTGAGGT